>CAZZBK010000121.1:0-18308 GCA_964652155.1 uncultured Planctomycetaceae bacterium | reverse complement strand
CCCTCGGCTAAGTTGAGCGAATCATAATGACATCCAATTCAAGCGAAGGTCGTCTGTCATGAGCGAGCGGGTCTGTCGGTGGGGGATATTGAGTGCGGCCGGAATTGCCAGGAAGAATTGGCAAGCGATCCGGCTTGCCGGCAATGCTCAACTCGTGGCCGTCGCCAGCCGCGACATCGCCAAGAGCCGGCAGTTCATTGCCGAGTGCCAGTCGCATGTCCCCCATCCGCACGTGCCCGTGGCGCTCGGCTCCTATGAAGAGTTGCTCGCCTCGAAAGAGATTGACGCGGTCTACATTCCACTGCCGACGGGCGTGCGCAAGAGCTGGGTGGTTCGGGCCGCACACTCGGGCAAGCATGTGCTGTGCGAGAAGCCGGTCGGCTGCAACGCGCAAGACGTTGCCGAGATGGTCGCCGCCTGCCGCGCCAATAACGTGCAGTTCATGGATGGCGTGATGTTCATGCACAGCGGCCGGATGGCCATGATGCGCGCGGCACTCGACGACGGCACGAGCGTGGGCCAGATTCGCCGCATCACCTCGCAGTTCAGCTTTCATGCCCCCGAGGAGTTTCTCCGCGACAACATTCGCATGAGTTACGAACTTGAGCCACTCGGCTGCCTCGGCGACCTGGGCTGGTACAACACGCGCTTCACGCTCTGGACGATGAAAGAGCAACTGCCCGAGAAGGTCAGCGGTCGGTTGCTGGCTCAACTGGGCCGATCGGACAGCACCGCGCCGGTGCCGATGGAGTTCTCGGGCGAGATGTGGTTTGCGGGGGGCGTGTCGGCCAGCTTCTTCTGTTCGTTCCAGACCAACCATCAGCAGTGGGCCCATGTGAGCGGCACGAAAGGGCTGCTGCGGCTCAGCGATTTCGTGTTGCCCGACTGCGGGGCCGAGGTCGGCTTCGAGGTGGCCAACTCGCTGTTCGCGATCGATGGCTGCCAGTTCACGATGGAGCCGCGTGCGCGGCGCGTGTCGCTCAATGAGTACAGCAGCAACGCGCGTAATGCTCAGGAAACGAATTTATTCCGCACGTTCTCGCAGCTTGTGCTGGGCGGCAAGCCCGACGACCGTTGGGCCCAGCAGGCGCTCAATACGCAACGGGTGCTCGACGCGCTCGTTGCTTCGTCGCGCCAGGATGGTAAGCTGGTGGCGTTATAAGCACCATTTATTCTAGGGTCTCGCCCGATGCCACTGCGTCCGCTCAGTGATCGTCAGCGTGAGTGGCTAAGTGCCGAATTGACGGCTTGGCAGCAGTCGGACATTGTCACGGCGGAGCAAGCCCAGCGCGTGCTTGCCGAGTACGAAAGCGTCGAGTCCTCGCGGCAGCAACACAGCTCGCGCGGGGTGATGGCCTTGCAGTCGATCGCCGCGTTGTTTGCGTGTTTGGCGGTGCTGCTGGTCGTGGGCTACAACTGGCAAGAGTTGGCCTGGTGGCTCAAGGTGGCGATGAGTTTTACGATGGTGCTCTCGGCTCACGCCACGGCCGCGTATCTGCGCTTTCGCACGCCGCGCATCCGACTGGCGAACACGCTGTGCTTTGCGGCTTGCATCTTGTACGGGGTCGCCATCTGGTTGATCGCGCAGGTCTTCCATCTCGACGCGCACTATCCCGATGGCGTCTTCTGGTGGGCCGTGGGGGTCATCCCCATCGCCTGGGCATTCGATTCGGTGCTGTTGCACCTGCTGGTCGCGTCGCTGGTGGCGTTATGGACCGGCATGGAGATCATCAACTTTTCGCATCTGGGTCCTTGGTGGTGGCGCAATATGCCCAACGGAGCGTATGCCGCGGCGGTGCTCATTGCGCCGGGCATGTGGTGGTCGTATCGTGCGCGCTCGCTCGTCGCGCTCAGCGCCTACGTCGCGATCATTGCCTGGTGGTGTACGTTGCAAGGACTGGCATGGGACTTCCGGCAGCAAATGGTGTTCGTGGTCGCAGCCCTTGGGCCGCTGCTGTTCATGCTGGCCGAGTTGCACTCGGTGGGGAGTCGGCTGGCAATCCCCTATCGATTCTGGGGAACGTTGCTGACCGGCGGGGCACTCATTCCGCTGAGCTTCGGTGAGTTCTACCGCTCGATGTTCAACTGGTGGGGACGGCGCGCAGCGCCATTCGACCTGCTACCGTTGTTCGTGTTCGCGATCGTCTCGGCCGTGGTGATCTGTGGCCTGGACTGGGGACGACTCGGCCGAGATCAGGTATCGGCGTGGTCGCCGCAGCGGTTGCAGCAAGTTCTGCGGCGGCAATGGGAGCCGCTCGCGGCTTTGGTGCTGGTGCTGATCGCCGCCGTGTTCGCGGCGCTCAATCTCTCGGAAGCACGTGAGTCCGGCGCTTACAGCGCCGATACGCCCTGGGGTGCCGTCATCGCCATCAACCTGACGATGATCGGCATGGCGCTGTGGCTCATTCAGGTCGGGGTCCGAGAACAAAGGGGACTCACGTTCTCGGCCGGGGTCGGGTATCTGTTGCTCTGGGGCTGGCTGCGGTACGTCGATCTGTTCGCCGAAGCCGGCGGCATGCTCGGCGCGGCGGGGCTGTTCTTCTTGATGGCGGTCACGCTGGTCGTGGTGGCCCGCTGGTGGGGACGACAACGGGAGGTGCGCCATGTCGAGCACGCTTGAGAACGCGACCCCCTGCTGCCCGTTTGCCGCGCGGTGCGATCGCCTCTGGGTGTGGGGACGCGCCCATTCGGCTGCCATTCTCTGGGGCAGTGTGCTGCTTCAGGTGGTCATCCTCAGTTCGATGATCGTGCTGCACAGCTTGCCCTTTATTTTCGGCGAGCACATTATCGTCCGCGTGCAGCCGATCGATCCGCGCGACTTGTTCCGCGGCGACTACGTGATCTTGCGCTACGATTTTAACTCGCCGCAGGGGACGAGTGTCGAAGGGGCACCTCAACTCCCCGACGATAACTATCAGAACACGGCCGAGATGACCGATCGCGTCATCTACGCCACACTTGAACTGGACCGCGACGGGCGACATCATCACGCGGTCAAGTGGAGTCTGGAGCGGCCCGAGTCGGGCGTGTTCATCAAGGGGCTCTGCTCACACTACTCGCGCTATCGTTGCGAGGTGCGTTACGGCGTCGAGGCGTATTTCGTGCAAGAGGGGGCCGGCCTCAAGTTGGAACAGCAACGCAATCAACACAACCTGTCGGCCGAGTTGGTCGTTGCTCCCTGGGGGGCCGCCAAGCTCGTGCGGCTCATCCCGACCAAGGAAGACCCGATTCCATAACGGGTCGATGGGCTGGGGGTGCTCCGTTATTGATCCTCAGATAATGAACTTAATAGGCCGAGCAACGCGAGGCCGGTATTTACGGACTCCCGCTGGTCGTCCTATTAACTTAATTATATGAACCTCAATAGCCCTCGTTCGTTCAAGCTGCTGGCTCGTTGAGCACATTGATCAGCACGCGTAGCCGACCGAGGCTGCGTCGATTGAAACGAAACACGAGTCGGGTCATCTGGGAGAGTTCGGTTTCGTCGGCCTCATCGGCGAGCGGGCCACTGAGCTGAAACGTGCCCTCGCTCAAAATATCGGTGAACTGTGTGTTGATCTGATCGAGCTTCTCGGCCGACGGCCGCTCACGTAGCCGCAGCACGAGTTTGTTGCGGACGAATCGCATGCTGTGGTACACGCGATAGAACGTCAAAATTTCCTGCACCGACTCGTCGAGCGAATCGGTGAGTCGATAGAGATGCACGTCCTCGGGCGAGATCAACTTGCGTGAGAGCAAACGCTTGATGAAGAACTCGTGCAAGTCGTGCCAGAACGAGCCCCCCGGTTCGTCGAGAAACACGACCGGCACGAGGTCGCGTTTGCCGGTTTGCAACAGCGTGAGCACCTCGAGCCCTTCGTCGAGCGTGCCGAACCCGCCGGGCAAGCAGCACACCGCGTCGCATTCCTTGACGAACATGAGCTTGCGCGTGAAGAAGTACTTCATGTGCACAAGCTTCGGGTCGCCGGCAATGATCGGGTTGGAACCTTGCTCGAAGGGGAGCATGATGTTGAGCCCCATCGAGTTCTCGCGCCCCGCGCCGAGGTGCCCCGCCTCCATGATGCCGCTGGCCGCGCCGGTCACGACGAGCCATCCCTGCTGCGCCATGGCCCGGCCAAACTCGACGGCCTGCTGGTAGGCGGGTTCGTCGCTGCGCGTGCGGGCCGATCCGAACACCGTGACCTTGCGACGATCGCGATACGGGCTGAACACCTTGAATGCGTAGCGCAATTCGCGGAGCGTGCGGCTGAGGATTTTCAGGTCGCCCCGGCTCGGCTTGTCGGCCGCCAGCTTCTCGGCCGACTCGCGGATCATGTTGATCAGATCGTTGACGTGCTTGAGCCCCTCGGCGGGCTCTGGGAGGTCGTTGGGGCCGTCGGTGGGTGGTGTTGGGCTGCTCATGGTTCAGCGCGGCGAAGTGCGAGAGGGAATCGGGCATCTAGGGATAGTGTCGACTGTTTCGACTGCCTCGCAAAATTATTTTAAGGTCAGCCAGCTCGCCCCAGGCCAGCTAGCACCCGAACGATGCGAGCCGGAGTGACCCGGGGGTGCCCTGGAGGTCAGCGGTCGGCTCTTGCTCAAAAGGCGCCGCCCAGGCATGCTGGAGCGCGTACGATCGTGGACGCATGCATGGTCTCGTGACGAATTCGAGGAATGAGCGGAAGCACCGTGAGCGAACCTGTGAGCAATGCCCCGGTGGTCTTACCCAACGCGGGTCGACTGGCCGGGATCGACTATGGCACGGTGCGCATTGGCATCGCGGTGAGCGACGCGCGGCAGACGATCGCGAGTCCTTACGAAAACTACACGCGGCGCGGCGCGGCGGCCGACGAAAAATACTTCCGTCTGCTGGCCAGCTCCGAGCGGCTTGCGGGCTTTGTGGTTGGGCTGCCGGTCCATCTCAGCGGCTACGAGAGTGGTAAGTCGCTTGAGGCGCGGGCGTTTGGCCAGTGGCTCGCGGCGCTCACGCAAGTGCCGGTCGCGTTTTTTGATGAACGCTTCACCAGCGTCGAGGCCGAGCGCTTTCTGATGGCGGCTGAAATGACCAATAAACAACGCAAGCAGCGGCTCGACAAACTGGCCGCGCAGATCCTGTTGTCGTCGTACCTTGAGGCCCAGCACAAAGCCGACCCCCCGCGGCGACTCGACGACTGACGACCACCCCATTACCTGGCGGAGCACACCGTGACGGCCCTGACGCATCATATTTTTGTCTGCTGCAACACGCGCGAGCCCAATCATCCGCGGGGCTGTTGCGACCCCGAGGGGACCCAAGCCCTGCGGCAGTGTTTCAAAGATGAACTCAAGCGGCGGGGGCTTCAATGGCAGGTGCGGGCCAACGAGGCGGGCTGCCTCGACCGCTGCGAGGCGGGCCCCACCGTGGTCATTTACCCCCAGGCAATTTGGTACGGCCACGTCACACCCGCCGACGTGCCGCGAATCATCGAGCAGACGATCGTCGCCGGGCAGTGTGTCGCCGAGTTGCAGTTGCCCGTCGACCCGGCCGAGGAAGCGTGACTTTCTTGCCCTCGCATGCGGTAGTCGCTCTAATAGAGGGCGTCAAAGTGTCGCATCGCGGGGCGGTTGTCTGGCCCCGGCGGCTCAATTCACCGGAACCGTTCGGAGCATCGCATTATGTCATGGCGTCTGGGCCCCTGTGTGGTCGCGTCGCTCGTCGGCGTCTTCGTCGTTAGCACCCTGTGGGCTCAAGTGCCTCAGCCAGGGCAGGGGACGCGCCCCGGCATCAACGCCAAGGGGGGCAAAGGGAAGCCCAAGGATGAGGTCAAGCTGGACGACCCACGCTTGATCGAAGCTCATAAGCAATTCGTCACTGCGGTTGAAAAGCTGGCCGGTGAATATGAGAAGACCAATCAATTAGAGAAGGCGCGGCAATGCTACGAGCAGGTGCTGCGACTGATTCCGCAATACAAGCTGGCCGAGGACAGGCTGGGGGCGATTCGCGAACGTGAAGCGACCGCCGAGACGCGGCGCGTCGAGGTGTTTGCCAACAAAGACTGGCAAGACACGGGTGTCACCGTCGGCGAAGGGAAGCCGTGCAGCATCAAGGCCGCCGGCAAATGGAAGTTCCAGATGCAATATGAGCTAACCCCCGATGGGATCGAAATCCCCAAGGAGCTGCGCGACTTTAATATCGGCGCGCTCGTGGGTCGAATCGTCACGGGCACCGGCGACGACCGTGACGGCAAGGTGTTTTTTATCGGTTCCGGCACGTCGTTCAACGCCCGCGAAGATGGCCGACTGCAAATGCGGATCTACGATAGCGACGTGACCGACAACCTCGGCAAGGTCCAGGTCGAGATCACCGGTTCGTTCGAGAAAAAGACCGGCACCGCTCCATAACCTGTCGCAGAGGCCCCTGTCATGACGAAGCTGCGCGTCGTGCCGTTGTTGCTGCTGTGGTTGCCGTGTGTTCCGGCGAGCGCTCAGACGCCGAGCGTCGACAAACTGCTCGACGCGGCTCAATCGACCGCCGTGAGTGTTTCGGCGCCGACCACGCCAGTCGAGCCGAAACGGTCGGGCTCGGCTTTGCGGGGCGCGGCGCAAGACGCCTTGCGCAAGGTCGACCAGCGGTTGGCCAAGCCCGGCAAACTCGACGAGCCCCTGGTGCGTTCGCTGGTCGAGCTGCACGACTTGCTCAAGCATGACACGTCGCTGTCGATCGTCGATCGGCAGCAGTTGCGCCAGACGATTCGAGGCCAATTGAGCAAGGCGCTTGCGCGGCTGCAAATGCCCGTGGGCCCCTTCGCACTAGGGCAAGTGCTGGGCGCCGCTCCCGGCGGCTCGCCGGCCGCGAATGGCTCGTCGGCCGCGACGAGTCATGCTCCGCAGTTGATCGAGTTGATTCAGGACACGATCGCGCCCGACAGTTGGGATGTCCGTGGCGGCCAAGGGGTGGTCCGCTACTGGAGCATGTCGCACGCGCTGGTCGTGCGTCAGTCGTCGAGCGTACACGATTCACTTGAGCGGCTGCTCGACGATTTGCGGTAGCACGCGGCACCCGGTCATTTGGCCAGTTGCAGTTCTTGGCCATTGGGGAGCGTGACGACCAGTTTGCGCATGAGCCAGGCGTCTTTGTGAAATTGCGACTGGGTGACGACCTGGGCCGAGCCTCGCGGTCCGCTGACGGTGAAGCTGATGTTGGCTTGCCCTCCGCCTTGGTCAAGGTCGTAGCGCAGCTCGCCCAGCGGTAGCGTGCTGGCCGTGATTGGTTCGCCGAGTTGTGCGATGACCGTCGAGTTGTTCGTGACCCGCTCGACCGCTTGGCGATAGGGCTCCGATTCGCGAACGGTTTGGTAGGCCTTAAAGATGCCGCCGCAGCATAAGACGCCGATGATCGTGCCGAGCGCGAGGAGCGCGATGAGCAGCGCGCGCCACTTGTGCCGTGCGATCCACGAGCCCGCGGGCTCGGCGTCGAATGGGGGCTCGGTCATCGGCATGGGAGCGGTTCCCGTCGGCGGCACTGAAGCACTCGGATCCTGGAATCGTCGGATTCGAGTGCAGGGCTGTTGGTGAGCGATTATGACAAAAGCGTTTAGGGACGGGCAACGACAGCTTGAGGCACGACGAGGCGCGTGCGGATTGCCCGTGAAAATTCCGTGGTGGATTGGTTCGTTGGACCGATCTCCTGAATCAAGCTCTGGGCGTGTAATTCGGCGAAGGGCAAATGATCGGCGAGAAACCCCAGTCGATAAAGCGTTCGGGCCGACAAACCGTTGAGAAAAATCCCCAGCTTGAGCCACCCGCGAATTTTCCGATGGCGATGATAGAAGAGATTGGTCGTGCAATTGCTGGTCACGGAATTGTACCACTGCGGCCTGACTGCCAGCGACTCGGCTTGCTGAAGATAATCGATCAGCAGCACGCGAATGCGTTCAACCGGTAGCTTGAGTCGATACATGTAGACTCGTTCGTGCCGGATGCTGGTTCGCAGTCGGACGATATCCCGTTCGTCGCCGAGCACATACATCAGCTCATAGGCGCGAAACAAGCCCCATAGGGGCGAGTAGGATTGCCAGCGGCGTCGACGAGCCTCGACCGAGACCGCGAGAAACTGGCCATCGTCGAAACCGAAACTGACCAGCGTGTGGGCCATCACCGGGCCCGACCAGTGCGAAAGAAAGTAGTCGAGTGAGCAGAGCCGAGCGAGGTCGAAGGTCCGCGTTTCGTAACCGACCAGGGCTTGGCCTGCGGCGTCGTAGTTGGAATTGCGATAATGGTGAATCGTGAGCTGATTGCCGTCGAACTGCACGCGCGGCATGACCCCCATCCCCGGGGCCCAGTCACGGTCGTCGCGCGGTGCTCGTGTGTAGCACCAACACAGCGTCAACAGAAAGCTGCTCAGCCAGACCAGCAGCGCCCAAGGGTACCAAGGCAACCAAGCGAAACTAGCCATGACGATGAGCACCGGCAACAGCGACCAGGCCAGACGAACCCAACGCCGGGGCGCGTGATAATGGACCACCAGCGCCATCCCAAGCGTCGTGAGCAGGACCAGCCCATTGAGTAATTGAATCGTGAACAATGACATGCGTTGCCAATACGAAAGAGTGTCACTTGCACGCGGGCAATTGCAGCAACCGCTGTTCCATGTCGCCGAGTCGTTGTTTAAGCTCGGCCACCTTGCCTTGGGCCGCGGCTTCACCTTCGGCGGCAATCTCCTGGGTTCGATGAAACTCGGCGAGCCCGAACCGCGAAGTATCTGGCGTGATCCAAAAATCGACGGCGCGATTGCGGAGGTTACCGATGTTGTGTGCCTGCGCCTCGAAAATCCGCAACAGCGTATCGAGCGAGCTGACGGGTTTCATTTTGGCCGTGGGGACGTCCGGGCGATTGCCGCCGAATTCGTGGCGCACGCGGCTCGAGACATCGACCCCCACGACAAAGTCAACCTGTTGCTCGACCAGCACGTCGGCCGGCAAATTATTGAGCACGCCCCCATCGACGAGCACCATGCCGTTGCGCAGGATCGGGCGCGAGACCACCGGCAGGTTAATGCTCTCCAGAATGGCATGGACGGCGTCCCCCTCGTTTCGCACGACGGGTCGGACCTGCACCAAGTCAACCGTGACGGACGAAAACGGGATGAGCAATTGTTCCAATCGCCAGTCGTGTAAATAGCGCCGCAGCATGCGCTCCCAGGCCAAGCGGCGAAATTGCGACACCAAGTAAAAGTTGGGCCACTTGGGCAGCGCGCGAAACCAACGCGACGGCGTCAGGTCGCGCTGAAAGTTTTCAGCTGCCGACACCGGCGACATGCCCGAGGCGTACATGATCCCCGCCATCGCTCCGGCACTGGTGCCCGACATGGCGTCGAACGACAAGCCCGCTTCCTCGAGCACGCGCAGCACGCCCAGATGGGCCATCCCCTTGGCACCGCCCCCCGCAAGCGCAATGCCAATCGAGTATCCGCGCAAGGCGCGCAGCAATCGGTCCAGGCCTTGGCGCTCAAGGCGCGTCAGACCCGTGCCGTGGGTTTCGACAGGGGCTTTGATCGCCGGATGCTTCCATTTCCAGAGCGGAAAGAGCGGCGCGACGGGTTGCGCGGCGTCGACGAGCCACACGATCCGCACTTTGTCGACCAGTTCGGGCATCGCGCCCAGCAAACGCTGAAATTGTTGGCTGGCCAAATCGATGTCGCCCGGTTCGACCAGCCAGAGTATGACTTCGCAACTCGATAATCGTTGCGGATCGTGTTCCAGACTTGGCTCGGTGGTCCAAACCACCACGCGTCGATCGATCTCGGCGCGCGGCGGCTCTAGCAGCGGCTGTTGATTGGGGTCGAGCGACTCCAGTGGCACCGCAGGGGGCCACTGCCCCGTGTCGCGAAGCCGAGCCGGCGATTGAGCCCAAACCAGCAGGCGCTCGCCGGCCGTCAGCAATCGACCCATGAGTCGGGCGGCCAAGACGCAGCCACGCGGAGATTGAGCGATGACCCCCAGACGGCGCCCGGGCAGGCTGCGTGGTGCAATGCCCACGACGGTTCTAAATCGCAGGCTCAATAAGCGAAATAAATTTCGCATGAGTGCCGGATAGGCATCGAGCCATGCGCGAAACGTGAGCACTGGCGCGACCAGCAGGGTCCCGCGCGTGGCGGCGGTAAAACGGACAGGCCGCGGTGAGTTCTCCATGATGGCGACTTCGCCGACGGACTCTCCCGCGCGAATGACTCCCAAGCGACTTTCGCGGCCTCGCGCGTCGGTCAGATGCGCCTCGATTTCGCCTTCGTTGACGATCCAGAACTCGGTGACGCTCTCGTTCGCGTCGGCGAGTTGCTCGCCGGCGGCGAAGGGCCGGACCGTCACTTGTCGAGCCATCGCCTCGAGCTGCTCGCGCTGCATTCCCTCGCACAGCGAGATCGAACCGAGGAACGTTGCGATGTTGTCGATGTTTGCGTGTTCATTCACCATGACGGCTCAACGGGCTTGGGGAGTTTTTGGCGCTGCGTTGCAGCGAGCAACCATGACGGGATCAGGATCGATGACAAGCTCGGCAGGTGCATCATAATCCCGCTTCAGCCCGGAGGGAGAAAATCTCTCGGGGCGGTTTTGAGCAGAATCTTGGCCCTGAACCGTGCGGCCTGTGCGACTTCGGCGGGCAGAATGGTGATCCGCCCGTCGGATGACCCGTCCAGTGGGCAACCTTGCGGTGTGATTTTCGTCGGCGGGGGCTTGTCGATACCCCCTGCCTTGTGCCATATTTCACAATCTTTAGTGGACCCCGCTTGCGCGGCGCCGTTGGTCTGTGACTCAGGATGACTTCTGACCGTGGCCCAATTCCTTACTCAATATGTCCCCGTCTGGCTCGCGTATCTGCTCGCGGCGGCCGTGCATGCCGCGCTGCTGATGAACGTCGTCGCCGTCGGGGCCCTGTTTTTCATCTGGCTCGAGCGCAAAGTCTCGGGCCGCATTCAAGACCGACTCGGGCCGACGCGCGTGGGGGGCAAGTTCGGCTGGCTGCAAACGTTGGCCGACGGCCTCAAGCTGATTACGAAAGAAGACCTGATGCCCGCCGGGGCGGACGCCGTCCTCTTTCGCCTCGCTCCGTATATCAGTATGGCCGCGTCATTTACGGCCTACATGGCGTTGCCCTTTGCCGATGGCTGGGTGGCCGTGCCGCTTAACGTGGGCGTGTTCTTCATACTGGCCGTGATGGGCTTGGAGGTGTTCGGCGTCATTCTCGCCGGCTACTCGTCCGCCTCGAAGTGGTCCCTCTTCGGCGCGATGCGCGAGAGTGCCCAGGTCGTCAGCTACGAAGTCCCGATGGGCATGTGCGTCGTGGTGCCGGTGCTCATTGCGGGCTCGATGGACCTGGTCGAGATTGGCGAGGCGCAGCGCGGCTGGTTTACCAACTGGCTCGTGCTGCACGACCCGTTCACGTTCATCACCTCGTGGGTCTATTTTACCTGCGCGATGGCCAGCGTGAATCGCGCGCCATTCGACCTGGCCGAGGCCGAGAGCGAACTGGTGGCCGGTTTTCATACCGAGTACAGCGGCCTGCGGTGGAGCTTCTTCTTCATGGCCGAGTACGGTTCGATGTTCGCCGTGAGCGGCTTGGCCGCGATTTTGTTCTACGGCGGTTGGAATGGCCCGATCCCGGTGGCTGACTTGCTGGGGCTCACGAGCGCCAACGGCACGGTGGCCGCGTACCTGGGCAACTTCCTGGGGATGCTTAACTTCCTGCTCAAGTGCGTGTTGGGCGTGACGGTGATGATGTGGATTCGCTGGACGTTGCCGCGATTGCGCATCGATCAGGTCATGACGACCTGCCTGAAGTACTGCACGCCGATCGCGGCGGTGATGTTCCTGGGAGCCATTGCCTGGACCTACTACGGCCTGCCCGGCAGCGCATGGCTCGACAAGCCGTATGTGTTCCGCACGCATGTCGAGCCTTTGCCGGCGGTCGAGTCAGCCCCCGCGACGGCACCTGCCAAGGACACCGCTCCCGCCAAAGTTGCCGCGGCCACGTCACAGGGGAGTCGCTAAGTCGATGGACGCTATCAACTGGCACACGTTCTTCTTCCTGTTCTTTGCCATCGTGGCGAGCGTGTTCGCCGTCGCGCTCGTGGTCTCGGCCAACATTGTGCGGATGGCGCTGTACCTGATCCTTTCGCTCGGCGCGACCTCGGGCTTGTTCTTCCTGGCCGGGGCCGACTTCGTTGGGGCCATGCAACTGATGATCTATGTCGGCGGCACGGTCGTGTTGCTCGTGTTCGGCGTCATGCTCACGGCGCAAGGGCCATTCGTGTCACTCAAAACGCGCGGCGGCGATTGGATCGCGGCGCTGCTCTTGAGCGGCTGCCTGCTCGCCCTGCTGGTCCCCGCGGCCTTCGCCCTTCCCGAGTGGCGCGCTCCCGACGACGCGCAACTGTCGGTCGAGCCGGCCGATCCCACGGCGGCCCGCATCGGGTTGGGGGTGTTGGGCGTGCGCGTCGATCAACTCGACAAGCGGACGCCGGCCAACTTGCGCGACGGCATGTCGAGCTACTTGCTGCCGTTTGAGATCGTCTCGATTCACTTGCTGGTTGTGTTGGTCGGCGCCGCCTATTTGGCCCGTTCCAAGAAGCGTCGTACTTCCGCGAGTTAAGCTGCCATGAACTTATTGAGTCAACCGATTGGCGCTTCGCACATGATGGTCGTCGGCGCGATCCTGTTCGCCGCTGGCGTCGTCTGCATGGCCACCAAACGCAACGCCCTGGGGGTGCTCATGGGGGTCGAACTGGTCCTCAACGGCGCCAACGTCAACTTCGTGGCGCTGAGCAGCGACCTGTTGCGCGGCGATGCGGCGTTCCGGCTTGGCCTCGATGGGCAATTCGCGGCGCTGTTCGTCATCGTGCTGGCGGCTGCCGAGGCGGCCGTGGCCCTGGCGATCACGCTCAACTTTTATAACAACCATGCCACGGTCGACGTCGACCGGGCCGACGAACTCAAGGGTTAGCTCACACTCCACTCGCACAAATCGCACATGGAACTTGGTCAAACCCTATCGCAGTTGCTCGGCGCGGCATGGCTGGTGCCCCTGGCTTCGTTCGTGCTCATATTGTTCCTGGGGCCCAAGATGGGCAAAGGGGGTAAATACGCCGCCGGCGTCGCCACCGCCGCCATCTTGACCTCCGCCGCGCTCTCCTTCACCGCCCTGTTCTTCTGGCTGCAGGCGCATGGTGCTTCGGCACCGGGTGGTCACGACGCGCATGCCCAGATCGCACCGGCCTCGACCGGCGCGTTCTCCGTGGTCAGCGCCAAGGAAGCCGATGGTCACGGCAAAGCCGACGCGCATGCCAAAGACAAGCACGAAGCGCATGACGAGCACCACGCGCATGCCGTCACGCCCCCCAAGGCCTACAGCGGCGATTGGTACTCGCTGGGCAAATTCGGCAAACTCAACGTCACCATCGGCTACTACATCGACGCCCTGACGGTGAGCATGTTCTGCATGGTCACCTTCATCGCCTCGTGCATCCACTTCTACGCCAGCGGCTACATGCACGACGAGTTGCACGACGTGACCGATCATGAAGTCACGCTCAGCCACCCGCAGCACGCTCATGGCAGCCACGGCCACGACAATCATGGTCACGACGCGCATGGCCATGCGGCCCAGCATGGCGATCACGGTCATGACGCCCACGCTCACGGTGGCGGCAATCACTTGACTCGCCCGGGCCGTTACTCGCGGTTCTTCCAATACCTGTCGCTGTTCTGCTTCAGCATGCTGGGCATTGTGATCGCCGGCAACATTGCGATGGTGTTCGTGTTTTGGGAGTTGGTCGGCGTCTGCTCCTACTTCCTCATCGGCTTCTACATTGAACGCAAGAGCGCCTCGACTGCCGCGAACAAGGCGTTTATCGTCAATCGCGTCGGCGACTTCGGGATGATCATTGGTCTGATGGCCCTCTGGGGCGCGCTGGGCACCTTTAGCTTCGGCGATTACCAAGACGACAGCGGCAAATTGCAGCCCGGCATTTTTAGCCAGGTGCGGACACCCGAGAACGAATACGCCATCGTCACGCCCGACGGCATGGTTCGCGCCGGGCTCGGCCCGATCGTGGCCGACGAGATTGGCCGCTCGGTTGACCCCGTCACCCGGCTGAGCGTGAGCACCGAGTATGTCAAGTTTATTGTCGACCAACGTATGAACGACGCTCGCAGCGACGGCGTCGGCTACGGGCTGCTCGTCATCGCCGGGCTGGGCATCTTCTGCGGCTGCGTCGGCAAGAGCGCGCAGTTCCCGTTGCACGTCTGGTTGCCCGACGCGATGGAAGGTCCCACGCCGGTGTCGGCTTTGGTTCACTCGGCGACGATGGTCGCGGCCGGCGTGTATTTGGTCGGCCGGTTCTTCCCGGTGTTCACGCCCGAGGTGCTGCTCGTGATCGCCTACATCGGGGCGATCACGTTGTTCATCGCCGCGACGATCGCCATCACCGCGACCGACATCAAGCGCGTGTTGGCCTACTCGACCGTCAGCCAACTCGGCTACATGATGCTCGGCCTGGGTGTCGGCGGTTGGGTCGCCGGTCTGTTCCACCTCATCACCCATGCGTTCTTCAAGAGCCTGCTGTTCATGTGCTCCGGCTCGGTCATCCACGCCTGTCACACGAACGAAATGCCCAAGATGGGCGGCCTGCGTCATAAGATGCCGTACACCGCCTACACGATGCTCGCCGGCTGTTTGGCGATCATTGGGGCGGGCGTCCCCTTTGTTCTCGGCTTTAGTGGGTACTACAGCAAAGACGCGATCATTGCCCAGGCCTTGTCGTTCTGGAATCACAACCCCACGCACGGCGCGGTGTTCTTCGTCGCGGCGGCGGGCGGAGCATCGATCACGGCGTTCTACATGTTCCGCCTGTGGTACCTGACCTTCGCCGGCGAGCCCCGCGATCAGCACATCTTCGATCACGCGCATGAGTCGCCGAAGGTCATGTACGTGCCGCTCGTCGTGCTCGCGGTCATGGCCGTTGGCGTGGGCTGGACGGTGCCGTTTGTCGACTTGAGCGTGCAGAACTTATTGGAGCAGGCCCGGCCGGCGGTCGGAGCCAGCAGCGGTGTGCTGCTCACCTCGCTGGTTTATCCCAACGAGCATGACAGTCACGCCTCGGCGATCCACATCGCCGCGACGATCGTCGCCTTCTCGACCGCCTTCGCCGGTTTCATGCTCGCCACGGTGTTCTATGGCTGGCGCAAGCTCAACGCGGCCGACGTGCGACAGCAGTACGAGCCGCTGTACCGCTGGCTGGTCAACAAATGGTACTTCGATGAGTTGTACGAAGTGATTTTTATCCGCCCCTGTCATGTGATCGGCGGCATTATTTCGCGGTTTGACAAGCAAGTGATCGACGTGTTCATCGAGCGGCTGGCGCAAGGCGTCAAGCGCGTGGCCGCGTTCGACGACATGCTCGACCGCTATTTTATCGATGGTCTCGTGAATCTCGTCGCGCACTGGACCCGCTCGATCGGTTACGCGCTGCACAACGTGCAGACAGGCCGACTGCGGCAGTACGTGATGTTGATCGTGATTGGAACGGTGGCGTTGACGGTGATCGTGCGTTGGAGCGCGGCCGGCACCCCTTAACACAGAGTTCGTGGACCCTGCATCGCCTGGAACGTATTCGCAGCCAGCGAAAGTGAATTGAGAAGCACACACTATGGAATCGAGCTACGCACTCCTGCTCAGCGTTGTGGTCTTTCTGCCGGCGCTTGCCGCGTTGGTGTTGGCCTTTTTGCCAAAAGACCAGCCCGAGGCGATCAAGGGCGTAAGCCTGGCCGCGACCGTGATTGTGTTTCTCATCACGGCCTGGATGGCCATTCCGGCCAATAGCGCGACCGGTCAGTTCCAACTCGGCACGCACGAGTTGCAAAACGCCTTCTCGATCTCCTGGGTGCCGTCGTTCAATATCTATTACTTCTTGGGCCTCGACGGCATCAGCTTTCCGCTGCTGGTGTTGACCTCGTTCTCCTGCATGTTCGCGATGGGGGCTAGCTGGAACATCCAGAAGCACATCAAGGCCTACTGTATTCTGTTTTTGCTCCTTGAGACCGGCATGCTCGGCGTCTTTATGGCGCTCGACTTCTTTCTGTTTTATGTGTTTTGGGAAGTCATGCTGCTGCCGATGTATTTTCTCATCGGCGTCTGGGGTGGCCCGCGCCGCGAGTACGCCGCGATCAAGTTCTTTTTGTACACGTTGCTTGGCAGCGTGTTCATGCTCATCGCCATTCTGATGCTCTACTTCAAGAGCGATCTGGTCACGCTGGCCACGACCGACGGTTTCGCCGTCGACGCCCCAGCCTGGAAGCAGTTGCACCTGCACGACGATGTGAGCAAGCAGGTCAAGACGGCGCTCGAGAAGGGGGACAAGACCCCGGTCCACACGTTCAATATCATGGCGCTGGCCAAGATGGGCCAGAAGACGGCCCTGTTCACCCAGCCCCTCTTTGCCAAGGAATATGCCGACTGGCCCTTGGGTGATAAGAACATCCAGTGGTGGGCGTTCCTGTTGCTCTTCCTGGGCTTTTTGATCAAGGTGCCGGGCGTGCCGGTGCATACCTGGTTGCCCGACGCGCACGTCGAGGCCCCGACACCCATCTCGATGCTGCTGGCTGGCGTGCTCTTGAAGATGGGTGGCTACGGCATCTTGCGGATCTGCTATCCGATCTGTCCCGACGGTGCTTACGACTTGTCGTACTTTGTCTGCTTCATCGGCGTGTTGAGCATGGTCTACGGCGCGTTCGCCGCCTTGGCACAAAAGGACTTCAAGCGGTTGGTCGCCTACAGCTCGGTCAGTCACATGGGCTACGTCGTGCTGGGCATCGGCGTGTGGAGCGCGACCGAAGGCAATCTGTACAACCCCGACTACTGGTCGATGGGCATGAACGGCGCGATGTTCCAAATGCTGGCCCACGGCATCAGCTCGCCCGGCATGTTCTTCATGGTCGGCGTCATTTACGACCGCGTGCATCATCGCAACCTCGACGAGTTCGGCGGCCTGTTTGGCCGCATGCCGGTCTACACGGCCTTGGCCTGGGGTATTTTCTTTGCGGGTTTGGGTCTGCCGGGCCTGTGCGGCTTCATCGGCGAAGTGTTCGTCACGCTCAGCGTCTGGAACTTCAGCAAGACACTCGCCGTCATCTCGGCCGCCACGGTGATCCTCACCGCCGGCTACATCCTCTGGATGTTGCAGCGTGTCTATCTGGGCCCCGAATACAAGGGCCCGCACGGCGAGCACATCACCCCCATGACGGCGCGCGAGTTTTCGATCGCCGCGCCGTTGCTGGCGTTTGCCATTTTGTTCGGCGTGGCACCAAACTTGTTGTTCAAGTACATGACCCCGACCGTGAACCAACTGGCGGTCGACTTGCGCGACTGGACCGAGAACGTTAAGCCGACCATCAACCTCCAGCGGCACTCGGCCAGCAGCGCCGTCGCCAGCAAACAACCCTAGATTGAGTTCCCGCTGACGAGCGCAACAGTTACATAGGACGCGAGCCCCGAAAGATCGACACCGTGGATCAACTCACCTTTCATCAACTGCTCAGCAACTTCCAGAGCGACACGCTTCGTTCGCTCTGCGGGGCCGATGGGCATAATGGCTTTCTGCCCGAGTTGGTCATCGCCGCCACCATCGTGCTGATGCTGCTGGTGCGGGTCCCCGCATGGGGTCGCCGGGTCAACGCCTTTTACGTCGCGCTCCCCGGCACGCTCGTGGCCCTGTACCTGGCCGCCCCCTGGTTCTATCTCGCCGCCGAAGGCCGACTCACCAGCACGTCCCTCTTTAGCGGCATGCTCGTGCTCGACCCGCTGACCGTCTATTTTCGTGGCGTGTTGCTCGTCTTCCTGTCGTTGTTCCTGGTCTTTACGCGGCTCTCGGGCATTCCCGATCGCGAAGATGGCCCCGACATTTACACGCTGGTGCTTGGCGCAACGCTGGGCATGCTCGTGATGGCCAGCGCCAATCATCTGTTCATGGTCTTCATGGGAGTCGAGATGGCCAGCGTGCCGTCGTATGCTCTCGCCGGCATCCTCAAGGGACGCCGCACCAGCAGTGAAGCGGCCCTCAAGTACTCGGTCTACGGCGCGGGCGCGTCGGGCGTCATGCTCTACGGCATCAGCCTGCTCGCCGGCGCGCTGGGCACCTTTCACCTTCCCACGATCGTGCAGCAACTCGCGACCCTGTCGCCCGAACTGCTCGCCGAGCGGCAAACGCTGCTCGTCTCCGGCGGCTTGATGCTCACCGTCGGCTTAGCCTTCAAGCTCTCGGCCGTGCCGTTCCACTTCTGGTGCCCGGACGTGTTCGAAGG
>CAZZBK010000120.1:14346-19065 GCA_964652155.1 uncultured Planctomycetaceae bacterium | reverse complement strand
CACACGGACGCCCTGCACGCGACCATGTTGCCCCTGTTGGGACTCGCTCCCGAACGGCTCACGTATCGCCACGGGGGCCGCGACTTCCGGCTGACCGACGTTAAAGGCCGGGTCGTGAAGGAGATTGTGGGCTAGTGCTGCATGGATGGCTCTGGCGGGCAGGTCAAGTTGCTCCCTCGGCGTTGAGTGACTAAACTCGGTGGGTTCGCCCTGCCTCTTTCGCCTGCCTTAGGAATATCTCGCCATGCAGTGCCTTGCTCGGTTCGTGCTGTTGAGTTGGTTGGTTGTGTCCCCGGCGGTCGTTTGGGGCGAGAAGCTCGATTTGCCCTGGCCGGATCGCAATGGCCCCACGCTCGACGGCCGCGCCCGGGCCGACGACATCGTCGGGCTCCCCACGCATTGGGACGAAGCCACGAAGCAGAACATCGCCTGGAAGATCCCACTCGAAGGGCAAGGGCACTCGACCCCCGCGATCGGCAAGGGGCGGCTCTGGCTCACCGCCTCGAGCAGCGATGGCAAACAGAATTATGTGTACTGCATCGACGCCCAGTCGGGAAAGGTCATCCATCACAAGCTGCTCTTTGAGAACGAGAAGCCCGAGCCGCTGGGGAACCCGATCAACACCTACGCGTCTCCCTCGCCGTTGCTGGAAGACGACGCGGTCTATGTACACTTTGGGAGCTACGGTACCGCCCGGCTCCATAGCGAGACGGCGGCCGTTGTCTGGCAGCGGCGAGATTTTCCGTGCCGGCATTTTCGTGGCCCGGGATCATCGCCGGCCATTTATGAAAATATCATGGCGCTGACCTTTGACGGCATCGACCAGCAGTACGTCGTGGCGGTCGACAAGCGGACCGGCGCCACGCTGTGGAAGACACCCCGTTCGACCGACTACAAGGACCTGAACGAGCAGGGGCTCCCCAAGGGTGACGGCGACTACCGCAAGGCGTATAACACGCCCGGCTTTACCAAGGTGGGCAACGCTGTGCAGTTGGTCTCGATCGGCTCGCGGGCTGCCTTCGGCTACGATGCGTTCACGGGTCGTGAGATTTGGACCATCGAGCATGCCAATTACAACGCGGCGATCCAGCCGTTGTTTTTGCCCGGCGTGGCTCTGATTAACACCGGCAGCGACCGGGGCTGCTTGATCGCGCTCAGGCTGGACGACTCGACCCGAGGGAACGTGACGACCAGCCACGTGATTTGGGAGCGGAAGAAAGGGAACGCCGCGCATGCCTCGCAGGTGATGATCGAGGGTCGGATCTATATCATGACCAACGCGGGGGTGGCCTACTGTGTCGATGCCAAGAGCGGTGAGGAGCTTTGGTCCAAGCGGGTCGGCGGCAACTTTTCGGCCTCACCGGTCGTGGCCGACAAGCTGATCTATTTTTGCGACGAGAAGGGGACCACGACGGTCATTCGAGCGGGGGCGGAATATGACGAAGTGGCGCAAAACAAGCTCGATGAGGGAATGCGTGCCTCGCCCGCCGTGGCCTACGGGGCCTTGTATCTGCGGACGTATGGGCATTTGTACAAGCTCGCGAGTCCGGGGCGATAGAGGGTTGGGGAGGTTTTCAGTTTTCGGTTTTCAGTTCTCGGTTCTCTGTTATCCGAGCCGGGGGCTCACGCCGTGCGGCTCGGATAAGCCGCTCCGGTCTTTCGCCTCCAGCCTCACCCTTGGCTGCCCTTGCCCATTGCGACGGCGGGTCTTATGATACTCGCTTCGTTATTTTGACGCAGGTGTCGTAAGTCCTTAGGGTTAGCGTGCTTTACGATGGGTCATCTGGCTGTGCTATTTGCCCAGGAAGGCGTGGGGGGCATTCTTCCCTTCCTGCCAATCCTGTTGTTACTTGGCGTCTTTTACTTCCTCATCCTGCGACCCCAGAAGCAGGACCAGGTCCGCCGCGCCGAGATGTTTCGCTCGCTCAAGAAGAACGACCGGGTCGTCACCAGTAGCGGCATCTACGGTGTCGTCACGAACGTCGAAATTGATAAAAACGAAGTCACCTTGCGGGTCGACGAGACCTCGAACACGAAATTGCGTGTCACGCTCACCTCGATCGCCAAGGTGTTGGGCGAGACGCCCGAAGAGAAAAAGTAATCGAACCAGACCGTCGCCGTCGGTTGTTGCGGCGAGCCAAATTCGAGCGCGGGCGGAAGCAAGTGTCTTTCGTCACTCGACTGCGGCCGCTGAACGATATGGAACTAAGCCATGCCCCGCACCACCATCACCCCGTTCGTATTTGGCCCACGCCGTGGCCGCACCTTGCTCGCCGCGCTGCTCATGGCGGTGACGAGTTGGACCGTTGAGAGTTCGTTGAGCTTGGCACAAGAAGCCAAGACCACCGCCCCCGCCGCGGCGAAGACCGAGACTCCGGCGAAGTCCGAGACTCCGGCGAAGGAAGCAGCACCGGCCCAGGAAGACGCCGCCACGAAGGTCGAGGACGCGGCCAAGACGGCAGCTCCCGTTAAGACCGAGAGCGCTCCGAGCGAATCGAAATCGGCCGACGCGCCGATCATCGCTCCGTCGACCAAGGCCGCCCCAACGCTCAAAAGCGATGCCAACAATTCAGTTGGCCAAGGATTTCTGATCGTCTTCGCGTTGTTCGTTGGGTCGGGGCTCGTGGGCTACTGGCTGAGCAAGGCGGTGCAATTGCCCGACCAGAGCATTCGATTCCAGATCGTGACGTTCGCCATTGCTGCCTCGATTGCGATACTCTCGCTGAGTTGGCCGCCCGAGTTGGGTATCGATTTGAGCGGCGGTTCGATTTTGAACTTCCGCGTCGATCGGAGCAAGCTGACCGAGAGCCGCATCGACATGGACGGGATGGTCTCGGCGATCAATAAACGAGTCAATCCGGGCGGCGTGCGTGAAGTGCTTGTGCGCCCCTACGGCGGCGACGAGATCGAGGTGATTATCCCCTCGGCCTCACAAGAAAAGATGGACGAGGTCAAGCGGCGAATCACCTCCAGCGGCGCGCTGCAGTTCCGCATTGCCGCCGACCAGCAGCATGATCAGGCTGTCGCCGACCTTGCGCAGCGCGAGCCCAAGGACGACGTCTACTCGGTCAACAGCGAAGGCCAACGTAAGCACGTCGCCACTTGGTTCCCGGTCGACAAGGCTGAAGAGGCCGAGATGCGCTCCCGCTCGGGGCACATCTCGCGCGTCAACGCCCTGGGTGACTATCAAGTCTTGGTGCTGATCGACACGTTCAACGTGACGGGCGAGTATCTCGTGCGGGCCGAGGCCGACACGGACCAACGTACCGGCAGCCCGTGCGTCTCGTTCGTGCTCAACGCCCGGGGGGCGAATCTATTCGGCACCCTGACCGGCACCAACTTGCAGCGGCAACTTTCCGTGATTCTCGACGGCTATTTCAAGTCCTCGGCAACGATCCAATCGCAGATCAACGGCAATGGCCAAATCACCGGCAACTTCACCAAAGAACGAGTCGCCGAGCAGGTAGCCATCCTACAGGCGGGCAGCTTGCCCGCGGCGCTCGAAAAAGAGCCGACCAGCGAAATGTTCATCGGCCCCACGCTCGGTCGCGACACGATCGAAAAAGGTGTCAACGCGATGCTCATCGGGACCATCGCGGTCGTGATCTTCATGCTCATTTACTATCGCTTCGCCGGCATCGTGGCCAACATTGCCGTGGTGCTCAACGTGCTGCTCACCGTCGCACTGATGATGATGTTCCACGCCGCGTTCACGCTCGCCGGTCTGGCCGGCTTGGCGCTCACGGTCGGCATGGCCGTCGACGCCAACGTGCTCATTTATGAACGCATGCGCGAAGAACTCGCCAAGGGCTCCACGCTCCGCATGGCCATTCGCAATGGCTTCGATCGGGCCACCACCACGATCATCGACGCCAACGTCACCACGCTCATCGCCGGTGTGGTGCTCTACTGGCGCGGCACCGATCAGGTCAAAGGCTTCGCCGTCACCCTGATCATCGGCTTGCTCACCAACTTGTTCACGGCCATCACCGTCTCGCGCGTCATCTTCGACACGGTCGAGAAAAACCGTTGGGTCAAGAAGCTCAACATGATGCAACTGATGGGCCAAACCGCGATCGACTTCATCGGCTACCGCAAGCTTGCCGTGGCTTTTAGCACGATCGTGATCGGCGTCGGCCTGACGGCCTGCTACGTGCGCGGCAAGGATCTGTTCGATATCGACTTCACCGGCGGCACGAGCGTGCAGGTGTTGTTCAACGAGCCGCACGACGTCACCGCCGTGCGTAAGGCCGTGCAAGTACTGGCCGACGCCACGGTCCAAGACCTCAAGACGAACGAAGACCCGGCCCACGGCTACCGTTTCTTGATCGTCACCTCGGAATCGAACACGCAACTCGACGAGCAGAACAAACCGGTCGATACCCACGTGGTCGAAAAGAAGTTATGGAAAATTTTCTCCGGGCAGCTCAAGTCGAACCAGCTCTCGGTCGAGTCGATCAAGCCACTGGCCAGCGCCGCCCCGACGACCAAGCAGGGGGCCGCTCGCGCGCTCAACCTGGATACCGCGCTGGCCTACGCCCCCGAAGCCTTGCTCGCCCAGGGGGACGACAAAGCCAAGAGCGACGCCGCGCCCGCCAAAGCCGAGACCAAAGCCGAAGGGACCAAGGAAGCACCGAAGACCGAACCGAAAGCTACGGACACGAAAGCTACGGACACGAAAGCGGCTGACACGAAAGCGGCTGACACGAAAGCGGCTGA
>CAZZBK010000120.1:0-14246 GCA_964652155.1 uncultured Planctomycetaceae bacterium | reverse complement strand
GACACGAAAGCGGCTGACACGAAAGCGGCTGACACGAAAGCGGCTGATGTGGCCAAGCCGGCTGAGCTGAAACCCCTCGACCCGTTCGCCGGCGGCTCGCTTGCCAAGCTCAAGTTCACCGACAAGATCGGTCATCCATCGCTGAACGATCGCATCAACGGCCTGCTGCAAGATTCCCAGCAGACCCAGGTGCTCGTCGAGATCACCAACCCCCAGCACGCCGCCGGTAGTTCGCTCGGACACACCGAGTGGGACGTGAAATTGTCGCTGGGCGAGGCACCTGCCAAAGAGTTGTTCGCGCGGTTGTCGACCAAGCTGATCGAAGAGCCCCTATTTCCGGCCAGCAGCCAGATCGGTGCTCAAGTGGCCAAGAACACGCAAGTGATCGCCGTGTGGGCCGTCATCATTAGCTTGATGCTCATTCTGGCCTATGTCTGGTTCCGCTTTACCCAGGTGTACTTCGGCATCGCCGCGATTGTGGCCGTCATTCACGACGTGCTCGTGACGGTCGGCTTTGTGGCCCTGAGCCGCTGGTTGGCCGGCCCGCTCGATGCGCTCGGGGTCGATCAGTTCAAGATCAACCTCACGGCCATCGCCGCCTTTTTGACCATCATCGGCTACTCGCTCAACGACACGATCGTGATCTTCGACCGGATTCGTGAAATCCGCGGCAAGAGTCAGAACATCACGGCCGACCTGGTCAACCTGAGCATCAACCAGACGCTCAGCCGCACGTTGCTCACGTCGCTCACCGTGTTCATCACCGTGACGATCCTCTACGCTGTCGGCGGTCAGGGGATCCACACCTTCGCGTTTGCGATGGTCATCGGCACGATCACCGGCACCTACAGCACCGTCTACATCGCGACCCCAATCGTGTTGTGGCTCAACGGCTGGAAGGGGAGCAGTAGCGAGGCGTCCAGCGGCAAGATGGTCTCGGCCAGCGGCAGCTAATACCGGACAATCCACCATATTGGGTGGCATCTGATCCAAGCCGGGGGCGTGAGCCTCCGTATAAGCTTGCCCCGCTGGCAATTCCGGTATCGTGAGCCGCGTTATCCAGGGACTCACGTCCCGGGCTCGGTGTAGGCAGTTGCTAGTGGCGGGCACATTTGCCTTGAGTTAAGCCCTGTCTTGGCATAAGCTAACGAGCATCCGTCTGGAATCCCGCCCTGGGTCCTCCCTCCTGCCCTTTGCGACTGCTGCCGACCATGCTGCTCACCGTGCGTCTGTTTGCCGCTGCGCTACTTCTGACGACAGGCCATTGGGTCGTCGCGGCCGAGCTTGGCAAACTGATTGCCAACCCGCCCCAGCTCACCCTGACCGGTGCCGGTGCCCGCTACACGCTGTTGCTCGACCGCCAAGTCGCCCCGGATCGGCTCGTCGACGCCACCTCGACCGCCCAGTTCAGTTCGTCGGCACCCCAGATTTGTCGTGTCAGCGAGACGGGTGAACTGACCGCCGTCTCCGACGGTAGCGCGACGATCACGATGGAGGTCGCTGGCCAACGAGTCCGCACCGCCGTCACGGTCAAAGACACGCTAGTTCCCCGCGCGATTAACTTCGAGAACGACATTACGCCGCTGCTCACGCGGTTTGCCTGCAACTACTCGGGCTGCCACGGCAAGGCCGAGGGGCAAAACGGCTTCAAGTTGAGTGTGTTTGGATTTGACCCTGGGGCCGACTACAACGCGTTGGTCAAAGAGACCCGCGGCCGACGTGTGTTTCCGGCGGCTCCTGATCGCAGCTTGCTGTTGCAGAAGGCGGCTGGCGTGGTGCCCCACGGCGGCGGCGCGCGGCTGGCCACCGACTCGCGCGAGTATGAGCTGATTCGCGCGTGGATCGCGACGGGGCTCCCGATCGGCAGCGAGGCGGACCCCAAGGTGACGAGCATCGAGTTGACCCCCGGCGAGCGCGTGCTCGAGCAACAAACCGCGCAGCGGTTGCGCGTCGTGGCCCGCTACAGTGATGGCCGCGAGGTCGACGTCACCACGCTGGCCAAGTTCCAATCGAACAACGACACGGTGGCGAGTGTCGACGAGTCGGGCTTGGTAAGCGTCGCCGAAACGCCCGGCCAAGTCGCGGTGATGGCAAGCTTTGCTGGCCAAGTCGACGTATTTCTGGCCATGATCCCGCGCCGCGAGAAAATCGAGTCCTATCCAAAATTGCCCGAGGCGAATTTTATCGATCGCCTGGTGCATGAACGTTTGCGGCGATTGCAAATTTTGCCCAGCGAGCTGTGCGACGATGCCACGTTCCTGCGTCGCGCCACGCTCGACGTGATCGGCACGCTCCCCACCGCGGATGAGGCCCGGCAGTTTTTGAGCGACCGCAGCCCCGATCGCCGCGCGCGCTGGGTGGCCGCGCTCCTCGACCGTGGCGAGTACGCCGACTACTGGGCGCTCAAGTGGGCCGACCTGTTGCGCGTCGAGCGCCAGGCGCTCAACCACAAAGGCGCGCACGACTACTACGAGTGGATCCGCGACAGCTTCGCGACCAACAAGCCGCTCGATCGCTTTGCGGCCGAGGTGCTCACCGCCGACGGACCGCTCAGCGAGACGCCGCCAGCCCATTTCTACAAAGTGGTCACCAAGCCCGGCGACGTGGCCAGCACCCTCTCGCAAGTCTTCTTGGGCGTGCGCATCGCGTGTGCCGAGTGTCACCACCATCCGCATGATCGCTGGAGCCAGGAAGACTACTTTGGCATGGCCTCGTACTTCCAGCCGCTCAGCCGCAAGCCGTCGCCGCGCGGCGAGTCGCTGGTCGCCCAGGGGATGTCGCAAGCCAAGCACCCCCGCAGCGGCGAGATCATTGAAGCTCATCCGCTGGGTGCCGCGATCGTCGAGAGTGACGCCCAAGGGGATCGCCGCGGCGAGTTGGCCCAGTGGCTCACCGCGCCGAGCAACCCGTGGTTTGCCCGCAATATCGCCAACCGTATTTGGGCCCATCTAATGGGACGCGGCATCGTCGAACCCGTCGACGACGTCCGCGCCACGAACCCCCCCAGCCATCCCGAACTGCTCGATGCCCTGGCCGACGAACTGGTCAAAAACAAGTACGATGTCCGCTCGCTGATCCGCACGATCATGGCCTCGAACACCTACCAGCGGTCGTCGCACCCGACGGACACCAACGCCGGGGATGAACAAAACTTTTCCCGGGCTCTGTTCAAGCGGCTCGACGCCGAAGTGCTCATGGACGCGGTGTGCCAAACGACCGGCGTGCCGGAAAAGTTTCAGGGGGTTCCCTCCGGCAGCCGAGCTATTCAACTATGGGACAGCCGCGTGAACCACTATTTCTTGCGGCTGTTTGGTCGTCCGCTACGGGCGACTGCCTGCACCTGCGAGCGGAACGTGGAGCCGAACGTCTCGCAAGTGCTGCATTTGTTGAACTCGCCTGCCCTGCAAGCCAAACTATCTCACCGTGGCGGACGGCTCGCGCAGCTTGTCCCCGCCATGACCGATAACGCCCGGCTCGTCGACGAGCTGTACCTGACATTTTTCGCCCGCCACCCGAGTGCCGAAGAGCGGCAAGTTGCCGAGCAATTTATGGCGCAGAGCGGCGACCGAGCGCAGGCGGCTCAGGACCTGGCCTGGAGTTTGATGAATACCCTGGAATTTGTGTTCAACCACTAGGAGAAGTGCTAAGTGATGAGTGCTAAGTGATAAATGTCGGAAATGCTTTTAATTTATCACTTATCACTTAGCGCTTAGCATTTCCTTTCCCCCGGAGTTTCCGATGGCTCGACGATTTTGCGACGGCATGACGCGACGCGATACGCTGCGGATTGGCACGGCGGGTCTGTTCGGCTCTCCACTCGCGCTCCCTTGGCTGCTCGAGCGTCAAGCCCACGCCGCCACGAGCGAATCGACGCGCAAAGTCAAAGCGACGGCGGTTATCTACGTCTTCTTGCAAGGCGGCCTGAGCACCATCGACACGTTCGACCTCAAGCCCGAGGCGTCGAGCGAATTTGCCGGCGAGTTTCAACCCATCAGCACCAAGGCGGCTGGAGTGCAAATCTGCGAGCATTTGCCGCTCGTCGCCCAATCGATGGACAAGATCTCGCTGATCCGCTCGTTCAACCACCAGAGCAGCGACCACGGGGCGGCCGACCACTACATGCTCACCGGCTACTTTCCACGCGCGGGCTTCAACGGCGGACTCAAGCCCAACAATCACTATCCGGCCATCGGCTCGATTATCTCGCGCAAGTTGGGCGCGCGTGGCTCGGTGCCGCCCTACATCTGTCTCCCCAAGATGCCCAACAGTGGTTCGTCGGCCTATCTGGGCCCATCGGCCGCGCCGTTCGCGATCGAGGCCGACCCCAGTGCGCCGCGCTTTGCCGTGCCCGACATTCTGCCACCGCTTGAGTTGGCCTCGGCTCGGCTCGATGGCCGCCAGGAGCTCTTGCAGAAAGTCGACCGTTATCAAAAAGCGGCTGAGGCGCAAGCGAATGCGCAGGCCGGCGCGGTCAACGCCTTCCGGCAACGCGCCTTCGAGCTGATGACGTCTCCTTCGGCGAAACGCGCCTTCGATATCAACCAAGAGCCCACGGCACTCCGCGATCAGTACGGCCGCAACACGCTTGGGCAGTCGTGCCTGATGGCGCGACGATTGGTCGAGGCCGGCGTCCGCTGCGTGACTGTCGAGCACGCCAACTGGGACACGCACGACAACAATTTCCGCGCGCTAAAAACCGACCTGCTGCCGAAACTCGACTCGGCATTGAGTACGTTGCTCCGCGATCTGCAAGACCGCGGCATGCTCGACTCGACGCTGGTGCTGGTCAGCGGCGAGTTCGGTCGCACGCCGCGCATTAACAAGAACGCGGGCCGCGATCACTGGGGCCCCGTGTTCACCGTCCCGGTCGCCGGTGGCGGATTCGTCGGCGGTCGCGTCGAGGGACGCAGCGATGCCCGGGCCGAAAAGCCCGCCGACTCGCCGCACGGTCCCGAGGATTTGTTCGCCACGGTCTGCCATCAGATGGGCATCAATCCCGAGGAAGAGTTTTACACCCCCGAGGGTCGGCCGGTCAAAATCGCCAACAACGGCCGCCTGCTCAGCTCGCTACTTTAAGCCGGGTTGTTTCGGGAATCGCTGTTCGCGACAAGGTAAGCAATCATCATGTGGAGTATCTTCGGCCAACGAGAACAAGCCTGCGATCGTGTCTCGCGGCGCAATGTATTACAGGTCGGCGCACTCTCCGGCCTGGGCTTGTCTTTAAGCGATCTGCTGCGTGCTCGAGCGCTCGGCTCAACACCAGCAGCCGTACCCCGTTCGGTCATTCAAGTCTTTCTCGCCGGGGGACCGTCGCACTTCGAGTCCTTTGATCCCAAGCCCGATGCCCCGGTCGAGTTTCGTGGTCCCTACGCGCCCATTGCGACCCATGTGACGGGCACACAGATCAGCGAGACGCTCCCCGAGTTGGCCAAACTGGCCGACAAGTACAGCATCATTCGCTCCTGCTGCCATGACAACCCCGGGCATGGCGGCGGCCAGCGATTTGTGACCACCGGCCACAAAAGCGCGTCGCTCGAAGACGAGTTGCCGCACAATTTCCCCCTCGTGGGGTCGGTCGTTTCGCGCCTGCGTGGGTCGATGAACGCTGGCATGCCCACTTTTCTGAGCATGGGTAGCTCCGGCGGCTCGGCCTATTTGGGTCCTGCCAACGCGCCGTTTGCCGTCTACTCGACAGGCAAGCCGGTCGGACTCGAAGTAAACCCGTCCCTTAAGCTGAACCGGCTCGATGATCGCCGCGCACTGCGTCAACACCTCGACCTCATGCAACGCTCGTCCGAGAACCGCAAGCTCATGGATGGCATGGATGAGATGGAACGCATGGCCTACGAGATGCTCACGAGCACCGCGGCCCACGATGCGTTCGACATGAAGCGCGAAAGCGACGCGACCCGCCGCCGCTACGGTGACCACGAGTCGGGACGCACCTGTTTGCTCGCTCGTCGCTTCATCGAAGCCGGGGCCGGGTTCGTCTCGATCCGCATGGGCTCGTGGGACCACCACGGCAACGCCGGCGGCACGATCACGACCGGCGTGCAGGCCAACAATGTTCCGTTTGACCAAAGCGTCTCGGCACTTATCGCCGATCTGGCCGAGCGCGGCCTGAGCGAGCACGTGATGGTGCTCGTTTGGGGCGAGTTCGGTCGCACCCCGCGCATCAATCAGTTCTTCGGTCGCGATCACTGGCCGCAAGCCATGAGCGTGCTCGTTAGTGGCGGCGGCCTCAAGATGGGCCATGTCGTCGGCGCAACGAACAAAAAGGGTGAATACCCTATCGATCGCGCCGTCTCGCCGGCCGACGTCCTCGCGACAATCTACCGTCAATTGGGGATCAATCCCAGCCAGCACTTTATCAGCAACAGCGGACGTCCGGTGCCGATTTTGCCTTTCGGGGCATCGATCGCCGAATTGGGCTAATGCTCCGATCGACGACCGCCAGACGCCACGCGTTCGTGAGCATAAGGGTCCTGTATCCATGAGTCATCATTCGAGCATCGCATCTCGCGTCTGGGCGTTGTCATTGCTGACCGCACTGTGCGTACCCTGGCAGTCGCGGGCCGACGAACCCGCCGCGCTTTATATCTTCCCGGCGGGAGGCCAGCGCGGGACAACCGTCCTCGCCCGCATCGGCGGCATGCACCTGCATGAGTCCTGCCCGCTCGAGTTGCTGGGCGCGGGCGTCAAGGCCAGTCCGACCATCCAGCGAATCGAGAAAATCTGGTTCGAAGGGCCGATCATTCCGCAGCCCGACTCGCAGCGCCAAGAAGACTATCCCAGCGACTATGCGGCCCAGTTCGAGATTGCCCCCCAGGCCGAACTCGGGCTCCGCGCCTGGCGTGTCTCGACCAGTCAAGGTATCACCCGCGCAATGCGATTCGTCGTGGGCGATTTGCCCGAGGTCGTCGAGGAAGAGATGGATGGCGAGAGCATTGCGGTCGATGTGACGTTGCCGCTCACGATCAACGGCCGCATTTTTCCGCGTGAGGACCGGGACGAATGGGCCTTCATGGCCCGGCGCGGCGAGGTGATCCGCTGCGAGGTGCATGCCGACCGCTTGGGTTCGCCGCTCGACGCGCAGCTTGAAATCGTCGACCAGAGCGGCAAGCGTCTGGCAGCCAATGGCGATTACTTTGACAACGACTCGTTGATCGTCTTCACCGCGCCGGCCGATGGCAAGTACCGGGTACGCATCCACGACGCAGCCTACGGCGGCTTGCAAACCTATGTCTATCGCTTGACCCTATCCAGCAAGCCGCACGTGCTCAGCGTTTATCCGCTCGGCGGTCAGCGCGGCCAGTCGACTTCGTTTGAGCTGACGGGCGTGAATGTCCCGGCCGAGGCGCAGCGGATCACGATTCCCACGGGCCCCCCGGGAGACCATGCCCAGCGGTTTGCCATCGGCGCGACCGAGACCAACGCCGTGCAGCTCGACACCAGCACGTTCGTCGAGCTGCGCGAGCAAGAGCCCAACGAAGTCGTGGCCTCGACTGAGCCCATCGCGATTCCGTGTGTGTGCAACGGCCGGATCGACCGCGGCGGCGATTTCGATCGCTGGGTCATCGCGGCCAAGAAGGGTGAGGCGATCGATCTGGTCGTGAAGGCGGCGCGGCTTGGTTCGCCGCTCGACTCGGTGATGGTGATCGAAGACGCCGAGGGGAAAGAGCTTTCTCGCCATGACGACCTCTCGAACACCGTGAGCGATTCTGAAGCCCGCTTTGTGCCGCCGAGCGACGGCCTGTACGTCGTGCGGATTGAAGATCGGCACCGGCACCGTGGCGGCCGTGACTTTGCCTATCGGCTCTACGTGACCGGGGCTGGCGAGCCAGACTTCAGCCTCACGCTGTCGGCCGACGCCTTGACGATCAACCGCGATAGCCAAGCCCGTTTCCGCGTGCAGGCCCAGTGGTTTAATGGCATCAAGGAGAACGTGCAACTCGCGTTCGATCCTCCGATCCCGGGCGTGACGATCGCGAACGACAAATTGAACCGGGGGCAGCCGCAACTCGATCTGGTCATAAAAACCGCGGCCGACGCGCCGATCGGCTTGCGCCACGTGAGCCTGCGCGGCACGACCAAGATTGGCGAACAAGAGGTGTCGCGCGTCGCCACCTTCACGCTGGCCCGCGGCGGGCCCACGTTCGACAAGCTGGCGCTGGCGGTCGCCGTGCCGACACCGTTCAAAGTGGTTGGCGTGTTTGGGCTCCCTTACGCTCAGCGCGGCACGGTGTTCATGCGCCATTACGCGATCGAGCGGAACGGCTACGAAGGCCCGCTCGTGATCACGATGGCCGAGAAGCAACCGCGGCACCTGCAAGGCGTGACCGGTCCGCAGATCACGGTCCCCGCCGGGGTCGACGAGTTTGATTACCCCGCGACGCTGCCGCCGTGGCTGGAGTTGAGCCGCACCAGCCGCAGCACCGTCACGGCGACCGGCACGATCAAGGATGAGCAAGGCCAGTCGCACTTGGTGTGCTATACATCGACGCATCAGAACGAGCAGATTTCGTTGATTGCCTCGCCCGGGCCGTTGAGCCTGGCGCTCGACCCGCCCAATCTGGCGCCGGCGCTCGGGCAGCCGGTTTCGCTCACCGTGCAGATTGAGCGCGACCCGGCCTTGCGCTCGCCGATGCGTTTGGAACTGATCGTGCCCAAGCACATCCGCGGCATCAGCGCCAAGCCCATCGAGTTGCCGGGCGACGCATCCAGCGGGACGTTGCAACTCGAGTTTCAGCCCCATGCCGGCCCCTTCAATATGCCGCTCACGGTGCGGGCCACGCTCAACTCGGGGATCGAGCGCGTGGTCGCCGAGTCGAAGTTGCAAATCGTCCCGTAACAGGGCGCTCGGCTCGATCGTAAGAATCTTCTCGCGGCTCATTTTCGCTCTCGTCATGAGTCGAGCGGGTTCGTAGACTGTCCGCAGTCGACGTTTTTCCCGTTTGTGTCTTCGCAATTGAGAGTCGTCATGGCCGTTAAAAAGCTCCCCGCCCGCTCGCAGGTCAAAGCGTCTGACACCTGGGACCTGTCGAGTTTGTTTGCCAGCGACGCGGCCTGGGAGACCGCCTTCACGAAATGGGAAAAGAAGCTCGACGGCTACGAAAAGTTTCGCGGCACGCTGGGTGATAGCCCCGCGGCGCTGCTCGCCTGCTTGAAGTTCGACAGCGAGTTGAGTCTTGCCGGCGAGCGGTTGGGCAATTACGCCCATCTGCGGGTCGCCGAGGACACGGCCAACAGCGGCTATCAACGCATGTTCGGCCGGTTTCGCAACGCCGCCAGTCGAGCCGGTCAGAACGCGAGCTTCATGAGGCCCGAGATCCTGGCGATTCCCACGCCTAAAATGAACAAGCTGCTCAAGTCCAAAGAGCTGGCGCACTACAAGCTGATGCTCGAGCGGATTATTCGCTATCGACCGTACACGCTCGGCGACCGCGAGGAAAAACTGCTCGCCATGCAAAGCGTCATGGCGGGTACGGCGGCGCAAACGTTCCGGCAGCTCAACAACGCCGACTTGAAATTCGGCCTGATTAAGAACGAGCGCGGCGACGAGGTCGAACTGTCGCACGCCACGTTCTCGTCGCTGCTGCACTGCGGCGACCGCGGTGTCCGCGCCGCGGCATTCAAGCAGTACTATCAACAGTTCCAAGCGCACGAGAACACGCTGGCCGCGACCCTGGGGGGTTCGATTCAGCGCGACGTCTACTATGCCAAAGCCCGGGGTTATACGAGCGCGCTCCACGCATCGTTGTTTCCCGACAACGTGCCGCAGCGCGTGTATGACAATCTGGTCGACAGCGTGCAGCGACATTTGCCCAGCGTGCATCGCTATTTCGAGCTGCGACGCCGCAAGATGAAGCTCAAGCAAATCCACCACTACGACACCTATGTGCCCATCCTCAGCGAGATCGAGTCGAAGCACACCTGGAACCAGGCCGTCAAGCTGGTCATCGAGTCACTCGCCCCGCTGGGCAAAGAGTACACGCGGGTCCTCGAGCAAGGCCTGCTCGGCCGCTGGTGCGATCGTTACGAGAACCAAGGCAAGCAGAGCGGCGCCTTCTCAAGCGGCTGCTTCACCGGCGACCCGTTCATCTTGATGAACTATCAGGCTGACGTGCTCGATCATGTGTTCACGCTCGCGCACGAGGCGGGGCACTCGATGCACTCGCACTACTCGGCCCGCTCGCAGCCGTTCGAGTATTATGACTACACGATCTTTGTCGCCGAGGTGGCCAGCACGTTCAACGAGCAACTGCTCTGCAAACACATGCTCGATCGGGCCGAGAGCAAAGCGCAGCGCGCTTATCTGATCAATCGCGAGATCGACTCGATTCGCGCCACGATCGTGCGGCAAACCATGTTCGCCGAGTTTGAGAAAATCACGCACGCGCTCGCCGAGGCGGACGAACCGCTCACGGTCGAGCGATTCAAAGGCGTGTATCGCGAACTGTTGCAGAAATACTTTGGCGACAAGTTCACGATCGACGCCGAGCTGGAACTCGAATGCTTCCGCATCCCGCATTTCTATTCAGCGTTTTATGTGTACAAGTACGCCACCGGCCTGTCGGCGGCCATCGCCTTGGCCAAGCGTGTGACCGCCGGGGGCTCGGCCGAACTCGAAGCATATTTGAACTTCCTCAAGGGGGGCTGCTCGCAAGACCCGCTCGATTTGCTCCGCGGCGCAGGGGTCGACATGGAGCAGAGCGGACCGGTCGACACGGCGTTGAGCTATTTTGCCGAGTTGGTCGACGAACTTGATTCGCTGCTGAAGTAACGTCTGGCTGCTGATTTTGACCCCTTTCGTGTCGCGGCGGCCGTTTTTTTCCGATACCCTCGGGTCCGATTGGGGTTATATCGATTAGGCCCGTTTTGCGGCCCGATCTTGGTCACGGCACGCCCACCTTTTACCCATTGCGAGGGGATCGTTATGCGATTCGATCGTCATCGAATACTTGGACTCATGCTAGCGGTAAGCCTGCTAGCAGCCACCACTAGCAGCGGGCTGCAAGCTCAACCCCCCGAGGGGCGACCGCAGTTTGGGCCACCGAGCCCCGAGCGTCTGCTCGAACACATGGACAGGAACCGAGATGGCAAATTGCAGCGGGACGAAGTGCCTGAACCGCTGTGGGACAAAATCTCGAACGCCGACGCGAACAAAGACGGGTCCGTGACCGCCGATGAGATCAAGCACTCGTTTGCCAAGCTGATTGGCGAGCGTCGCGAGGCAATGCATCGACCTGGTCAAGGTGATGACCGTCGCGACGAGCCGCGCCGGGACGATGCACCTCCACCACGTGGCGATGCGCGCGGGCCAAGCGATCGCGGCCGCGAGATGGGGCGCGGACCGATGCCTCCTTGGGGTGGACCGAGTGATCGCGCTCGTATGGCCGAAGCGGGTCGCCGCGGCCCGCCGCCTCATGGCCCCGGCCGTCCTGATTCGCGCGAGATGGCGCAGCGCCGCGACGGACATTGTCCGCACTGCGAACACATGGCCGGCCGAGACGGTCGTGGCGCGAGCATGGGTGGACGCGATGGGCACATGGGTCGAGGTGGACACGGTGCCGGACATGGCCAGCCCCCACACTTCAGTCACCGTGGCCCGTGGCATCACGGACGCCCCGGCATGCCGTTTGGCCATTATGGTCACCATCGCGGCTACGAACACCATCGCGGCTACGGTCATCATCGCGGCCACGAACACCATCCGCCGCACGGCGACATGGCTCGGCGTGGGCCGCCGCCTCCGCTGGGTCCCCAGCGTGGCGCAGGCATGAGTCGCCCAGGCGAGGGACGTGACGAGCACGCCCAGCTTCGCGATTCGCACGCGCAGCGGCCGCCGATGCACTTTCCCAGCGGCGAAGAGATTTTCAAGCGGATGGACACCGACGGCAACGGCTCGGTGAGCAAGGAAGAGTTCGTTCAAGCGCACGAGGCCTTCCGCGAGCGGATCAAGGCGCACATGAGCCACCACCGCGGCGGGGCCGACATGCACCGTCGTGGACCCGGCGGGGAAGGGGACGGCAAGCCGCGTGGCGAGATTCGTCGGGACGGTCCTCCTGCCAAGCCGGGCGAAGTTCGTCGTGATGCACCGCCTCCGGCCAAGGGATTTGAGCCGCGGCGAGAAGAACCGAAGAAGGGGCCGCCCCCGGCGGTTCGAGCTGACGAGCCGCGCAAGGGCCCGCCGCCACCGAAGGAAGGTGAACCGCGTCGTGACGCGCCGCCGCCGAAGGATGGCGCGGCGAGCGAAGCCCAACGCCGTGAGGTCGAGGCGCTCGAGGCCAAGCTGCGCGAACAAAAGCAACGTGAACTCAAGGATCGCGACGCCCAGATCCGCGAGGACAAGGCACGCGAGGAAAAGCCCAAGGCGGAGGGGGACCGACCGCGTGAGGAAAAGCCGAAGACGGACGCTGACAAGCCCCGCGAAGAGAAGCCAAGGACGGGGGACTCCAAGCCGCGGGCGGAAGCGACGGTCGGCGGACAGGAGTCAGCACCACAGCGCGACGCACCGGGGCGCACGGAAGTCACCTCGACCGCGCGTGTTGAGTCGCGTGATGACCCGGCGCCGAAAACACCCGCTCCGCCGCGCGACCCCAGCGTGCCGCGGGCCCCGACGGAGTAACTCACCCTTCGGACCATCGACGTAAACCGGGCGTGGCCACACACGTGTGTGGCCATGTTCGTTGACTGGCTCGCAACGCATGCTCACGCGGACGTGAGCTTGGCCGTGATCGAGCTCAGCCGGGTTTTGCTGACGCAAAACACCAGCCACCCGCCGTGATCGAGCTCAGCCGGGTTTAGCTCACACAAAACACCCGCCCCTCAGGTTTATCCCGCTAGGCGTCTCGCTTGGGAGAGAGACTGGCCGCCAGGCAGCACGCAGACAACTGGCCAACCCGGCGCGAGCGACAAATTCGCGCCTCGGGTGGCAAGCTGCTTTCTGCCTGGCAACCCTCTCCACCGTTCGACAGCCCTGTTCCCTACACCCCGAGGGCCTCGGCTAGCTTCGCTAACGCTTCGGTTTCGATCTGGCGGACGCGCTCGCGCGTCAGTCCGAGTCGTTCGCCGATCTCTTTAAGCGTCTGCGGCTCATAATCGTCGAGACCAAATCGCATGCGGAGGATGGTGGCTTCGCGCGCATCCATCGTCTCCAGCAATCGAAAGACGTGTGATAAGTCGTCACCCTCGACCATTTCGGCTTCTGGGGTGCGCGACCGTTCGTCCATGACCATCTCACCCAGCGACCATCCATTGTCGGCTTGGTCTGTTTGCGGGATGGAGTTGTAAATGCGAATGGCCTTCTTGATGATCGGCAATTTCTTGCGGGGCAGGCCCAGCACGCGTCCTACTTCTTCGGGCGTTGGGGTACGTCCCAATTCCTCGGCCAACCGTACAGTCGCTCTGCGCCATTTGCTCAGAAGCTCGACCATATACGCGGGAATGCGAATGGTTTTAGCCGTGTTGATTAAAGCCCGTTTGATCGATTGTTTGATCCAGTAGCTGGCGTAAGTGCTGAAGCGCGTACCGACCGAGGGATCGAACCCTTCGACGGCACGCAACAGCCCAAGATTGCCTTCTTCGATTAGATCCTGCAGGCCGAGGCCCTTGCCCGTATAGCCACGAGCGATGTTCACCACCAGACGCAAGTTGGCACGAACCATGCGATCCCGCGCAAATGTGTCGCCTTGGGCAATCGCGCCGGCCAGTTCTTGTTCGTCCTCGGCAGTCAGCAATGCCGTCTCGTTGATCTCGCGCAGGTAGCTTTCCAGCGGCGATTGAACGGCTGAGGACGCTTTTCGTCGGGGTTTCATCTTAGACATCGTGGCGGTGGTTTCTGCGGTGTGGGGCATCGAAATGTAACCAAACGATGTTGCCGCTTCCGGTGCTGTCGAGACGGTGCCGTGCAAGGCTCAATCAGGTCCAGGCGATGTGGGGAAGCAACACTACCAGCTATCGTCCGCCGTGCTAGCAGAACTCTAGAAATGCGAATTTGTGACGAATTGCCCTGACTATTCCACGCAGGAGAACCATAGCGACCGCACAACGACTGCCGGTTAGGGTCGCTCGTGCTGGCCGCGACGGGCGCAGCGTGCAGGGTTGTAGCGATTGTGACAGCGGAGGGAGGAGGGGGGAGGGATGAGGGATGAGGGATGAGGGATGAGGGATGAGGGATGAGGGAGTGGAGGAGTGGAGGAGTGGAGGAGTGGCGCGATCGCGTCAGCGCCCCTCCTCCGCTCCTC
>CAZZBK010000119.1:10255-19564 GCA_964652155.1 uncultured Planctomycetaceae bacterium | reverse complement strand
AACCGGCTTGCGAGAATCGGAAGATGTTGTCCACGAACAGCAGCGTGTCGGCACCCGTCGTGTCGCGGAAGTACTCGGCCATCGTCAGGGCGGTGAGCGCGACGCGGAGACGGGCTCCCGGCGGCTCGTTCATCTGGCCGAACACCATGCACGTTTGCTCGATGACGTGCCGCCCGGTCTTGCCGATTTCGGCCTCTTGCATTTCGAGCCACAGGTCGGTCCCTTCGCGGGTACGCTCGCCAACGCCCGCAAACACCGAGTAGCCACCGTGCTTGCTGGCAATACGGGCGATCAACTCAGTGAGAATAACCGTTTTGCCCAGACCGGCACCGCCGAACAAACCGGCCTTTCCGCCGCGGACGAACGGCGTGAGCAAGTCGATGACTTTGATGCCTGTCTCGAAGAGTTCGGTCTTCGTCGACAGGTCGGTGACCTTGGGGGCGTCGCGATGGATGGACCAGTAATCGTCGGCCTGCACCGGACCACGCTCGTCGATGGCATCGCCGGTGACGTTGAACACGCGGCCGAGCGTTCCCTTGCCGACGGGCACGGTCACGGGCTTGCCGGTGTCGACCACCTCTTGGCCACGGACCAAGCCGTCGGTGGTGCCCAACGCGACACAGCGGACACGACCACCGCCGAGGTGTTGTTGAACTTCGCCGGTCAACTTGATCTTCATCCCCTTGTTGTCGGAGGTGATGGTGACGGCGTTGTAAATGAACGGCAGGTGCTTCTCGGGAAACTCGACGTCAAAGGTCGAGCCGATAACCTGGGTGATTTTGCCGGTGTTCGTTGTGGTGGACATGAGCTCTCGTTTCTCCTAATCGCTGCGACCTTGGGTCGCGAAATGCGGGGAGCGCGACCAAAGGTCGCGGCTTTATGGGACTATTTGTTCTTCAACGCCTCGACACCGCCGAGGATCTCCATGATCTCGCCGGTGATCTGGCTTTGTCGGGCACGATTGTATGTCATGGCAAGTTGCTTGATCATCTTGTCGGCGTTTTCGGTGGCCGCCTTCATGGCCACGCGTCGGGCGATCTGCTCGCTCACCGCCGCGTCCAAGAAGCACTTGAACAGCTTGACCTTGAAACTGGTGGGCACGACCTCTTCCAAAATGCTCTCGGCCGAGGGGAGAAATTCGTAGTCGACGCCCGATTGCGAGCCGCCGGCAGCCGCGCCGTCGAGCCCAGCCAACGAGCCCAGTGGCAACAACGTTTCGACCGTGGCGGTTTGCCGCGCGGCGTTGTCGAAGCGTGTGTACGCCACGTCGAGCCGATCGATTTTGCCTGTCAGGTAATCGTCAAGGTAACGATTGGCCAGCAGTTCAACTTCTTCAAACGTGGGCTTGTCTTCAAAGTGCGTGTAGGTGACCGACGGCACGATGTTGCGGAACTTGGCCGCCGAAATGCCACGCTTGCCGGAGATTTCGAGTTGCACGGTCTCGACGGAGTGCCGCAGCTCTTCGTAGCGCTGGAAACCTTGCCGCTGCACGTTGCCATTGTAGCCACCGCACAGACCGCGATTGCCGGTGAGTACGAGCACGACCACCGACTTGGTCTCGCTGCGCGTCTCCAGCAGCGGATGGCTCACCTTCAGGCCGCGCGAGGCCAACTCGGCAACCAGGGCGGTGATCCGCTTGGTGTACGCCGTCGACGCGGCCGCGCGGTCCATCGCCTTCTTGAAACGGGCGGTCGCGATCAACTCCATCGTCCGCGTAATCTTGCGGATGTTCTTGATCGACTTGCGGCGTTTATCAAGGGCGCGGGCTTTGGCCACGGGTGTTCAGCGGGGCTAGAGGTAAAGGGTGGGACAAGTAACGCTCGTGTTAAGCTTTCACGGTCGCCGAACCGTGTCGCGAAGCGTATTGCTTCTGGAAATCGGCAATCGCGGCTTCAATCTGTGCTTCCATGTCGCCATCGAGCTTCTTCGTCTCGCGCAGCTTCTTGAGCATGTCGCTCCGCTGCTGATGTACGAACGTCAGGAACTCTTGCTCCCACCGGGCCACTTCATCGCGGGGCACTTTGTCCAAGTGGCCACGGGTGCCGGCGTAAATGCTGAGCACTTCGTCGAACACGTCCATCGGCTTGTACTGGCCCTGCTTGAGCAATTCGATCATGCGGTAACCGCGATCGAGCCGCGACTGCGTGGCGGGATCCAAGTCGGTGCCCAATTGGGCAAACGCTTCCAACTCGCGGAACGAAGCCAAGTCGAGACGCAAGCCGCCGGCCACCTTCTTCATGGCCGGAATCTGAGCGGCACCACCGACGCGGCTGACCGAGATACCGGCGTTCATGGCCGGACGTTGACCGGCGAAGAACAAGTCGGGTTGCAAGTAAATCTGACCGTCGGTGATCGAAATCACGTTCGTGGGAATGTAGGCCGACACTTCCCCTTCGAGCGTTTCGATGATCGGCAGCGAGGTGAGCGAACCGGCACCGAGCGCGTCGCTCAGCTTGCAGGAGCGTTCGAGCAACCGGCTGTGGGCGTAGAACACGTCGCCCGGATAGGCTTCACGTCCCGGCGGACGACGCGACAACAGCGAGAGCTGGCGATACGCGGCCGCTTGCTTCGACAAGTCATCGTAAACGATCAGGGCATGCTGCTTATTGTAGGTGAAGAACTCGGCCATCGCGGTACCGGCGTACGGAGCGATGTACTGCAACGCGGCAGGCGCACTGGCCCCGGCGACGACGACGGTTGTAAAGTCCATCGCGCCGGCATTGCGGAGGGCTTCGACGACGTTGGCGACGGTCGATTCTTTCTGACCGACGGCAACGTAGAAGCACTTAACCCCCGAGCCCTTCTGGTTGATGATTGCGTCGATGCCGATGGCGGTTTTGCCGGTTTTGCGGTCACCGATGATCAACTCGCGTTGGCCGCGACCGATCGGGGTCATGGCGTCGATGGCCTTGATACCGGTCTGCAAAGGCTCACGGACCGGCTGACGACCAGCGATGCCAGGGGCGGTGAATTCGACCGGGCGACGTTCGCTGGTGACGATCGGGCCTTTGCCGTCGAGCGGGTTGCCGAGTGGATCGACCACGCGGCCGACGACGGCGTCACCGACCGGCACACTCAGCAGGCGACCGGTGCTTTTGACCTCGTCCCCTTCCTGAATTTGCAGATAGTCGCCCAGGATGACGATGCCGACCGAGTGCTCTTCAAGGTTGAAGGCCAGGCCCATCGTGCCGTTGGCAAACTCGACCATTTCGCCGCTCATGACGCCCGAGAGGCCGTAGACGCGCGCAATGCCGTCGCCGACTTCGAGCACCCGTCCGACTTCACGGACATCGAGTTGCGATTCGTAGTTCTCGATTTCCTGTTGGATAATCGAAGCGATTTCGTCCGCTCTAAACTTCATGGACGCTCCTGTTCAGCAATTGGGTTCGCAGATGCTCCAGTTGGCTGGAGACGGAACCGTCGTAGACCGTATCGCCGATCCGCAACACGACCCCGCCCAACAATTCGGGCTTGAGCGAGGTTTCGAGTATCGGTTCGGCGTGAATCAAATCTCGTAAACGATCAGCCAACCGCTTGGTCGATGCTTCGTCCAAGGGCAAGGCCGACTGTACTTGTATCCGCACATGACCGCTGGCTTGCTCCAACAATTCGCGCACCACGCGACGAAGTGTCGGCAAGCAGTCGCCGCGGCCGTGTTCGGCGATCACCTTCAGAAAGCTGACAAACAGCTTCGAACTACGCCCCGTGAACACTTTGTCGATCAATTGCAGCTTGGCCTCGGGCGAGACCATGCCCGAGGTCAGCACCGCGTACAGATGCGGCGACCGGGGAATCACCTCGTCGAGTAGACCGTCGAGCTCGGCAAGCACGGAGGGCAATTCGTTGCCGGCCGCGCCGATCAAGGCCTTGGCGTAAACGCGCGCGACCGCATCATGGCCCGCGAACTTCTGTTCGAGAGTCTTGCTGGCGGCGGGTGCGGGCGTGTCGGCCATCGATGTCCTCGCTTAGTTCTGGCTAGCCGTGGTGCGGGGGAACTTGGCCAGCGTGTCGCTGATCAACTGCTGATGCTCGGCAGCCGACAGCTTCGACTTAATGATCTTGCTGGCCAAATCGACCGCCAAATTGGCACTCGTTTGCAGCAACTCCTGCATCGCCTGGTCGCGAGCCGACTGGATATCGCGCTTGGCGCGAGCCGCCTCGGCCGCCGCTTCGCTCTTGGCCTTCTCGACGATCTCCTCCTTGACGAGCTCGGCATTGCGCTTGGCTTCGTCAAGAATCGATCGCACTTCGTCCTGCGCCTTGGCCAGCTTCGACTCGTAGTCCACGAGCAGCTTCTTGGCTTCGGCGCTGGCTTCTTCGGCCTGCGAGATGTGGTTGGCCACACGCTGTTCGCGGGCATCGAGTCCGGCGATGATCGGGCCCCAAGCAAATTTCTTGAGCACGATCAGCAAGACGATGAACACGACCAGCGTCCACAGTGCCAAGTCGGCCTTGAAACTCAAGGGGTCGGTGGCAAAGGGATCCGCCGCATGGGCGCCATGATCGGCGTGAGCGGCATCGTGAGCCGCGGCTTTGTCGGCTGGCTTATCGGCTGCCGTGGCGAAGTTTCCTCCGACCAGCAGCGAGACGAGCACCAGCGCGGCAACTCCCGTACGAAAGGCTGTCATCGCAAAGCGTCCTTCGAGCGAAATACCAGAAACAACCAACCGCAAGGCTTACGGCTGGCCCATGCAAACGATCAACGCGAAGAACGTGGCACCTTCAATAAGGGCTGCCGCGATGATCATCGCCGTTTGGATGTTGGTGGCCACTTCGGGCTGACGAGCCATGCTCTCGACGGCCGACGAGCCAATCTTGCCGATACCGGCACCAGCGCCGAGGATGATCAACCCAGCGCCGAACGCGCCACCGAGGTGGATCAACGAAGCAGCCTTACCGGCCTCTTGGGCCATCACCGGCGAAGCAACGAGCAACGCCCCGAACGCCATCGCCAACGTCTTAATCATTCGAATCACGGGAACAGTCTCCTCTCAAAACTTGGGTCCATCGAACGCGCCGCGACCGACTGTCACATTAGTGCGGATGCACGGCGGAACCGATAAACAGGGCCGACAAGAACGTAAAAATATATGCCTGCAAAAACGCCACGAATAATTCCATTAAGCTCAAGCCGGTCGCGCCGAGCACACTGGCCGGCGTGACCGCGTACCACAGCCAAGCCATCGAGCTATTGGCCGCGACCGCAATGAAAGCCAAAATCGTCGCCAACACCAAGTGGCCGGCAAACATGTTGGCCAACAAACGCATCGCCAAGATAAAGTGCTTGATGCCAAGGCCCAGCACTTCGATCGCAAAAATCATCGGCTTCAAAAAGATCGCCAGCACGAACGGTAGTTCCATGTGCGGCACCAGCGCCGTCCAGAAATGCACGGGGCCCAACTTGGCCATCCCCGAGCCGACGACTGTGCCAAACGTAATCAGCGCCAGTGTTCCGGTGGTCGCCAACGCTCCGGTGGCCGAACCGGCCCAAGGGAGCATGCCGAGCAAATTGCAACCCAACACAAAGAAGAACGCCGTCAGCAAGAACGGCAGGAACTTGTCACCATCGTGGTGGCCGATCGCCGGGCGAGCCACCTCGTCGCGGATGAACAGCACCATCGCTTCGAGCATGTTCACTAGCCGCCCCTTGGGGGCCTGACCGCCGCGAACCTTGCCCGCCAGCCAGGTGAACAACCCCACGACCAGCACCGCTGCCACAACCTCGAGCACCATGAACTTGGTGATCTTCAGGTCGATTGGCACCATGTGCTTGTCGATGTCGTTGATCTTGGTCTTCGGAATCTCGATCGGGTGAGCTAATTGAAACGGCTGAGGAATGTACAAGTGCTTGCCCAAGAATCCGGGCAACTCGAAGAAGTCGGCATCCTTGACGTGCCCCATCAAGTGCGACGTCTCAAGCGGATCGTGGGCCGCTTGGCCGCCGGCAGCGTGTTCTGTATGTGCTTTGTCAGCCATCAGGGCATTCCGTGCTTCGTGCTAACTCGTGGCCTTGGCGTGCGTCCTCGACAGGACCGATGACGGTCGAGGCGTGACTTGCAGCCGCCCGACCGCGAGCAATGTCTCGACCGCGAGCGTCAGCAAATAGAACCCAGCTAGATAGTAGATCAATCCGGCTCGCGCGAGCGAACCGGCCTGCAAATGAATCAACAGACCACCGAACAACGGCAAACCCATGCGAATGGCCATGGACGCTCCCAAAGCGACCAACGCTTTGTCGGGACTCGAGAGCCATTCGCCGATCATGAGCGCCAACTCTCCGGCAGCCACGCAGAGCAGTGCCGCGACCAGCGAGGCATAAACAGCGTTCGCTCCGCCATGCTCGAGCGCCAAGGGATACACCGCCAGCCATGCCAACACAACCACCATCGCCAGGGCGAGGCATTTGGCAGCGAGCGATAATCTTCCGAGTCGGGCGAGCATGTGAGAAAGTCGGTTAGCGCTTCGGCGACCCATCCTTGGGACGCGTTAATCGAATCAACTGCCACATCCCCAAGGCAACGCCAGCCGCCATGCCAAACACAAACAGCCACGGCCGTGTGTTCCAACGTTCGTCGAGCCAAGAACCCGCCAGACCCGGTAAGACCATCTCCAAAGAAATGGTCATAATGGCGGTCGACCACTCCATTGCGATGGCCAACGCCGACCGGCTGTCTTCAGGATCCTTTGCCATAGTGCCACTCGCCGACCCTGAAAAACGAGCCACGCGAACGACGCCAAACGCTGTTGCAGTAACTGCTTAGGCATTTCTCACGGCGAGGTGTGTCGAAACCGTAAGAATTGCCAGCCTTGAAGACGGGCTACTCTACCCGTGCTCTCAGAGGGTGTCAATTGACTGGCCGAGTAAATTCGTGTTTTTTTTCACAATGTCGGATTTCGGCGATTAAGTCCATAGCCATCAAACGCTTGCATAGATCGACTGCAGGTAATTTGATCCACCAGCCGGATGAAATACAACGCGCGAGTCGACTCCTGCCTGAACGCGCGATCGATTGCCCTGAAAAGTTCCTCCAGGCGACAAAGTTTACGGGAATTTGTCTCCGTTGCCCAAGAATCTGGAAATACACCATACCATCGGGGGGCCGTTGAGTTGCTTGAATTCATCAGCCCGGTTAAACTCGTTACTGTCACTTCAACTGGACCTGGCCAGTCAACCGGCTGGCTCCTGCCTGGGTTCAGGTGAAACGACACCGATCGATGTAAGCGCAAGAGAGATTGGATGTTTGCGACGATTTCGTACGCGGCGGTGGTCGCGAAAAGCGGTGTGTCGCAAACGCACAAGGATCCAAGCTGATCGCTGCGGGTCGTGGTGAGATGGTACTCGTCGTGATGGGCTGAGAGCCGCACTTCCCGAGTGTGGCACTTGGCCTAGCCGAGCGGCTAAGGGATTGCCGTTGGGCGTTGGAATTACCTCACGGACGAATTACACCCTTTGGATTGCTGTCTCGAGGTTCCCGCCTTCGTATCGACCTCGCGCGGCTTGGAGATCATCCGTCGATGACTGCCGACACGCTCAAATCATACACGACCAAAGATCTGGCTGAGATGGCGAAGACCCGAGGAGTGCGGGGCTGGCATGCCATGCGCAAAGATCAGCTGATCAAGGCGCTGCTGCGGATGGCCCAGGCCAAGCGACAACAAAAAGAAGCGGCCAAGAGCAAGAACGGCGTCGTACGCAAAAGTGTCTCGAGCACCAACGGCACGGCGAAAAAGGTCCCCGCCTCGGCCAAGACCTCGGTCGTCAACCGCCGCGTTGAGCAAATTCGCGTCAAGCAAGAGCGGGTCAAGAACCTCGCCACGCGTCCCAAGGCTGGCGGCAAATTGCCTCAACGCGATCGATTGGTCGTGCTGGTGCGCGACGCTTACTGGCTACACGCCTGCTGGGAACTGACGCGCCAGGGCATCGAGCGTGCCCAGGCCGCGCTGGCCCAAGACTGGCACACCGCCCGGCCGGTCTTGCGGATGTATCAGGTGGTCAACTCCGGTGCCACCAGCGGAGCCGAGAAAGCCATTCGCGATATCGAAATTCATGGCGGCGTGAACAACTGGTACATCGACCTGCAAGACGCGCCGCGCACCTATCGACTGGATATCGGCTACCGCGCAGCCTCGGGCCGATTCTACACGCTGGCGCGCAGCAACACGGTCACGCCCCCCAAGGCCGACTCGAAAGACGCCATCGACAACAACTGGACCGACATCGCCGAGGATTATGACCGCATCTACGCGCTCAGCGGCGGCTACAATGTCGAAGGGAACAGTCTCGAATTGCAGGAGTTGTTCGAAGAGCGGCTGCGCCGCCCGATGGGCTCGCCGCTCACAACCGGCTTTGGCGCGGGTGCCGAGGCGCTGCTCCCTCGCAACCGCGAATTCTACTTCGAGATCGATGCCGAATTGATCGTCTTCGGCAAAACCGAAGCCAACGCGCACGTCACTTTGCAAGGCGAACCGGTGCGCATTCGCGAGGATGGCACCTTCACGGTCCGCTTCAGCATGCCCAACGCCCGGCAGGTGATCCCCGCCGTCGCGAGCAGTTCCAACGGCCTGGAACAGCGGACGGTCGTCTTGGCCATCGAACGCAACACAAAGGTCATGGAGCCGCTCGTGCGTGACTCGGCCAATGATTAACTGGGCACCTCGCTGTGTGGATAGGCGTGTGCGGTGACGCGCGATATTTCCGATCTCCTGAATCAGTGGGCCTTTGACCCGGATCAGGTCACGGCGCGGGTGATTGTCGGCGTCGACGGCCGCGAAAAAATCCAGATGCGCATCGACCTAGGGCTGCTCCAGATGGAGCGCGACGGCCGACCCGACGGCCAACGACCCGAAGCGTGCGACTCGTGGCTCGAACACTTCGAGCGCCGCCAACGCGAGCACGCCGCCGATGACCCTGCCGAGCCCTATTTTCTCGAATCGGGTGACTGCCTCGAACTGATGCGCGAGGGGGTGCAGTATTACTACCGCTACCTCTGCTTCTGGCATCTCAAGAAGTACGAACTCTGCGCCCGCGACACTCGCCGCAACTTGCGGCTGTTTCAATTCGTGCGCGACTACGCGCGCCACGCGCGCGACAAAATGATGTTCGACCAGTATCGCCCCTACGTCACCATGATGCACGCCCGGGCCGTTGCCACGCCGCTCGTCGAGATGCGGCAATTCGACTCGGCCTTGCAAGCCATCGACGCTGGCATCAACGGCATCGAGGCCTTCTTGACCGAGTACAGTCAAGAGCACCGCCAGAAAACCTGTCCCGAACTGTCGCAATTAAAGCGTTGGCGCGAAGAGGTCGAG
>CAZZBK010000119.1:0-10155 GCA_964652155.1 uncultured Planctomycetaceae bacterium | reverse complement strand
ATCGTGATCGCCGGCACACCCGCGGCGTTCTCCGCTCCGCCGATGGGTGAGTGCGTCCAAGGACGCTGATACTCGGCAAACGGACGATCGATCGGCGGCGCGACGGTCGGCCTCGCTGGCACAAGCAGGGCGTCGAACGGCGCGAGCAGCGTGTCCATCGCACGTTGAATGATCGCGCGAATCCGCAGCGCGTTGATATAGTCCTTGGCGGCGATAAACTGCTCGGCATGGATACCGATGCGGTCTTCGGGCGCTTGCAACTTCCAGACTCGACCATCGACGATCAGGTGCTCGAACGCGGCCGCCGACTCGCAATCGATAATCGTTCCCGACACGGCACTGTACGGTAGGTCGGGGAGTTCGATTTCCTCGATCGAGGCGTGCGGCTTGAGCACTTCGAGCGATTGCAAAAAGTTCGCGCGGACCGCGTCTTGCAACCCCTCGGCGCAGCCTTTGAGCATGGCCAGCTTGAACGGGGGGGGCAGGGGTTTCTCGTCCGGATAGCGATAGGGCCGATCGGCACTCGAGGCGTCGAGCGGATCGTGGCCAGCGATGGCTTGCAACACGAGTCCGCAATCGTCGGCCGAGCGGGCCATCGGCCCCAGCTTGTCGAGCGTCCAACTGAGGGCCATCGCCCCGTGACGACTCACGCGGCCATAGGTGGGACGCAAGCCGGTCACGCCGCAGTAGGCGGCCGGCGTGACGATCGAGCCCCAGGTTTCGCTCCCGATGGCGAACGGTACCAGCCCGGCCGCGACCGCCGCGCCGGAGCCGCTGCTGCTGCCGCCGGCCCAACGCGAGCGGTCCCACGGATTCAGGCCGGGGCCAGTGAGCGCGGCGTTGGCTTGCTGATAGCCCATGCCTCCGGCGATCTCGACCAGCGCGAGCTTGCCGACGAGCACCGCCCCGGCGTCGCGCAATCGCTTCACGACCGTCGCGTCCTCATCGAACGTCTGCTTGCTCAGGGGCGGCGCGCCCCAGGAGGTTGGAAAGCCACGCTGACCGAGCAGGTCCTTGGCCCCGTACGGAATGCCATGCAACGGCCCGCGATCCTTGCCGGCCGCCAACTCGCGATCGGCTTGTGCCGCTTGCTCCAGGGCCAATGCATGCGTCACCGTCACGACCGCGTTGAGTTGCGGTCCCAGCTTCTCCAAGCGTTCAAGAAACAAACGCGCGAGTTCGACCGACGACACACGCCGCGCGCGGAGTTCCTCGCCCAACTGACGCACTGAAGCAAAGGCCAAGTTCATCGCACACCTCACTCGTTACGGAGCGTTGCCGCTGACCAAATGCTTGAGCAGAAACACCGCTTCGACTCCGCTCAGATAGTCGCGATTGTCTTTCTTGAGGAAGCCGTGCCCTTCGTTGTCGGCGTACACGGTCCACACGCTGCGCCCCAAGGAGCCGACCTTCTCGGCAATCTGCTGCGCCTCGGAGAACGGCACGCGCGGATCGTTCACGCCGTGGGCCACGAGCAGCGCCGAGCGAATTTTATCGGCGCGGTTCGCCGGACTGATGCGGGTCAAAAACTCGCGCATGTCAGGGATCCGCTCGTCACCGTACTCGGCGCGCCGCAGATCCTGCCGATAGGGACTCGTGCGCTCGAGGAACGTGACCCAATTGGCAATGCCCACGTTATCGATGCCGGCCTTGATCCGATCGGGGTAGTGCGTCAGCGAGGCGAGCACCATGTAGCCACCGTAGGAGCCGCCGGTCACGGCCACGCGCGTCGAGTCGAGTTCCTGTTGCGAGCGGATCCAGTCCAGCAGCGCGCCTATGTCTTTCACGCTGTCTTCACGCTGTTTGCCGTTATCGAGTTGCAAGTACGTCTTGCCATAGCCGGCCGAGCCACGCACGTTCGGAAAGATGACCGCGATCCCCAACCGGCCCGCGTAGAACTGTGCCAGGGCGGAGAAGTCAGGCCGATACTGGGCCTCGGGCCCACCGTGGATGCCAATCAAGACGCCGACCGGTTTCTGCGGCGAGGCGCCTTTCGGCGGATAGTAAAAGGCCGGCACTTGCTGGCCATCAAACGTCGAGAACCGAATCAACTTGGCGTCGACAAAGGCGCTGGGGTCGAGTCCGCCCGACTCGCTGATCGTCCAGCGGGTGATTTTGCCCGTGGCGATTTCGCACGAATACGCATCGGCGGGCGCGGTGGGGCCCGAGAACGAAAAACCGATGTGTTGTCCGTCGGGCGAAAATTTCACGTTCTGCACCAAACCGCGCGGCAAGTCGACCGCCTTGCGCACGCCGTCGCGCAGCAGGTAGATGCGGCTAAAGCCGTCTTCGTTCGTCGTGAAGGCGACCGTCCCCGACGCGTCGACCTCGACGCTCGCCACGTCCCAGGGGATGTCTTTTGTCAACGACTGGTATTGCTTGCGGGCGAGATCGTACTTGACCAACTGCAAAAACTCGCCGTCGGCATCATGCGTCAGGTAAATCGACTGTCCGTCGGGCGAAAAACGCATCTCGCTAATCGCGACCTTGTCGCCGGGTTTTTTGCGCAACTCGATGTCGATCTTCTTTTGCTCTTTCAGGTCGAGAATCGCCGGGTAGCCTTCGTTGATCGACACATAACGCGACATCAACAAGTAACGACCGTCGTGCGACCAATCCTCGACTTGCCAGAATTGCCCTTCGGTCTGAAAGACTCGTTCTTGCTTGTTGGGCTCGCGCGTGTCGGCGATAAAAATGTCCGAGTCGCGGCCGTTGCGAGCGTTGTGCAACACAACGATCTGCTTCCCGTCACGGCTCGTGGGCCCGAGCAGATGGCGACTCTTGCCGTCGGTCAGCAGCGTCGTGCGGTAGCTGTGCGGATCGAGTCGATACAACTGATCGTTCTCGTTTCCCCCCTGGCTCATCACAAGCAGCAACGCCTCGTCCTGCGACGGATTCAACGACCGAGCCGACATGACCGGCTCGTCGAAAAACGTGAGCTGCTCGCGCCGCGCCAACGGAGCGGCGACCCGGTGCAACTGCGGTGCGTTGCCAAAGCGGGTGAGCACGAGCAGCGATTTGCTGTCGGGGGTCCAGGACATGAACAAGGCGTTGCGGATGTTCTGATACTCGCGCAAACGGCTAAAAATGTCGGCCGGTACCGTCGGCACGTTCTGCGTCTTGATCGCCGCCGGACGACGCGCGTCGCTCGGCTCATCGGCCCCCACGGGCACGACCGTCAGCAGACACGCGAGAGCAAGTAATGCACGCATCATTTCGCAACTCCGTAGGAATTTGTAATCGACGACCCGATTCTATCACTCAAGCACCGGGCTCTTGCCGAACCCGATGGCCTCTTCGCACCACGCCGACACATTAAACAGTCGCTCGGTATGCTCCGGCAAGGCAATCAACTGCAAGCCGACGGGTAATCCTGCCTCGCCCTGCCCGCACGGCAACGTGACGCACGGATAGCCCGTGTAGCTCCAAGGAGAATTGAAGCGCGGGTCCCCTGTCGAGTCGAGCCCGGGCGCAACCGTCACGGTCGAACTCATCAACAGCGCGTCGCAGGCAGGCCAGTGTTCGGCAAGTTCGCGGCGAAAAACCTTCTGATGGGCCAGCGCCGCGGCATACTCGGTGTCGCTGATGCGGCTCCCTTCTTCGATCATGCCACCCACCTTCGGGCCGTATTGATCGCGCTGTCGGCTCCACGACTCGCGATGCCCCATGTAGTAATCGTGGGCCATGATCTGCCGGTGGCAGCGATGCACGTCGGCAAAACTTGCGGGCAACTCGACGTCCAGCAGCTCGACGCCCGCCGCCGCCAATCGCCCCACGGCAGTGTTCAACGCCGCTTTCACGTCGCTGCTTGCCGCCTCGATCCACGCGCCGACGAGTCGACCCAGCCGTCGCGGCGCGGTGGGGTTGAGCGCTGAGCCAACGCCCGGCGCGTGCGCGTTGCCGATCACGCGATACATGACATGCGCGTCGGCGACGTTCTGCGTCATCGGGCCGGGATGATCCAGTTCGACACTAATCGGCACGATGCCAGCTAAGCTGACCGCCCCTTGAGCCGGTTTGAAACCCACGATGCCGCAGAAACTGGCCGGGCGAATGATCGACCCGCCGGTCTGCGTACCGATCGCGGCCAGGCACATGCCCAGCGCCACCGCGACGGCCGACCCGCTGCTGCTTCCGCCGGGCGTGCGGTCGAGGTTCCACGGGTTGTGTGTCGGCGGTGGATCGAATCCGGCGAACTCGGTGGTGACCGTCTTGCCCATGATGATCGCCCCGGCCGCGCGGAGCTTGGCCACCAAGGGCGCGTCCTGAGTGGCAATCTGTCCGCGTCGCAATGGCGAGCCCGCCTCGGTGGGCATGCCTGCCACGTCGACGATATCCTTGATACCCACGGGCAGGCCATGCAGCGGCCCGCGATCGTGTCCCTGGCGCAACTCGAGATCGCATAGCTCGGCCTGCCGCAGAGCGCCTTCGCGATCGACGCGCACCCAGGCATGAACGCGGCTCTCGTAGTGCTCGATCTGGGCCAGGCACTGTTGCACAAGCGCGACCGATGAGATGCGACGCTGACGCAAGTCAGCCGCGGCCGATAGGCAAGAAGGGGTTGACAACATACGATAGGACCATTCTTCCGATGGTGACAGTGACGTACATTCGACTCGATGCAGCTCACCCTCGCCCCTTGTGGGAGAGGGTGGTGAGCGCAGCGAGCCGGGTGAGGGGGTGAAGCGTATCCCAACGCAATCGCACCCCTCACCCAGTTCGCTGCGCGAACTTCCCTCTCCCGCAAGGGGAGAGGGGGTATTCCAGCTCGAGTGGTCTCAAATGTTTGATTGTTGTACTCGATTTATGAGCCTGGTGCACGAATGACCCCGCAGACAAAATTTCGGCCCGAGCAAGTACACCCCAGCGTCTATTTGGCCGCTGGGGCGCGAGTCGTCGGCGACGTGACCCTCGGCGAAGATTCGAGCGTCTGGTTCAACGCGGTCTTGCGCGGCGATATCGAGGCGATCCGCGTCGGTCGCCGCACGAACATCCAAGACAATGCCGTGTTGCACGCCGACGAGGGGATGCCCTGCGTGATCGGCGACGACGTCACGATCGGCCACGGCGCGATCGTCCACGGCTGCCAGATCGGCGATCGCGTGCTGATCGGCATGAACGCGGTGGTCATGAATGGCGCAAAAGTCGGCTCCGACGTGATCATCGGCGTCGGGGCGGTCGTGACCGAAGGGGTCGAGATTCGCAGCGGAGCGCTCGTGCTCGGGCTTCCCGCTCGCACGTTGCGTGACTTGACCGCCGAGGAACGCGAGCAGTTGCTGCAAGCCTCGCGGCACTACGTCGAAAATGCCCGGGCGTTCAAAACATAGGGTCGGCACGCAGTACGTCTCACACCATCTCGACGGCTGGCACAAGTTCATGGCGCGCTGGACGATCCAACGACAGTTTCTCTATCCGGTGCTCGCCATCGTTGCGCTGGTCACGTTGGCCACGACATTGGCCACGGTGTCATGGAACCTGCAGCAGTTCGGGCGCCGCGACCGCGAACACGCGCGGCAGATCGTCGAGACGCTGGCCGGCTCCGGCTTCCCCATGACCGCCGCCGTGCTTCAGCAAATGAGCGGGCTATCGGGCGCTCAGTTCGCCGTCGTCAGTCCCGAGCAAGTCGACGAGTCGACCCAACCTTGGAGTCCCGCCGAGCGACAGTCGCTGCTCGATTGGACGCGACACGCGGTCGAGTCGGGCGAGGCCCAAGCGACGTTGCTGATCGGCGAGCACGAGTACCTGGTTGATCGCGTGCCGATCCGGGATCGGGGCACAGGCGAGCCGCCGCGACAGTTAATCGTGTTGTCCTCCCGGCCTTCCTGGTGGTCGACCGTTCGCGAGGCGGCAATCACGCCGACGATTATCGCCGCGTTGGGCTGTGTCGTGTTGATGGTCACCATCGCTTGGCTCTCGCAGCGCGTGGTCGGCCCCCTGCTGCGGCTCAAGCGTCAGGCCGAGCACATTGCCCAAGGGGACTTTCAATCCCTCGAACTCCCACGTCACAACGACGAGGTCTACGAACTGGCCAGCGCCATCAACACGATGGTCGACCAGTTGCAGCTCTATGAACAGCGGGTCAGAGAGCAGGAACGGCTACAAACCCTGGGCCAACTCGCCGGGGGGCTCGCGCATCACTTGCGCAACGCGGCCACCGGCGCGCGGCTGGCACTCGAACTACACCAGCGTGCCTGCCCACTGGGACGCGAGCACGAGGACCTCAACGTCGCGCGGCGGCAATTGACGCTCATGCAAAACTACTTGCAGCGGCTCTTGGTGCTCGGTCGCGACGAACCCGCGCAGCTCCTCAGGGCCGACAGGCCACTCGACCTCGCGCCGGTTGTCGAGCAGGTCGTTGAATTGCTCGCGCCAATGATGCGCCACGCGCAGGTCGACTTCGCGGTTCACTTCGACGACCGCGATCTGAGCGTCTGGTTCGACGAATCGGGCCTGGAACAACTCATCACGAATCTCGCGCTCAACGCCCTGGACGCGGTCAAAAATCTCCCTGCCGCGCAGCGTCGCGTCGAACTTAAAGTGACGGCCAGCGCCGAGCAGGTCACGCTCGTCGTGCGCGATTGGGGACCGGGACTGTCCGAGGCTGCGGCGGGGCGGCTCTTTGAGCCGTTCGCCAGCGACAAGCCCGACGGGGTGGGCCTGGGGTTGGCCGTCGTCCGCATGCTGGTCGAGGCCCAGCGCGGTACGGTACACTATCAGCGAGAGCAACTCACGACGGCGTTTATTGTCCACATGGTTCGAGTGACCGCGGAGAAACCACATGGCCCGGCTGTTGGTCATTGATGACGAATCGTCGATCTGCTGGGCCCTGTCGCGCGTCGGCGAAGACCTGGGGCACACGGTCTCGACGGCTTGCTCAGCCGAGGCGGGGCTCGCCCTGGCGGCCGAGCAGTCGTTCGATGCCGTGCTGCTCGACGTCCGGCTGCCTGGCCAGAACGGGCTCGACGCGATGCCCGCGCTCCGCGAGCACCTGCCGCATGCGCCGATTATCGTGATGACGGCTTATGGCGACTTGCCGACCGCAGTCAAGGCCGTGCAGCAAGGGGCGTTCGAGTACCTGCTCAAGCCATTCGACCTTCCGGTGGTCGAGCGGATTTTAGCCCGCGCCCTGCGGCGCAAGATACCCTTACCCCAGTCGACCGCGCCGCCACCCAGTGCCGACACGCTCTTGGGAAGTTCGCCGGCGATGCAGAGCGTGTTCAAGCAGATTGCCCTAGCCGCCGCCTCCGACGCCAGTGTGTATATCCGCGGCGAGAGTGGCTGCGGCAAAGAGTTGGTCGCCCGGGCGATTCACCGCTTTAGCCGCCGCGCGTCGCGTCCGTTGGTCGTCATTCATCTGGCCAGCTTGAGCGAATCGCTCGCCGAGAGCGAATTGTTTGGCCACGTGCGGGGCGCGTTCACCGGCGCGCACGAGTCGCGCCGCGGACTACTCGAACAAGCCGACGGCGGCACGGTGTTTCTGGACGAGGTGGCCGACATTCCCCGCTCGTTGCAGGTCAAGCTGCTGCGGGTCGTCGAGTATGGCGAGGTGTCTCCGGTCGGGTCGGCTGAGCCGCGCAAGGTCAACCTGCGAGTGATCTCGGCGACGCACCAGGATTTGCGACAATGCGTGGCCGCCGAGACGTTTCGGCATGACCTGTATTATCGACTCAATGCGTTCGAGATATTTGTGCCTCCGCTGCGAGAGCGGCCCGAGGACATTCGTGAACTGGTCAGCCACTTCGTGAACCGCGCGGTGGCCGAGACCAACCGTCCCCCACCGAGCGTGGCGGAAGAAACGCTCCAAGAGTTGCTGAGTCGACCGTGGCCGGGAAACGTCCGCGAACTGAGCAACGCCATCGAGTACGCGGTCATTCATGCCCGCGGCGGCTGGATTCTGCCCGAGCACTTGCCCCCGAGCGACACGCTGGTTGCGCCAACTCAGACGCCGGACGATCAAGTGACCCGCGCGGTTCGCTGCTGGGCCGAGCGACAGTGGTCCGAGTCGGTCGAGCCGACCGACGTGTATCAGCGGTTGCTCGAAGTGATCGAGCCACCGTTACTCGATGTAGCGCTCGCCCATCATCAGGGGCAATACGCCCCAGCGGCTCGCAGCCTTGGGCTGCATCGCGTGACCGTGCGTAAGAAGGCCGGCCCGCAACGACCGTCGACATCGTAACTCTCATCATCGAGGTGCTCACCATGCTGCGCTTGTTCATGTTTGCCGTCGGACTCATGTTGACCGTGGTCGTTGCGGCCGCCGAGAAACCGTTGCCGGCCGAACTCAGGTCGGCGTTCGAGGTTCCCGAGTCGTTCCGCAATGACTTGGGCGACTACCGTAGTCCGCTGCGCGACGCGGAGGGGAAAGCGATCACCTCGGCCGAGAGTTGGAAGCTGCGTCGCGAACAAATTCGCGCCGAGTGGCTCAAGCGGCTTGGTGGTTGGCCCGAACTGCTCAAGCAGCCGCAGGTCAAATATCTGGAGAGCGAACAGCGCGGCAACGTCACGCAGCAGCACGTGCATGTCGAGGTCGCGCCGGGAAAATTTGCCGATGGGTATGTGTTGCTCCCCGCGGGATCAGGCCCATTTCCGGCCGTGTTCGTCCCGTTTTATGAGGCCAAGAGCAGCGCGGGCCTGGGCAAGAGCGACACCGTCGGCTCAATCGACTTCGGCTGGCGATTGGCTCAGCGAGGCTTCGTCACCCTGCAAATCGGCACCCCCGGCTCGATCGAGTTGCCCGGCGCCGACACGCGCGTGCTGCTCGTGAACATCGCCAAGGAATTCAACGCGCAGCCGCTCGGCATGCTGGCCTACATGTCGGCCAATTGTCACACTGTCTTGTCGCAACTCAAGCAGGTCGACGCCTCACGCATCGGCATGATCGGACACTCCTACGGCGGCAAATGGACGATGTTCTCGACCTGTTTGTACGATAAGTTCGCCGCCGCCGTCTGGGTCGACCCGGGCGTCGTGTTCGATGAGTCGAACCGGAGCATCAACTACTGGGAACCGTGGTACATCGGCTATGACCCCAACGTGTCACGGCAGCCGGGGGTGCCCAGCGAGACGAACCCTCGAACTGGCCTGTACAAGCAACTCTACGCTGGCGGCGGCCACGAAATGCTCGAGTTGCACGCGCTGATCGCCCCGCGTCCGGTGCTCATCAGCGGTGGGAGTGAAGACCCTCCGCATCGTTGGAAGGTGCTCAATCATTTGATCGCGGTGAACAAACTGCTCGGCTACGAGCAACGCGTGGCGATGACCAACCGCCCGATGCATCGCCCCACCCCCGAGGCGGTCGACACAATCGAACGGTTCTTCGATCAGTTTTTGAAACCGTAGCTTTGCTTTGCTTTCGTCATCAACGATCGTTAACAACCTTCACTTAGACAGACACCTCTCAGGGATACACGCCATGCGATTTGCTCACCGATTGCTGACGACGACGATTCTTGCGGCCTTCCTGCTGAGCGGTTCGCTCGCCGTGGCCGAGCCGCTCAAGCCGATCAACCTTTGGCCCTCGACCGCGCCGGGCGAGAAAGGGGATATCGAGCCTGAGAAGACGTTGCCGATGAAAGACACAATCATCCGGGTGACCAACGTCAGCGAGCCAACGATTACGATCTACCGTCCCGCGGCCGACAAAGATACCAAAGCGTCGGTTGTGATTTGCCCCGGCGGCGGTTACAGCATCTTGGCTATGGGACACGAAGGGACCGACGTGGCCGAGTGGCTCAACACGCTGGGGATCACGGGCGTGCTGCTCAAGTATCGCGTGCCGGCCCGCAAGGCTCAGGAGAAATATCTCGCCCCGCTGCAAGACGCGCAGCGAGCCGTGAGCCTAGTGCGCCATCGCGCCAGCGAGTTTGGACTCGACGGCGACAAGATCGGCGTGCTCGGTTTCTCGGCCGGTGGGCATCTGGCCGCCACGCTCAGCAATCAATACGACAAACGGGCCTACGAGCCGATCGACGCCACGGACAAGGTGAGTTGCCGCCCGGACTTTTCGATCCTGATCTACCCGGCCTATCTGGTGAAGGGCAAGGGCCCGGAGCTGGCTCCGGAGATCGCGGTCACGTCGAAGACACCCAAGACGTTTTTGGTTCACGCTCAGAACGACGGCGTCGTGGTGCAATCGAGTTTGTACTATTACTTGGC
>CAZZBK010000118.1:4652-19581 GCA_964652155.1 uncultured Planctomycetaceae bacterium | reverse complement strand
GCAGCGGCATGGGGCACACGCTCTGGCTCTTCGGCGTGATCTTCGTCGGTATCTCCTCCATGCTCGGGTCGGTCAACTACATGACGACCATTATCCTGATGCGGGCGCCGGGCATGACGATGTTTCGCATGCCGATGACCATCTGGGCCATGTTCATCACCGCCATCCTGCAAGCCTTCGCGTTGCCGGTGCTCACCGCCGCGCTGTTCATGCAGGTGCTCGATCGTTTGACTCGTACCGGCTTCTTCACCCCGGAAGGGCTTATCATCAACGGCAGCAGTGCCGGTGCCGGCGGCGGTCAACCACTACTCTGGCAGCACCTGTTCTGGTTCTACTCGCACCCGGCCGTGTACATCATGATTCTGCCGGCGATGGGCATGGTCAGCGATATGCTCACCTGCTTTGCCCGCAAGCCATTGTTCGGCTACAAGCCGATGGTGTACTCGATCTCGGGCATCGCCGGGTTGGGATTTATCGTTTGGGGGCATCACATGTTCGTATCGGGCATGAACCCGATGCTGGGCATGACGTTCATGGTCTCGACGATGATGATTGCGCTCCCTAGCGCCATTAAGGTGTTCAACTGGCTCGGTACCCTCTGGGGCGGTCGCATCTCGTTCACCACACCGATGCTCTTTGCCTTGGGCTTCGTCTCGATGTTTATCATCGGCGGGTTGTCGGGCATTTTCATGGCCGCCACGCCGGTCGATATTTTCATTCACGACACGTACATGATCGTGGCCCACTTCCATTACGTGCTCTTCGGCGGCACGGCCTTGGGAGTCTTCGGCGGCGTGTATTTCTGGTTTCCAAAAATGTTTGGCCGGATGATGAACGAGTTCTGGGGCAAGATCCACTTCATTCTGACGTTCATCTTCTTCAACGGCACGTTCTTCACAATGCACATCCTGGGCACCGGCGGCTTCCCCCGCCGACTGGCCGACCCGTACCACTACGAGACCTTTGCCAGCATGCAGCCGATGAACGCGTTTATGACCGTGTGCGCGATCGGCATGGGGCTCACCCAAATCATTTTTGTGGTGAACTTCGTGACGAGTATTTTCTTAGGACCCAAGTGCGGCCGCAATCCGTGGCGCAGCAACTCGCTGGAATGGATGGCCCCGAGCCCGCCGGGACACGGCAACTTCGATGTGCAGCCGATCGTCTATCGTGGCCCGTACGAGTTCAACTCCCCCAGTGCTGACGAAGACTACTATCCGCAATGGCAGCCACCCAAGCCGGGGGAAAACACCGGCGCGGCGCATCACTAACCACCGACGACGCCCAGTTCTCAACAACTGAGAACTGAAAACCGAGAACCTGCCCCTTATGTCCGCCCCTCAACAGCACGACTCGCCTTGGCCGCATCGGCTCGCCGTGCTGTTGGTCTGCGCCACGTTTCCGCTCATTTGGGTCGGTGGCCTGGTGACCAGTTACAAGGCCGGCATGGCGGTGCCCGACTGGCCCAACACCTACGGCTATAATTTGTTCTTGTACCCTTGGCAGACGTGGTTGTTTGGCCCCTGGGATATTCTGGTCGAGCACGGCCATCGACTGCTCGGCGCGGCGGTCGGCCTCGTGGCCATCGCGACGCTGGTCGTTTGTCGGCGCAGTGAGTCGCGCCGCTGGGTTGTCGCTTTGGCACTGATGGTGCTCGCGGCGGTCATCGTGCAAGGCGTGCTCGGCGGCCTGCGCGTGCTGCTCGATCGCACCACGCTCGCCAAGATCCACGGTTGCACCGGGCCGCTGTTCTTCGCCTTGGCTGTGTCATTGGCCGCGGTAACCTCCAATCGCTGGAAAGCCGTGAGCGCTCGGCAGTCGTCACAGACCGGGATTTTTAGCCTTGCGCTCGTCACGACCGTGCTCGCCTATTTGCAAATCGTGCTCGGCGCACAGTTGCGCCACATCGGCTTGGCCGACGATATTGGCTACTTCCGCATCATGCTCTGGTTCCATCTCATCACGGCCGCCAGCCTGTTGGTACATCAGAGCTTGTTGCTGCGGCGCGTTTGGCGCGGGCGCGAATCGCTCGCTTGGCTCGTTCGTCCAGCGCAGGGGTTGTCGCTGCTCGTGCTCGTGCAGCTCGTGCTCGGAGCGGCAACTTGGATCGTCAAGTATGGCTGGCCCGTCTGGTTCCGCTCCTGGGATTCGGCCCAGGCGTTCCTCGTCCAGCAAGAAAGCATTTTGCAAGCCAGTATCGTCACGGCTCATGTTGCCACGGGCTCGTTGATTCTGGTCACCTCGTTGCTCATCGCCTTGCGTGCCGGACGGCTCACCTTGAGTCCCCCGCGTTGGTCGTTGAGTCGGCCGTTGAGTCTGGGGGTGGCGCTATGAGCACCTCCAGCATGCTTGTCGAATCGACCGTCGATGCTCCGCTCGTCGAACAACTCTCGCGCGACCACGCGAGCCACTCGCGCTGGGCCGACTATCTCGAACTCACCAAGCCCAGGATCGCGGTGCTCGAACTGGTCACCGTGGCCGCGGCGGGTTATCTGGCCCGGCTCAGCGCGCTTGACCCGTGGAATCTGTTGCACGCGCTGCTCGGCACCGTGCTCGTGGCCAGCAGCGCCAGCGCGCTCAACCAATGGCTCGAACAGGACCGGGACGGCCGCATGCCGCGTACCGCTGACCGCCCACTCCCGGCCGGTCGTTTGTCGTCAGGCGAGGTGCTGGCCTTTGGTGCCATCACCGGCGTGGTCGGGGTGGTTTACTTGGCCTCGCTTGTCAATGGATTGACCGCGGCCCTCGGGTTGCTTAGTTGGCTGCTGTATGTCGTGGTCTACACGCCCATGAAAGTCCGCACGCCGTTCAACACGGTGGTGGGGGCGGTGGCTGGCGGCGTGCCGGTGCTGATGGGCTGGACCGCGGTCGGTGGCGAGTTGGGACTCGCGCCTGCCGTGCTTTTCGCCATCGTGTTTCTCTGGCAGTTCCCACACTTCATGGCAATCGCCTGGATTTATCGGCATCAGTATGCCGCGGCGGGCATGCAAATGCTGTCGATCGTCGATCCCAGCGGTCGCCGCGCCGGCCTGCAGGCCGTGCTGGGCGCTCTGGTGTTGTTGCCGGTGAGTTTGCTCCCGGCGGTCGTGAACTTTGCCGGACCTTGGTATCTGTCCGTGGCGCTTGTGCTGGGCATGTTCCAGTTGGCGCTCGCGGTGTGGTTTGCTCGGCAGCGCGATGAGTTGTCGGCCCGCTGGCTGCTCAGGGCCTCGCTCGTCTATCTGCCCGTTGTGTTTGTGATGCTAATGATTGGACCCATGATTTGAGGAAGAAGTGATAAATGATAAGTGCTAAGTGATCAATGTCGGAGTCTTCAATTTATCACTTAGCACTTATCACTTATCACTTCCCCGTAGGACTGCCTCATGGCTACTGCTCACGCTCATCAACCGCTGAAACTCGAATACCAGCCGGCGCTGCCGCTCTCGCGCGGCAAGCTGTTCATGTGGCTGTTCTTGTCGACGGAGATCATGTTCTTCGCCGCGCTTATCGGCACGTACATCGTGCTCCGCTTCGGCGCGCTCACCTGGCCGTCGACCCACGCGGTGCATCTGAGCGAGCCCATCGGGGCGTTCAACACGTTCGTGCTCATCTGCTCCAGCGTGACCATCGTGCTGGCGCTCGAGGCCGCCCGCTCGTATAAATCGCAGGCAGCGAAAAACTGGCTGCTGCTCACCTTCGCCCTGGGCAGCGTCTTCTTGGGCGTGAAGGCTTACGAGTACTACGGCAAGTTCGCACACGGCATTTACCCAGTCTACCCGCGCAGTGCGATCTACGAGCGACCCGACCTGGACTACGGTTCCGCCGTACGGTCGCGGGCTTTGGAGTTGATGGCCCCGTTGTCGAAGAAGGCCGACAAGACCGAAGAGGATACCCGGCGATTCAAATTGCTCGGCGAACTGCGCGACGAATCGAGCAGCGACGATCCGGTGAAGATCGCCCAACTGGCGGCCAAGATCATGCCGCTCCCCAAGCCCCACTCGCACAGCGCCGTCCACGGCCTGAACGATGCCGAGAAGTGGCTCAAGATGCCGATCGTCATTCCTGGCGGCAACATGTGGGCCGCCACCTATTTTCTCATGACCGGCTTCCACGCCATCCACGTGCTGGTGGGTCTGATCACGTTTGCAATTATGCTCCCCATGACATTTACGCCCAAGAACGCCGGCATCATCGAGAACGTTGGCCTGTACTGGCACTTTGTCGACCTGGTGTGGATTTTCCTGTTCCCGCTGCTGTATCTGTTCTAGTCAACATCGCGGAGCGAACGCCCCTTCGCTGCTTGAAACCCTCTGTCTTTTTGAGACGAAACTATGAGCGATCATCACGACAGTCACGGCCACTCCGATGACCACGGCGACCACGGTCATCACGGCGTGGGCATCTATATTGCCGTCTTTTTCGCCTTGTGTGCCCTGACCGGCGCGTCGTTCCTGACGTACTTCGACGTGTGGCGCAGCGTGATGGGTGACGCCCCGGGCGTGGCCCGGACGTTCATGTTGGCCATCGCCTGCTGCAAGGCCTCGCTCGTGATTTTGTTCTTCATGCACTTGAAGAGCGAAGCGGACTGGAAGTACGTGTTGACGATCCCCGCCTCGATCATGTCGGTGTTTCTCGTGCTGGCGTTGATTCCTGACGTGGGCCGCCGCGCCAGCGAAGACGCGCTCTATCAATACGCGCCGACGCGCAAGGCGGCGGCCGCCACCGAAGCCGACACGAAGCTACTCATCGAGCAAAGCAGCAAGCTCGCCCCGCACGACGCCCCTCACTAATCTCTCGTCCCGCGCCAGAAACGGAAACACTGGCGGCGACGATTCACACCGTGTCGTTGTTCGGATGACCGATCCCAGTGCCGTTTCCATTCGTCATGTCTCGTACCGCTACGGTACCCGCGTGGCGCTCGATGACCTCAACCTCGACGTGCAGCCGGGCGAAATTTTTGCCGTGCTGGGACCCAATGGCGGCGGCAAAACCACGCTGTTTCGGCTCCTCTCGACGCTCGTTCCACTCAGCTCCGGCACGATAACTATCGATGGGCTTGACGTCTCGCGCCAAGCCCATGAGGTCCGCCGCCGCATCGGGGTCGTCTTTCAAGCTCCCAGTCTCGACAAGAAACTCACCGTCAGCGAGAACCTCCGCCATCAGGGCGCGCTCTACGGGCTCGCGGGTTCACGGCTCCGAGAGTTGGAGAACGAACTGCTCGCACGCTTCGGCCTGAGCGACCGGCGACGCGACCTTGTCGAGACGCTCTCCGGGGGCTTGCGGCGGCGCGTCGAGTTGGCCAAGGGCTTGCTGCACGCGCCGCGCGTGCTGCTGCTCGATGAGCCCAGCACGGGACTCGACCCCGGCGCGCGGGCCGACCTCTGGCAATATCTGCGCCAGCTCCGCGAGCGCGACGGCGTGACGATTGTCCTCACCACGCATCTACTTGAGGAAGCCGAGCGCGTCGATCGGTTGGCGATCATCGATCGTGGCCGGCTCGTGGCCCTCGACACGCCCGACGCCCTACGCGCGACGGTCGGCGGCGACACGCTCTGCATCTCGGCCGAGGAACCCGAGTCGCTCGCCCAGGATATTCACGCTCGACTCGGCTTTACGGCCAAGGTACTCGACGGCCAGGTGCGATTCGAGGCTCCGCGCGGCAGCGAGGTGGTGCCGCAACTGTTCGCCGCGCTGCCTGAGGGGCGCATCGCCTCGTTGACCCTCGGCAAGCCGACGTTGGAAGATGTCTTTATTGCTCGAACCGGACACACGTTTTGGAGAAATGATGAATGAAGCATGGTGAATGCGGAGCGCTCACGCGAGAGCGTTCTTCCATTTATCATTCTGCATTCCGCATTCATCACTGGCCATGCACTCCCTCTCGGTCATTATTGCTCTGTGCCAACGCGAGCTCGTGCGGTTCTTCCGTCAGCGAAACCGCGTGGTGGGCGCGATTGGTCAGCCGATCGTCTTCTGGGTGCTGTTCGGCGCGGGGCTGGGGCCGTCGTTTCGATTATCGAGCGCGGGCAACTCGCCCGGTTTTCAGGAGTATTTCTTCCCGGGCACGGTGGCGCTGATCGTGTTGTTCACCGCGATTTTTGCGACGATCTCGATCATTGAGGACCGCCGCGAAGGCTTCTTGCAGTCGGTCTTGGTTGCGCCGATCGCCTCCTGGGCGATGGTGCTTGGAAAGCTGCTTGGCGGAACGCTCATCGCCGTCTTTCAAGCGGCGTTGTTTTTGTTGCTGGGCCTGTTCATTGGCATCGAGTACTCGTTCGTGTCGCTCGCGGCGATCTTCGCGCTGCTCACCGTGCTCGCGCTGGCGCTCACCGGCTTGGGGTTCATCATCGCCTGGCGGCTCGACTCGACGCAGGGTTTTCATGCCGTGATGAGCGTCGTGCTGATGCCGATGTGGTTGCTGAGCGGGGCATTTTTCCCGGCCAGCGGCGGTTGGCTCGGCTGGGTTGTCAGTCTGAACCCCCTAACCTACGGTGTCGCCGGCTTGCGCCGGTTACTATATTGGTCGCAGCCGGCCAGCGAGGCCATTCCGGCCGGTTTGCCTTCCCTGGCGGTTTGTTGGGGCGTCACGCTGCTCTTCGCGGCGGTCACCTTCACGTTGTCCTGGTGGATTTCGAGGCAGCGCACTCGCGGAGACTTGTTATGACCACGCTCGTTCGCATTTGGGTCAGTATTTTGTTGCTGACGCTCGCGGCCTATGGCGGCTTCACCTTCTATCGCATGACACGCGCCGAGACGGCCAGCGACGACGGCGGCTTGCCCCCCGGCACGAAGCTCAAAGACGGTTCAGCGAAAGATCACAGCGACGCCGCGCTCACCCCTCCCAACGAAATCAATTGGGACAACCTTGCCAAGGTGCGGCTCACCGAGCGCAGCGGCGACACGTTCGAGTTCAGCCAACTGAAGGGCAAGGTCTGGCTGCTGAACTTCTTCTTCGCGAGCTGCCCGGGCACGTGTCGCCAAATCAACAACGATCTCGCGGTGTTGCAGCAGTACTTCAAGGACAACAACCTGGACGTGACGATTGTGAGCGTCTCGGTCGATCCAGAAAACGACACCCCCGCGGTGCTCGCTCAGTACGCGCAGGTCTTCGGCGCGGACAAAGACAAGTGGCTGTTTCTGACCGGCGACTTCGAGGTCATTCGCGCCTTGTGCCAAGACACGTTCAAAATACCGGTCGAGCGTAAAGTGCATGCCGAGCGATCGGTGCTGGTGGATCGCAATTTGAAACAGCAGGGGACCTATCATCCGTCGAAGCCGGAACTCGTGGCCCTGCTCAAGAAAAAGCTGCCCGAGGTGTTGGCCATCCCGGTCGCGAGCCAACCGTAAGGGAGCTGCCGTGTTCGAGTTTGATGTCTGGATGTGGCCCAAGCTCAATGCGTTGCTCAACGCGACGGCCACGCTGTTGCTTAGCGCGGGCTATGTGCTCATCAAGCAGCGTCGCGAGACGGCCCACCGTCGCGTGATGGTCGTCGCGTTCGCGGTCAGCGTCGTGTTTTTGATCTGCTACCTGATTTATCACTATCAGGTGCTGGCATTGACCGGTCGAGGCGGGGTGCCGTTCGGGGGCACGGGGGCGATTCGGAGCGTCTATCTGGCGCTGCTGCTATCGCACGTCGTGCTCGCGGCGGCCGTGCCGGTCTTGGCCCTGCGCACGATATATCTCGGATATCGCGAGCAGCGAGCGGCCCATCGTCGCTGGGCGCGGTGGACCTTTCCGATCTGGCTGTATGTATCGATCACCGGCGTCGTGATCTACCTGATGCTCTATCAGCTCTACCCACCCAATTTCGATGAGCTTATACTACCGAAGTAACTCAAAAGCCCGTGTGGGAGGTGCGAACGTGTCGCGTCGTTGGATTGCGCTTGTGACGGTGGTGCTGTGCCTCGTCTTGGCCACGGCGGTCGAGGCCTGTCCGACATGCAAGTCGGCGCTGGGCAATCAGCAGCGGTATGGCAACTTGCCGCAGGCGTACATGTACAGCATCCTGTTCATGATGTCGATGCCCTTCCTCCTGCTGGGCTCGTTCTCGGCCTACATGTACTATCAGATTCGCCAGCATCGGCGGCGCTCGCCGAATGCCGGGGCTGCTCAGCCGTCCGTAGTCGAGCCGTTGGACGCGGCACACTCGAATCGTCAGCCCGAAACCGCAGCGCACTAAGCCACGGTCCCCTCGGCTTGCTCGTGACGACCGCGATTACGATTCGCCGAAGGCGTGCGCGGCGGTCTGGATACCGTGCTTTCCGTGACCACGGTCATCGCCCTGGCGATCGTCGAACGACGAGCCATTCATTCCGCCGCGGTTGTTGTTGGCTCCGTCGTACCAGTAGCTTTGGCTGGCATTGTCAAACGCCTGGGCCACATCGGCCAACTCGCTCACCACGCTGTCGCGGACACTCTTGAGCCCGACGATCATGCCGATCACCAGGATCGTTGCCACCAACATGATCTCGGCCGAGATAACGGCACCGTCTTCGTTCTTCCACAATAAGTGCAACCGGGTCATGATCGCTCAACTTTCTGACTAGAGACCGACTCGAAACATTGAACAACCCTAGGTCATTCCGCTCGGCCGATGGTCCAAATGAGCGAGATTTTTCGAGCACAACACGTCGTGTTGCGTTTGGTCAACACGCGCGCAGTGTTGATGTCGCCCGGCGGCAACATGCGGCGGCCGCGCTACGGTTTTGCGACCGATTGTGCGGGCCATTCGAGCAACAGCGCCTCGCGATCGTTTCTCACGAGCAGTTGGTTGCCCAGCAGCACCGGGTTGTTCCAGGTGCGGCCATCGAGTGCCGGGAAGCGGAGCTGTTCGCGATAGGCGGTGCCGCTGGCCTCGACGAGCGCCACGTCGCCGTTCTCGGCTTGGATGAGTAGTCGCTCTCCGACACGCAGCAGCTGGCCGTGTCCGTAGCGCCCTTGTTTCCATTTCACCTTGCCGGTTTCCAGCTCGACGCAGGCCAGCGAGATGCCGTCATCGAGGCCAAAGAGGTGACCGTCGTACACGATCAGGTTGGTGAATTTTGGCCGCAGCTTGTTGGTGCTCCAGCGCTCCGTGAGCTGCCATTGGGAGCCCGAGCGTTTCACGCTGAGTCGTTTGCATCCTAAGCCGTAGCCGGATGACACGAGCAGATCGTGCGGCGCGAGCACGATTGGCTGAGGAACCTTGGGAGGGAGACCGGGCCAATCGTAACGCCACAGCACGCTGCCGGAGCGCGGATCGTGTCCCGTCACGCTCGCGCCGTTGAGCATGATGATCTGCTCGACACCGTCGAGCGTGCCGAGCACCGGAGCGGCGTAGCTCGTTTCGTCATCGCCGCTGTGCCACTCGGGAGCACCATCGCCGAGCCGATACGCAGCCAGCGCCCGGCCATTGTCACCGCCGACGCTAACGATCACCCGGTCGCCAACCACGAGCGGCGAGCAACTCTTGCCCCAGTCGGGCAGTCGGGCTTTGTGATCAGACAGGACATTGCGACTCCAGCGGACGTTGCCGTCCGCGCCGTCGAGACAATTCAGTCGCCCTTCGGCCCCCAGCGCGAGGACCAGCCCTTGATGGAGCGTCGGAGTGGCGCGGGGGCCGATGCCTCCCATCGCGGTTTCGTGTCGGCCTGGATCGCTGTGCCGCCAGCGTTCGCGGAATGTCCGCCACTCGTAGCAAACGACCAGCTCTTCATCGCCGCGTTGCTCTTGGGTCACGGCAAAGTCACCGACCACGGCGAAGCTCGACCAGCCCGCGCCGATCGGGTGTCGCCAAACGACCTTGGGGGCAGCAGGAGACTCACCCCCGGCCGGAAAGGGATCGATCGGCGCGACACCGAGGCCGTCGGCGCCCAAAAATCCAGGGTAGTCATGCGGCGTGGTTTTGGTCAAATCGACCGCGACACTCGCGGCCTCGGTCGTGCGACGCTCGGCACGGGCCAACAGTTGATCGGGGGACTTGACCCAACGCCAGCCGACGATCGGCACGAGGTTTCCCTGGCAGCCCTTGATCTCGACGCAACCGACCAGCCCGACGAGACAGACAAGCCACGTGAGCTTGATCTTGCGTGGGGCACTCGAGTAACGCACGAACCAATAGCTGAAGACGACCATCGTGAGCGCCAAGGCCGAGAAGCTGGCCATGATGGCGTGCCCCTCGTCGAAGGCGATCAGCCAGCGGCAAGCCGCGATCAGCGCAGCGCCCGCGATGAGAATATGCACGCCGCTACGGTAACTCGCGCGCGGAGCGCCGAGCGGCGCGGACTGCTGTGACGACATGAGCGATTCGTCCGAGTGGAGAGATAACCGCCCGGCAGCTTAGACGGCGGGGCGAGATTTCGACAAGAGCGCTACGAATCGCCCGCATCGGCCAGCGCGTTGGATCAGAACAACTCGGCGATCGGAGTACCGCCGCCATCGATCACATTGCGCGGCCGGCCTTGATTGTCGAGGTACTGCGCGTCGAGGGGCACGTCAAAGTACTTGAACCAGGTCGCCGCGAGGTCGCCGGGCGTGACGGGGCGTTCGCGAATTTGTCCGCCGTCGCTCTCGGTCGCGCCAATCACCTGACCATGCCGCAGGCCGCCTCCGGCCAGACACATGCTCATCACCGGAGGCCAATGGTTGCGGCCGTCCGTGCTCCCCTGGGTCCCCATCATCGGCGAGCGACCAAACTCGCCCATCGCGACGATGAGCGTGTCGTCGAGCAAGCCGCGCTCTTCCAGGTCGCCGACCAAGGTCGTCAGCAGGTGGTCGAACAACGGCAGCAACGGTCCCAGCCCGCGGCGAATGCCGCCGTAGGGTGGAATGTTGTCGCCGTGCGTGTCCCAGGTGCCGCTCGCGGTGTGGTAGCTCAAGTCGAGCGTGACAAACGCGACGCCGGCCTCGACGAGCCGCCGCGCGACGAGCGCCTGCTGACACCAGAGGTGATTGCCGTACCGCTCGCGCGTGGCAGACGGTTCGCGCGTCAGGTCAAAGGCCTGCCGCGCTCGTCCGCCCACGAGCATCTCGACCGCCTGTCGCTGATAATGCGAGAGCGAGTCCATGGAGCCGTCCTGGTCGAGCCCGGCCCGCATGCGATCGAAATCGCCCAATAGCCGCCGACGATCGTAAAGCCGATCCATCGAGAGCCCCTCGGGCAATTGGAACAGACTGCCGGTGGTGTGCTCGCCGGTGGTTTGCCCCACCAGATCGACTTTGGGCAGCACGCAGGCTTCGTTGGCGATGAACGGGTCGTACTGTTTGCCCAGGTAGCCGGCGAAGGCCAAGTGCGAACGCGATTTCATGAACGCCACGTAGGGCGGTATGCCCGGCTGGTTGGCGCCGTGCCGTTGGGCAATGACCGACGCCAGGGCTGGATACTTTTCAGCCTCGGGATTCGTCCGCGGCTCGGCACGCAAGTTGGCCGTTTGGAAGACGATATTGGGCGAGTGGTTGCTGTGCTTGGCGTCGACGCTGCGAATGATCGTGAAGCGATCGAGCATCGCCGCTTGCTTGGGGAGGTGTTCCGAGATGAAGACCCCGGGGAGCTTGGTCTGCGCGACATCGAAGGGTCCGCGATTCATCTCAGGTCGGTCGGGCTTGCTGTCCCAGGTGTCGATGTGGCTCGGCCCGCCAGTCATCCAGAGCAGGATGCAACTCTTGGCCGACTTCATGCCTCGGCCGTGAGTTGCCGCCTCGCCACGGGCCCGCAACAGCTCGGTGAGCGGCAAGCCCGAGAGGCCCAGCAACCCCGCCTTGAGCATATTGCGGCGGCTGCGCAGAGTAAGCCCTTCGGGCATGGTGGCCGCGTAGTTTTCAAAGGCATGCGCCGCATGCTCGCGGCGACGACACGAAGGTCGACTCATGTTGAAAATTCCTGGTGGCACATGGCCTCAAAACGGCAATTGACTCACCCTAACATATCAAAGACTGTTAATCCATTCAAGCGAAGACATTCTCTCGGATCGGACTATTTCATGCTGGAGATTGGATCACAAATCAGTAATATCGGGCGATGCTATCGCCCGAGCAACGACATGACCTGACGACACTCGACACGGCCGCGCTGGAGCGGCATCAGTTGGAGCGTCTCAACCGGCTGCTTGATCGGGTGTTGCCTGGCAATCGGTTTTACGCTGAAAAGCTCTCGGGATTAAAGCGCCCGGTCGAGTCGCTTTGCGAGTTGGTCGATTGGCCCTACACGTTCAAAGAAGAGTTGGTCGCCGCGCAGGCCCACGGCGACGACGCGCCGCATCGGACGTTTGAACTTGCGCGCTATGTGCGTTACCACCAGACGTCGGGGACGCGCGGCCGGCCGCTGATCGTGCTCGACACGGCCGAGGATTGGGAGTGGTGGATCGAGACCTGGCAGACGATCTTCGACAGTATTGGCATCACGTCGGCGGATCGTTGTTTCATGGCCTTTTCGTTCGGGCCGTTCATTGGCTTCTGGAGCGCATTTGATGCGCTGACTCATCGCGGCTGCCTGACGATTCCGGCTGGTGGGATCAGCACGCTGGCGCGGCTGGAGTTGATGCGGACGAGCCGCGCGACGGTCGTGTTTTGCACGCCAAGTTACGCGCTGCATTTGGCCGAGGTGGGTGAACAGCGGAAGCTCAATGTGGGCGAGTTGGGCATTCGCCGGATCGTGCTGGCGGGAGAACCGGGAGGCTCGATCCCCGCGATTCGCCAGCGGATCGAGACCCTGTGGCGCTGCCAGTGCGTCGATCACGCCGGGGCCAGCGAGGTGGGGCCCTGGGGCTTCGCCGATCTCGCGCGGCGCGGATTGCATGTGATGGAAAGCGAGTTCATCGCCGAGTTCTTGAGCGTCGAGACGGGACAGAGCGCTCAGGACGGAGAACTCGCCGAGTTGGTGCTCACCAACTTGGGACGCCTCGGCTCGCCGGTAATCCGCTACCGCACGGGCGATTTGGTGCGGCCGACTTGGAATCATGGCCTGCAATGCCGCTTCGTGCTGCTCGAAGGGGGAATCGTGAGCCGCGCCGACGACATGCTCATCGTGCGGGGCGTGAACATTTTCCCCAGCGCGATCGAGCAAATCTTGCGTGGTTTTCCCGAGGTGCTTGAATATCGCCTGACGGTCTACAAGGTTGAACAGATGGATCAGCTGCGCGTCGAGATTGAAGATCGACTTGAGCAGCCCCAGCGCGTGGCGGACGAACTGTTGTTGCGGCTGGGGCTCAAGGTGGACGTGCAATGTGTGTCCTTGGGAAGTTTGCCACGATTCGAAGGCAAGGGGGCGCGGATTATCGATCAGCGCCGATAACACTATGGCTGCCGACACCGTGTATGTTGAACCTCAAGACCTGCGGGCCGCGATTCGAGCGGGCGCGTATCGCCGACCGACCGCTGGGCAATGCCCCGGCTTTGTCCAGGCGAACCTGGTCATTGTGCCCAACGCGGCAGCGGATGACTTCGCGGCCTTTTGCCGACTCAACTCGCAGAGTTGCCCGCTGCTGTGTCGCACCGAGCCGGGCAACCCCGAGCCGGCGATTGCGCCGGGCGCCGATTTGCGCACCGACGTGAGCGGTTATCGGGTGTTCCATCATGGGCAGTGCGTGGGTCCGCAGCCCGAAGATATTGTTGAGTTGTGGCGTGATGATGCGGTGGCGTTTTTGTTGGGCTGCTCGTTTACCTTCGAGCACGCACTCGAACTCGCCGGCTATCCGGTGCGCCATCTGCAACTCGGCCGCAACGTCCCCATGTATCGCACGAACGTCGACTGTCTGCCGTCGGGTCCCTTTCAGGGAAAGCTCGTCGTGAGCATGCGTCCTTATCGCCCTGAGGACCTCCACGCGGTGCGTCAGATCAGCGGACACTATCCTGGGATGCATGGCGCGCCGGTGCATGTGGGCGCGCCGGCCGATTTGGGTATTATGGATGTCGATCAGCCGGACTTTGGCGACCCGCCGGTGATGGAAGCGGGCGAAGTGCCCGTGTTTTGGGCTTGTGGCGTGACACCGCAGTTGGCGCTCGAGGCCGCGCGGCTCGACTGGGCAATCACGCACCGTCCGGGCTATATGTTTATGACGGATCTGCGAACCAAGGAGTATTTCACGCCATGAGCCCCCCCGCCTCGCTGGCCGCCGCACCTCGTGAGTTCGATGTCGCCGAATTTCGCCGCGCCTTTCCGGCGTTGCATCAGAGCGACGAAAGCGGGCAGTTACCCGTGTTCTTCGACGGTCCTGCGGGGAGCCAGACTCCGCAGCGCGTGGTCGACGCCATCGCCAACTATCTGATCACGATGAACGCCAATCACGGCGGTGTGTTCGCGACCAGTCGGCAGAGTGACGCGATGCTCGCTGAAGCCCACGCGGCGGTCGCCGATTTGCTGGGGGCCGACGACCCCAGTAGCGTGATCTTCGGCGCGAACATGACCACGTTGACGTTCGCTTTCAGCCGCGCGTTGTCGCGCGGCTGGCAGTCGGGAGACGAGATCATCGTGACGCATCTCGATCACGACGCGAATGTCTCGCCGTGGGTGCTTGCGGCGCGTGACGCTGGCGTCACGGTGCGGCGAATCAACGTGCGGACCGACGATTGCACGCTCGATCTGGACCATTTTCGCGCGTTGCTCTCGAAGCGCACGCGACTGGTGGCCGTGGGGGCGGCCAGCAATGCGGTGGGGACCATCAACCCGATCGGCGAGATGGTCCAAGCGGCGCATGCGAGCGGTGCCGAGGTATTTGTCGACGCGGTGCATTACGCGCCGCATCGGTTGATCGACGTTCGTTCGTGGGACTGCGATTACCTTGCTTGCTCGGCGTACAAGTTTTTTGGTCCGCACGTCGGCGTGTTGTGGGGACGACCCGAACGGCTCGCCGCGCTGACTCCGTACAAGGTGCGTCCCGCGGCGGACTCGTTACCCGAGCGATGGATGACCGGCACGCAGAATCACGAGGGGATTGCCGGCGTGCTCGCGGCGGTTGAGTATCTGGCCGACTT
>CAZZBK010000118.1:0-4552 GCA_964652155.1 uncultured Planctomycetaceae bacterium | reverse complement strand
GAGAACCGAAAACTGAAAACTGAAAACCGTTTCACGAGGCGCATAAAAAAAGCCGGTCCGGACTTTTGAGGGTCCGGACCGGCCTTGAGTTATCGAGCGTTATTGCTCAGCTCAGTTTAGTGAGCGTGAACATAGCTCTGGATCATACGGCGGCCTTGAGCCGAAGGATCGGCAATCGGGGCCGGAGGAATCGGAGCGGCTTCGCCACCCTTGACCGGAGCGCCGCACGAGACTTCGCAGCAACCGTTGCCGCAGCAGCTCTTCGGGCAGCACGGCTTGTTGCAACGAATCCGCTTGAACAGATTCGAGAGCAAGCAGCAACGATCTTTACGGCAGCAGCTGTCGCCGCAGCAGCCCTTGTCGCAGCAGCTGTTGGCAGCCGCACAGCAGGTCGGGGCAGCCGCCGCACAAGCCGGTTCGGCAGCCTTGGCACAGCAGGACGGGGCAGCAGCCGCACAAGCCGGCTCGGCAGCCTTCGCACAGCAGGTGTTGGCAGCGGCCGCACAGCTGTTGTCGCAGCAGCCATTGCCGCAACCGTCGTCGCAGCAACGATGGAACAAACCCTTCAGGCCGGAGAACAAGTGCAGGTGACGACGGCAGCAGCCGTCATCGCAGCCCTTGTTGCAGCAGCTGTTGGCCACCGCGCAGCAGCCGGGATCAGCGGCCTTGGCGCAGCAGGTGTTGGCAGCGGCGGCGGCACAGCTGGTTTCGCAGCACGAAGGCTTGCAGCAGCTGTTGCAACCACCTGACATGATGCGTTCGAGCAAGCCACCGAAGCTTTGGCTACAGAGGCCCACGCTAACGATCAGCGCTCCTACGAGTGTATGCAGTTTCATTGAGCAACCTCTCCTTCTCATGGGAACTTCGAACGATGAATGGGTTGGGACGTCTTGTCGGTCGTGCCACAGCGGGTGTTCGGGTCGCACGTTGTGCAGGAGGTTGGAGCTCCGGTTCGTGGTGCGAGCTGCCCCGCGGGGCAGGCGAGCTTTTCGATGGATCGCTGGTGCCGCCCGTTAAGGTGGTCCCATCCAATATCTCGTCGTCGTTCTCCAGGTATGTTAGCGCCAGGACCGTCGGGCCATTCCTTGGCCCGAAAACAACCGATTCGGAACCCCTGGTGCCGGCTCACGCCCAACAACCACTGTGTTGTTGAACGTGTCCTTGATGAGTGACACCAACGGTATCGGCTACCCAATTCAAGCGGCTTGAGACCGACGGAAGTAATTTTGGCCACGTGGTTTACAGTGATTGTTAGGCAATCCATTCGGGTCCTAGAAGCTGGTGAAACCTTGACGGCCAAACACCCCTCCAACAGTGGAGGTAGCGGCGATTTTAGTGTGTCGCAGTGGTAGCTTTGGCGTGACGCTGGTACGGTTAGAGGGGGCTGGGAGAGTCGAGTGATCCTTAACGCCTGAGCTAGCATGGAAGAAAAAGTTTTGCCAGCAACTCCCGAGCGACCCTACGAGCTCGCTGATTTCGACCAGATTGCGCCGGTCAAGTGTCCGTGCGGGCAGGCTCGGCGCGCGTTTGCCGACGTGAGCGACTTTCCCGGCACGGTGCATCGCACCGACATCTCGACCGAAGCCCGCACACATTATCACCGGCGGCTGACCGAGACGTATTACTTTTTGGAGTGTGAGAGCGGCGCGCAAATGCAACTGGACAATGAAGTTGTGGATGTTCATCCGGGCATGTGCGTGATGATCCGACCCGGCACACGGCATCGAGCGCTCGGCAAGATGCGGGTGCTCATTCTGGTGCTGCCCAAGTTTGATCCGGAGGATGAGTGGTTCGACTAAGTTAATTCCCGAGCCACTGAAACTTCCGAGCCGGGGGCGTGAGACCCCGGATAAGCATGCGTTGGGATAAAATATGTCGCTGACGTGGCCATCTTATCCGGGGACTTATATCCCCGGCTCGGATAAGCCTTCCCCCACTAGCCGCTTCCGTTCGCTTGTCGTATCCTAATCCGTTCCACCTGCCTGCCTAATCGGTCGCTGCGGACCTCCTGAGACACCCACCTATGAGGCCAGTCGTGCATTGCATTCGCTTCTTGTCATTGTGTCTTGCTCTGTCGTCAGTCATGTCCAGCCTCCTCGCCGCTGAGGCGGTTGACTGGCCGGTGTGGCGTGGGCCGGAACAGAACGGCGTCTCGCGCGAGACCAATCTGATCGAGAGTTGGGACCCCAGCGGCGAGAATGTTGTTTGGAAGAACGACACGATCGGTACCCGTTCGACGCCGATCATCATGCGTGGCAAGCTCTACACGCTCGCATCGGCCGATCATGACACGCCGCGCGAAGGCGAGCGGGTCGTTTGCGTCGACGCCAACACCGGCAAGCTGTTGTGGGAGAATAAGTTCAATGTCTATTTGTCCGATGTGCCGCGCGAGCGCGTCGCCTGGAGTTGCGTGGTCGGCGACCCCACCACGGGCCGCGTGTTTGCGATGGGCGTGTGCGGGGTGTTTCAATGCCTCGACGGCGAGACGGGCAAAACGATTTGGTCGCGCTCGCTGAACGAAGAGTTCGGCTTGCTCAGCACCTACGGCGGCCGCACCAACATGCCACTCGTGTACGAAGACCTGGTCATCACCAGCGCGGTGATGACCAACTGGGGTGACAACGCCATTCCCGCCCACCGGTTCTTGGCCATGAACAAGAACACGGGCGAGATCGTGTGGTTCAACGGCACCAATCTCCGGCCTCGCGAGACAACCTACAGCGGCCCGGTGCTGACGCACTTCAATGGCCAGTCGGCGCTCGTGTTCGGCTCGGGCGATGGTGGCGTGTGGGCGTTTCAGCCGCGCACGGGCCGGCCGATCTGGACCTATCTGTTGTCGCGCCAATGCGTGAATGTGCCGCCTGTCGTGTTGAACGACGGCCGGGTGTTTATCTCCAACGGCGAAGAGAATCCGGACGGTGCCACCAGCGGCGCATTCGTGTGTATCGACGGCAACAAGGCCAGCGGCGGCAAAAACATCACCGAAGATGGCGCCATCTGGCGGCGGCGTGACGTGATGATCGGTCGCTCAGGCAGCGTGGTGGTCAACGGTCGCGTGTATGCCGGCGACGACTCGGGCAACCTGTTCGTGTTCGATGCCAAGACGGGGGACCCGATCGGCAAGCGTGTTAAGCTCTCCGGCACGATCATGCGGGCCAGCTTGATGTACGGCGACGGCAAGCTCTACGCCAGCACGACCAACGTGGCTCATATTCTCAAGCCCGACGACAAGGCTGGCGTCAAGATCACGCATCGTCTCCGCTTCCCTCAGGAAGAAGAGATTCATGGCTCGCCGATCACGTATAATGGTCGGCTCTATTTTCCGACGACGGTCGCAATTTACTGCCTCGCCTCTCCCAACGCCAAGTCGGCTCCCACCGCGGCCGAACCGGCCACGGTCGAAGCGCCATTGACCGACAAGACACCGACCCACGTGCAACTTGTGCCGGCCGAAATGCTCATTAAGCCGGGCGAGACGATCAAGTACAGCGTCCGCTTGTACAACGCCATTGGCCAATCGCTCGGCGAGGCCAAGGACGTGCAGTTCACGATCGAGACCGAGGGACCCCCGAAGCCCCCCGCCGCCCCGGGCCAGCCACCGCAGCCCACGCGGGTCAAAGGTCCCGGCACGATCGACTCGACGGGCGTCTACACGGCCGAGAGCGGCACGAATCATCAAGGCGTTTATGTCTTGGCCAAGGTGGGTGAGCTGACCGGACAGGCGCGGATCCGCGTGATTCCGCCTTTGCCTTGGAAGTTTGACTTCGCGGACAAAAAGATTCCGCTCCCCTGGAATGGCATGCGCTATCGCCATGTCATCCGCGAGGTGGATGGCAACCCGGTGATGGTCAAGATCACCACGATCCCGTTGGGCATGAAGAGCACCGGCTTCCTGGGCTGGAGCGACTTGCATGACTACACGATCCAGGCCGACCTCAAGGGTGGTTTTGGCAACAATGCCCAAACCGACATGGGTGTGATCGCGCAGCGTTACGCGCTCGACATGCTGGGCAACAAGCAGCAATTGCAAATCCGCTCGTGGACCGCGCAGTTGGACCGCTTCAGCAAGCAGGTGCCGTTCGCCTGGAAGCCCGACGTCTGGTACACGGTCAAGTTCAGCGCCGGTGCCCAAGGGGGCAAGGCGATCTTGAAGGGAAAGGTCTGGGAGCGTGGCACGCCGGAGCCGAGCGGCTGGTCAATCGAGGCCGAGGACTCCACTCCGAATGTTGTGGGAAGCCCCGGCATGTTCGGCAACGCGACCAATGCGGAAGTATTCATCGACAACATCACGGTGACAGCCAACCCGTAAGGCTGTTGCCAGGTCCGTCGACGGTGGTGTCGGCGGTGAAGGATTTCAATCGGACTGCCATTTTTTTATCGGAGATCAACCCGTGAGCCGATCGTTGCTGCGTTGGGCGAGTGTCGTGCTGCTAGGCACGCTGTTGGGAGTGGTTTCGTGTTCGGAACAGCCCAAGAAGACCGAACCGGCCAAGAAGGTTGAGCCACCCAAGGTGGAGATGCCTGCCGAGCCCGCGAAGCCGGCGACTCCGAC
>CAZZBK010000117.1:0-19594 GCA_964652155.1 uncultured Planctomycetaceae bacterium | reverse complement strand
GAGCGAAACGAGCGCGGAATTTCGCTAGATCTCCAGGGGCCTAGGGGTTGAATAGACGATGAGCCAGATCGTGAATCGGCAGCAGATCGCAGAGATCATGGACGTCTCGCAGCAGACGATCTCCGACTGGCTGGCCAAGGGGATGCCGGTGATCGACCGCGGGGCGGCGTTCAACGATGGCTCGTACGACACCGGCGCTGTCGTGCGGTGGTACGTCGAGTGGAAGATCGCCGGCGTGAAGGGTGAGTCGCAGAAGGATCGGCTTGACCGGGTCACGGCAGATCTGCGCGAGCTCGATCTCCAGCAGCGTCAGGGAAGGCTGGTCGACTTCGACCTCGTCGTGACGGTCCTGGCGAACCTGGTGAACATCACGCGAACAGCCGTCCTCGCCGCCGCTGTCGCTCCCGAGATCCCGGAAGCCTGCCGCCCCCTCATCAAGGCGCGTCTCGACGATGCCCTGCGGGAACTGGCCGAATATGACCCAGCCGAACTCGTCAAGACTGATTGAAGCGCTCCGCGAGCGCGTGCTGCCGCTCTGGGTGCCGCCTGCGCGGATGTCGCCGGCGCGGTGGATCGAGCAGCACATGCGGCTGCCCGATACCTCCGCGCTGGCGGGACGTTACTCGCTCGCGGTCACGCCCTATCTGCGCGAACCGCTCGACGCCCTCGGCGACCCGACGGTGCGCGAGGTTGCTGGGCAGAAGTCGGCGCAGATCGGCTGGACCATCGGCCTTGTGATGGGCTGGATCGGCTACACCATCCACCACGACCCGACGTCGGTGATGGTGATGTTCCCGCGCGACAAGACGGCCCGCGACTTCAACATCGAGAAATTCGAGCCAGTCGTCGAGGCCTCGCCGGCCCTGGCAGCGAAGATCAACGTGAAGACCCGCAGCCGTGATTACCGGCAGGATCACAAGACGTTCCAGGGCGGATTCATCAAGTTCGTCGGCTCGAACTCGACCGGGGCAGTGAAGTCGAGCAGCGGCCGCCGGTTGATCGTCGAGGAGCCGGACGACTGCAACGTCAACATCAAGGGGCAGGGGGATTCCATCGAGCTGCTGCGCGAGCGTGGCAAGACGTACCCGGACGCGAAGATGCTCGTCGGCGGGACGCCCTCGATCAAGGGCGTATCCGCCATCGAGGCTGAGCTTGAAAAGTCAGACAAGCGCCGATGGTTCGTGCCGTGCCACCACTGTGGCGAGTCGGCGCCTCTCGAGTGGGAGCAAGTGCGCTGGAGTTCGGACGAGAACGCGCCGGCGCACGCGGTGTACGGAAAGGCCCTTCCAGAGACAGCCCGCTACGTCTGCGCCTCGTGCGGTGGCGAGTGGACCACCGCCGAGAAAAGCACCAACGTCGCCCGCGGCGCCTGGCGCCCGATGGCGGCATTCCATGGAATTCGCGGCTACTACTTCTCGGAGTTGATGTCGCCTTTCGCCGAGTCTGCGCTGGACCGCCTGGTCGCCAAGTACCTGGCGGCCGTGCATGAGGCCAACGAGGGCAAGATCGGGGCGCTCATCGCGTTCTGGAATGGCACGCTCGGGCGTCCGTGGGAATGGAAGAACGACATTCCCCAGGAAGACGAGCTGCGCGAGCGCGCTCTTGCATACCCCGAGTGGACAGTGCCCGTCGGCGGCCTTGTCCTGACGGCCGGCATCGACGTCCAGCACGACCGCCTGGCCGTCGTCGTCCGCGCATGGGGGCGCGGTGAGGAATCGTGGCTCATCCACTGGGGCGAGATCTTCGGGAACGTCCTCGAGTGGGACGTATGGGAGACGCTCTTCACCATCGTATTCAAGCGAGAGTACCGAGCTGCGAATGGCGTTGCGCTTCACATTGGGGCGGCGTCGGTCGATGCGTCGGACGGACAGACAGACGACGCGGTCTACAAGGCCGTCCGAGAATTCAACCGCCGCTTGAATGCTCGGCGATGCATGGCGATCAAGGGATCGAGCAACGACACGCGCGAGATCTTCTCGAAGCCGCGAGTGATCGACGTGAACCACCGCCACAAGGCCGCGCGCTACGGCCTGGCGATCTACATGGTCGGAGTCTCCCGTGCAAAGGATCTGCTCCTAGGAGGGGAGGGCGGCGGTCGCCTCAAGCTCACCGGCGACGGCCCGGGCCGTGTCCATTGGTTCGGTGACGTGCGCCCGGACTACTTCGAGCAGTTGCTGGCCGAGGTCAAGGCCCCAAAGCCTGGCGGCCGAAAGGGCGTGAAAGTCTGGCAGAAGAAGGCGGGCAAGCGAAACGAGGCGCTGGACTGCGAGATCTACGCCATGCACGCGGCTCGGTCCCTGCGCCTGGATCAGTACACCGAGGCGCGATGGTCGTCGCTCGAGGCGGTGCTGGCCCAGGGCTCGCTGTTCACGGCGGAAGAACCGGCGGACGCCTCGACAGAGGATGCGCCGCCGGACGATGCTGGCACCGAACCCGCGCCGGAATCAACGGGATCCGTACAGACGTCTGCACCTGTGCCCGCTTCGGTCCCGGCTCCCTCGCCGCCGATCGCGCGGCCACCAGTACCAAGACCGCCAGCACGGCCGCCGCTTGGTGCGGCGCGCCGGCCAGGATTCGCGACGGGGTGGAAATGACCAAGGGGATCGACATGATCGTCCGGAAGATGGCGGAAGAGTTCGAGCGAGTGCTCGGTGTGAAGATCGAGCCGGAGCAGCGTGAAGCGGTTGAGCGGCAGATCATGGATGCGTTCGGGGGTGAACGCGTCTATGTGCCAAAGAAACGCGCAACGCAGTCTCCCGGGCAGGTGCTGGCCGACGGCTTCGGCCACTATCACGCGCGCCAGGCGGTGCGAGACATCATGAGGCAGCACCGAGTCAGCCAGGCCACGGCGTACCGCATGCTTCGCCGCGCGAAGTAAAAGTTTTCTCATTTTGCCTTAACTTGAGAAACGCACCGGGCCACACTGCGGCCCGTGACCACTCCAACCAACGAACCCATCGAAGCGCGCGCCGGCGACACTTGGTCGTGGCGCCGTGACGACCTGGCCGACTATCCGGCTCCGACCTGGGTGCTGAAGTACCGCGCCAAGAATGCAGCCGGGGGCTTCGAGATTGTCGCCGCCGCTGACGGAGCGGCGCACCTCGTCACCGTCGCTGCGGCCACCACGGCCGGGTACACGGCGGGGATCTACGACTGGTTCGCGTGGGTCGAGAGTGGAGCGGTGAAGACCACGGTCGACGAAGGAAAGATTACGGTCAAGCCGGACTTTCGCGCCGGAACTGCAACTGCCGCACTCGACGCGCGCACGCACGCGCGCAAGACCCTCGAAGCCATCAACGCAGTGATCGAAAAGCGGGCAACGCTGGATCAACAAGCGTATGCGATCGCCGGCCGCTCCCTGCAGCGGACCCCGCTTCCGGACCTGCTCAAGCTGCGCTCGCAATATCAGATCGAAGTGAAGCGCGAGGAGGCCGCTGAGGCCGCCCGCAATGGTTTGACCCCCAGCGGCAACGTCTTCGTGCGGTTCGGCGGATGAGCGCGCCCAGTCTGTTCCGCCGTGTCGCCGCCCGCTTCGGCTTCGGGAAAGCGCCGGCGGCCTCCGTCTCTGCTGCTCACATCGTGCGCGCCTATCAGGCCGCGGTCGTCAATCGACTGACGGCCGACTGGTCGCCGGCCATCCTCACCGAGGAAGCGGAACTTCGAAAGGGCCTGCGGGCTCTGCGTGGTCGTTCGCGCTCGCTCGCGCAGAACAACGACTACGTCAAGTCCTGGCTGCGCAAGAGCAAGGCGAACATCGTCGGCCCGACGGGGATCCGGCTGCAGATGAACGTTCGCCAGGAAGACGGGACGACGAAGGACAAGACCGCGAATGCCATCATCGAGCGGGCGTGGTCGCAGTGGTCGAAGGTCGGGACGACCACTGTCTGCGGCAAGCTCTCGCTGCTCGACGTGCTCGATATGGTCGTCGAGTCAGCCCTGCGCGACGGCGAGGTGCTGGTGCGCATGGCTGCAGTGCCCCGCGGGAAGAATCGCTTCGGGTTCGCGTTTCAGCCGCTCGAAGCGGACCTGCTGGACGAGCAGTACAACGCCGATCTTTCGAATGGTCACCGCGTCCGCATGTCGATCGAATTCGACACGGACGGACGTCCTGCCGGATTCTGGCTTCTGACCAAGCATCCAGGCGACCCCACGGGCGGAACCCGGGAGCGGATTCGCGTCCCGGCCGAGGAGATCATTCACCTGGTGTGCACGTACTCGCGCCCGTCCCAGCCGCGGGGCGTGCCGGAAGGGCATACCGCAATGCTGCGCCTCAACCACTTCGGGGCGTACGAGGAGGCGGAAGTCGTCGCTGCGCGTGTTGGCGCGTCGAAGATGGGGTTCTTCAAGAGCCCGGACGGCGAGCCGCCCCCGGGAGTCACCACCGAGAACCCCACCGACCCCAACGACCCCGGCCGGTTCATCGAAGAAGCCTCCCCGGGCATGTTCGGGGTGCTGCCCCAGGGCTATGACTTCGTCCAGTTCGACCCGCAACACCCGGCAGCCAACTACGCGAGCGCGGGGAAGATGTTTCTGCGAGGCGCATCGGCGGGGCTCGGCATCAACTACAACGACCTCGCCAACGACCTGGAGGGTGTCAATTACTCGAGCTTGCGTTCGGCTGCGATTGCCGACCGGGATCTGTGGTCCCGCTGGCAAACCCGGGTCATCGAGCACGTACTCGATCGCGCGTTCCCCGTGTGGCTTCGGTATTCGATGCTCGCCGGCGCGATTGCGTTGCCGATGGCGAAGTTCGACAAGTTCAACGCGGCGCAGTGGCGGCCGCGTGGCTGGCAATGGGTCGACCCCCTGAAAGATGCGCAGGCCAAGGTCCTCGAGCTCGAGAACAACCTGACCACGCGGCGCCGGATCCTCGCCGAGCGGGGCGAGGATCTCGACGAAGTGCTGGCGGAGCGCCGCGCCGAGGAAGACCTGCTCGCAAGCCTGAAGCTCGCCAACAAGCCGGCGACGCCCATCAAACCCGACCCGCCGGAGGACCCCAATGGCTGACGCAACCGTGAAACTCGGCGTGCAGTACCGCTCGATCGCAATCGAGCGCGCCATGATCGACGAAGAGAAGCGGACGGTCGATCTGTCGTTCTCCTCCGAGGCCCGTGTGCCCCGCTACTGGGGCCTCGAAGTGCTCGACCATGGCGAAAGCGCTGTGCGCCTCGACCGACTGCGGGCTGCTGCCCCCTTGCTGATGGATCACAGCATGCGGGACCAGGTCGGCGTCGTCGATTCAGTATCCATCGGACCTGACCGGAAAGGGCGGGCTGTCGTGCGTTTCGGAAAGAGCGCGCGAGCCGAGGAAGTGTTCCGAGACGTGCTCGACGGCATCCGGGCAAATGTCTCGGTCGGTTACCTGGTGCACGACGCGATCGAGGCCGGTGTCGAGAACGACCGGCCCGTCGTGCGCGTCACCGATTGGGAGCCGTACGAGATTTCCATCGTTTCGGTCCCCGCCGATACCACCGTCGGCCCCGGTCGGTCCGACTTGCCCCCCCCTCGCGACATCATCATTCGAAAGGAGACACCCATCATGGAAAACATCGCACCGGCCGTCGCCGTCGACGCCGAGAAGATTCGGGCCGAAGAACGCCGTCGTCACACGGAGTTGCGCGCCATCGCTCAGCAGGCCAAGGTCGACGTGACCAAAGCCGACGAGGCCATTGCCAGCGGGATGACCATCGAGCAGTTCCGCACGGAATGCTTCAACGCCGTGCTCGCGCGCCAGACGAACCCGCCTGCCACGCTCGACATGCCGAAGAAGGAGGCGCAAGCCTACTCGCTGCGGCGCGCGCTCCTGGCTGGATCGTCCGGCGACTGGAAGGATGCCGGCCTCGAACTGGAAGCGCACACGGCGATTCAGAAGCGGCTGGGCTTCTCGCCGCGGATGGAGAACGGCTTCTTCGTGCCGAACGACGTCCAGACGCTGCGCCGTGACTTCGTCAACATGGAAGCCGTGCGCTCGATGCTCGCCCAATACGGGCGACGCGACCTCACCGTGGGCACCGCCACCGCTGGCGGCAACACTGTGGCGACCAACCTCCTCGCCAGCTCGCTGATCGAGCTGCTGCGCAACCGCTCCGTGCTCATGCAGCTCGGCGCGCGGATGCTGTCCGGCCTGGTCGGCTCCGTCGCAATCCCGAAGCAGTCGGGCGCGGCCACGGGGTACTGGCTGACCAACGAGGCGACGGCGATCACCGAAAGCCAGCAGACCATTGCCCAGGTCACCATGGCGCCGAAGACGGTCGGATGCTACACCGAGTTTTCGCGGCAACTTCTGCTCCAGTCCTCGCTCGACGTCGAGCAGTTCATCACCGACGACTTCGCGCGCGTGATCGGGTTGGCAATCGACGTAGCCGGCCTCCGCGGCGCCGGCTCGGGTGGCGAGCCGCTCGGGATCACCGGTACGGCCGGAATCGGCGCGGTGACAGGCACTTCCCTGGCCTGGGCTGGCATCGTCGAGTGCCAGACGGACGTGGGTACGGCCAACGCTCTCACGAACGACTGCGCCTACCTGACGACCCCGGCGGTTGCGGGGCTGCTGATGCAGCGGCAGCGGTTCGCCTCGACCGACTCGCCGATCTGGATGGGTTCCCTGCTGGACGGTCTGGTTGCCGGCCTGCGCGCAGCAGCCTCCGCCCAGATGGCCGCTGCGACCATGCTGTTCGGCGACTTCACCCAGGTGATTGTCGGGGAGTGGGGAACCTTCGAGATCGCCACCAACCCCTACGCCAACTTCGCGGCCGGGATCACGGGCGTGCGCGGGATGCAGTCGGTGGACATCGGCATTCGCCAGGCCGGCGCGTTCACGTACTCCAGCTCCATCACCTGATCGTCTTTTGCCGCGCCCCTGGCGCAACTGGGAGGCCCGGCCTCAAGCCGGGCCACCTCTCACCACAACGAAAGGAGTCGCCATGTTGCAGATACCCCAACCCGGGCAGCCCCAGCAGCGCGTGCGCGTCAAGGTTCTTCGGCCGTTCATGCTCAAAGGAGAGCGCGTGGAAGTCGACAGCGTGCTGACCGTCGACGCCATGCTCGCCCTCGAACTTAAGGGGTCGAACAAAGCCGAAGAGACCGACGAGAAGGAGTTCCGCGCCAAACCGAAGCCGGCGCCGGCACCGGAATCGGAGAAGGTTCCAGCGTAAGCGCCGAGCATTGACTACCGGCCATCGGCCGGTGGTGAGGGTTCTGAACGGAGCTGGCAATGTCGATAAAACTTGTTCGTGGCACACGATTCGGCGGCATCGAGGCGGCGGCAGGAGCGATCTTGTCGCTAGGCCAGGCCCAAGAGGCTCAACTGATCGTGGATGGCGCAGCGCGTGACTTTTATCCGAAGGGGGCGCGCCGGGCTATTCTGCTCGCGGATTCGATTGGATCCATCTCCGAGGTGTCGGTCGCTATCACTACGCTGACCGACAACAACGACGGTACTGTCGGAGTGCACATATCGGGCGGCCACGGGTCTGCGATTGGGCAGGTCGTTCGTGTCAGCGGCGGGCCGTCCGAGGCAGCCAACCCGTTGGACGGCGCGGTGATTGCCGTGGCGGACGCCACGAACATGACGGTATCTGCCGCGGGACGAAAAAGCAAAGTGCTTGGGTCGAGCCCGACGATCCACTATCGCGAGCGGCGCGCTTGCCGTGGGTTCCTCACCGCCCTTGAAACGTTGCTGGGGCAGCAGTTCGACACGACCTGGTGTGCTGTCGGGGGTGCCCGAGCACGACAGGTTCTGGACCTCGGTAAGCAAAGCGCGAGCGGGGAGTATTTCGTCGCGTTCGTCTGCGCTGGAATGAACGACATCTATGCGTCTGGGAACGACCTGGACACCTGCAAGCAGGACCTGAAGGAGTTGATCGATTTCGCGTGCTCGGTGGCGCGGCACGTCTTCGTCGTTTCAGTTCCGCCGAGATCGACTGGCGGTGTCTGGACAGATGGGAAACAAACCATTCACACCCAGCTTAATAACTGGGCGAGCGGATATGTCGACTCGGTCGGCCAGTTCTATGTGGACGCCTACCGTGCCGCTTGGAACGGGGTCACGTATGTCAACTCTGCGGCAGCGGATCCGGAGCCTGCGGCGTCGATGACTTTCGACGGTACGCACCCATCGTTCGGGGCCGCGCTGGCTATCGCGAGCAGCATCAAGACCTATCTGGGGCCGCTGCTGGGGGAGAGGGGCTTTCGGCCGTCCCATGCGGACCATCTTGGGGCGGACGTGGGAAACCTACTCACGAATGCCACATTCGCCGCGCATGCAAGCGGAGTGCCTACGGGCTGGGCCCTTACCAACATTACCGCCAACGCGAGTGCCGTATCAACCGCCACACCAGTGGCTCGCACCGTCTCCGGTCACGGGGATGCGCTGGGGGCGATGTGGGAGGTGACGTTCAACTACGGAACGGCTGCCGGTACCGCGTCGTTTCGCATGGCGACATCGGCGTCTATTCATGCGCTACTGACCGCCGGGAAAAAGCTTCGTGTACGCGTCCCGTTCTCCTGCACGGGAATGGTTGGCGTGGTTGGCATCGATCTGCTGGTGCAAGGCACGATAGGTGCCACCGGGGCGACGTGGCAGGTCTACGCAAACGGGCTCGACAGCAACGCCGATGCAATCGGCGGATCTATCGAGGGAGTGCTGCAATGCGTGCCTGCGGTCATTCCGGTGGGCATCACTGCATGCACACCCTACATCCGGGTTTCGTTCAACTCCGCGCAGTCATCAAACGCCGTCATGCGGATCTGGCATCCGATATTCGAGCTCGACGAATGATGGCGGAAGACCTCGCGGCCTTCTTCTCCCCCGCCGACTTTGCCGACACGGTGACGGTCAACGGGGTGCGCACGGTCGACGGGATCTTCGACGTCGACGTGTCGCAGACCCTGGGCGTCGATGCCCAGGGCTCGGGCTTCACCTGCCGCGTGGCCGATGCGCTCGCGGCTGGCGACACCTTCGTGCGTGGGGGCGTGACCTACCGCGTCGCGGGCCGTGTGGCCGGCGATGAGTCCGTCGTGACCTGGCAAGTGCATCGGGTGTCCTGATGGCCGACCACATCACGAAGCAGGCGATCGACCGAGTCGCTGCCCTGATCTCTGGCGGGGCGACTGCCGCCGGTGCGCATGTGTACGTCGGCCGCGTGACCCCGATCCCCGCGGCAGATCTGCCCGCGGTGACGGTGGATGGTGGCGAAGAAGAGATCGAACTCGCGACCATTCACGCGCCGGCGCAGCTCACGCGGCGCGCGTCGATCGACATCGCGTGCCATGTCGCCGCGCTCGACGGCTACGACGCCGCCGCGTATTCGCTGCTGCTGCAGGTCGAGCATCTGCTCGCCTCCGACCCGGATCTGGCGGGCATTGCCTTGGGCATCGCCCCGACGGGGGTGACCTGGTCGCGCGACCCGCAGGCAGAAGTTCCCATCGTGCAGGCGACGCTGCGATGCGTCGCCGAGCTTGCCGTCTATCAATCCGCGGTCGATACGCCGCTTTCCTAGGAGGCCTCCACCATGGCTCGTTACAAGTGGTCCAACGTCGCGGTCGCTCTCGGTACGCTCGGCGCTGCACAGGTAGTCTCTGCGCTCACGCTTGCCAATCCGGGCGTCGCCACGTATGTCGGCACGGATCCGGCAAACGGCACGTACTTTGCCCTGACCGATGTCCAGGGCACGATCCAGGTCAACAACAAGCTCTTCCGCGTCGCCAACATGAACGCCGGCGGCAACACGCTCGAACTGGAGGGCGAGAACACGTCCGCCTATGCGGCCTGGGTGAGCGGGAGCCTTCAGCCCATCACGTTCTCGACGAACATGGTGTCCGCCGGCGGCGTGTCGGCGAGTGGTGGCGAGTTCGAATTCATCGACTTCACCACGATTCACGATACGCAGCGCGTCGAGATCCCTGGCGTCGCCTCGCCGACCAAGTTCTCGTTCGACTGCTTCTGGGACCCGGCCGACACGGCACTGAAGGCGCTTCGGGACGCTTCGAACAACCAGACGCTGATGGCGCTGCGGATCACCTTCCCCGGCGGCGCCAAGTTCCTGCTGCTTGGCTACGTTGGCGCCACGCTCGCGCCGACGGGGGACGCGCAAGGCCCCGTGAAGACGTCGGTCGTGTTCACGGCGTTCGGTGCTTCGAACACCTACGCAACCTGATCGGATCCGCGCACATGGACGTTCAGGAACTCGCGCGGCGCCTCGAGGAGGCGCGCGCCTTCGGGGTTACGCTTGGGGGCATCACGTACCGGCTGCAGATGCCGCCCCGCGTACACCACGGTCGCACCATGCACGCCCTTCGCGAAGCGTTCCGGATGATCGAGGACGGCTCGCAATTCCCGGCAGCCATTCTCGCCGCCGTTGCCCCGTGCGTGACGGGGATGGTCGGCGGCGAGAGTGCAGACGTTTGCATCGGGGCCGCGGCTGGCGTCGAGTACGAACCGCTCCCGGAGTCTGCGGAGGCCGCGCGCCTGGTGCTCGGAGAGAAGATCGAGCACGTCGTTCAACTCGCCGCTGAACTGACCCGACGCATGGTGGAGCGCGATGCCGCCCTCAAGGTCGACCGAAAAAACTAGCGGAGCGGGTCGCGCACGACTTTGCGCGCGATTCGCTCGAAGCCAGTGGATTCACACCAGACGTGGTCGACGCCATGGCGCCGACGTTGTCCGTGCCTGCAGAGGAGGCCTTTGCCGTGTGGGTGACGATGGGCGGATGGTTCCCGGAGCGGCTGCCGGTGGTGCTGGCGCTGGTCGGCGCCACCCACGTCGATGGGTTGCACGAGCGGCTCCTCGCCATCCGTGCGGCGGTCGCCGAGCAAGAGAAGGAAGCTCGAAATGACTGACCCACGGATCCGCGTCACAGCCACCGACGAGACCAAGGCGGCGTTTGCATCCGTCGCCGGGAACCTCGACCGACTCAAGGGCAGCGCGCTCGCCTTGAAGGCCGGGATCGCCGGCCTGGCTGCATCCTTTGCCGGCCTCGCGATCGTCCAGAACTTCCAGTCGGCCGTCGATGCGGCCGACAAGCTCGACGAGCTGTCGCAGAAGATTGGCATCAGTGCGGAGACGCTCTCCGGCTTTGGGCTGGCGATCAAGCTGGGGGGCACGGACCTCGACTCGTTTTCCGGTGGTGTCAAGAAGCTCGCCGTCAACATGGCCGAGGCCCAGCGCGGCGCCGGCGACGCGGCCGACGCCTTCAAGGCGATCGGTGTCAGCGTCGAGAACGGCTCGGGCGGGCTACGGAACGTCGACGACGTTCTGCTCGATATCGCGGCGCGCTTCGATGCGACGGCCGACGGAGCCAACAAGACCGCGCTGGCGGTCGCCATCTTCGGCAAGGCGGGGGCCGATCTCGTCCCCTTCCTGAATCAAGGGAAGGAAGGTATTGAGGGGCTGCGGAAGGAGGCGGAGCGCCTCGGTCTGATCGTCTCGTCGGACACGGCCCGCGCGGCCGGCCAACTGAAGGACAACCTCGACGTACTGGCCGAGAGCGCGAAGAAGACGGCGACGTCTCTCCTGGCGGCGCTGACGCCGGCTTTGGTGAAGATCACCGAACAGATGCGGCTCGGTGCGCAGCAGGGCGGCTTCTTCATCGGGATCCTGCACGGGATGCGAGAAGCGCTCATCCAGCTCACCACCAACAGCACGGCAAAGGAACTCGACCAGGTCAACGCGGCGCTGCGCGAGCAGCTTGTGCTGGCCGAGAAGCTCGAAGCAGGAGGGCAGGCGCCTCGTCGGAAAGGCACGCTCGGGCTCGATCGCTCCGACCAGTTGGGGCGCGTGCGCTCCGAGATCGAAGAACTCAAACGAAGGTCGGTCGAGCTGCAGACGCTCCTGCAATTCGAGACACCTGGCGGGCTCAACGCCGGCGTCGCTGCGCCGCAAAAGCCTCAGGCGCCCTCCCTTCCCAAGAAGGGCGAGAAGGCGTCCGACGACTTCGAATCGACGCTCAAGGGCCTGAAGCAGCAGGCCGAGGCAGCCGAGGCGCTGACCGAGTACGAGAAGATCCTCGCCGGCATCGAGTCCGGCCGCATCAAGCTGTCGACGGATCCCAAGATCGCGCAGGCGCAGAAGGAGCAGTTGACCTACGCCGCGGCGCTCGTCACTCAGGCGCTGGCAGACAAGGAGTTGCGCGCAGGCGCCGCCAAGGCTACCGAGGATGCGGCCAAGGCCAGCAACGAAGCGCAGAAGACCGAGGCCGAGCGCATCAACGCGCTGCGTGACAAGTACCTCGAACTCGTCGATCCGATTGCGAAGTACAAGGCGCAACTGTCTGAGATTCAGGACCTGGAAGACCGCGGGCTCCTCAACCGGGAGCAGTCCGAGACGGCGACTGCGGCTATCGAAGCGCAGATCGAGAAGCTCCGCGTGCTCGCAGGCGAGACCGAGAAGACAAAGGGCGTCGCCGAGGAACTGGGGCTGGTGTTCGTCAGCGCGTTCGAGGACGCGGTCGCCGGCGGGGGCAAGTTCTCCGACATCCTGAAGGGGATCGAGAAGGACCTGCTGCGGCTCGGGACTCGGGAGCTGATCACCAAACCGGCCGGCGAGTTTCTCTCGGGTCTGTTCAAGTCGCCGGGGGGATCCGGCGGCGGAGACCTGTTCTCGAAGCTGATCGAGGGCGCGAAGGGCCTCTTCGGCTTCGCGAACGGAGGCAGCTTCACGGTCGGCGGTGGTGGCGGGGTCGATTCGCAGGTGGTCGCCTTCCGTGCGACCCCGGGCGAACGCGTCAGCATCGCGCCGCCCGGGGTCAGCGGTGCAGGCGCGATGGCCGTCACGATGAACTTCGCCATCAACGGATCGGCGGATCGCTCCACGCAGGCCCAGCTCGCACAGGCGGCCTATTCTGGCCTCCTGCGCGCGCAAAGGCGGTACGGATGACCACCTACACCCTGCGCCTGCCCGATGCGGTGCGGCTCGGCATGGCTGGTGGCCCGGAGTTCCGGACGGAGATCGCCGTCACGAAAGCCGGGTACGAAAACCGGAACGCCTCCGAGTATCCGCTCGCAAGCTACGAGATCGAGTACGTCCAGACGCGAGCCGGGCTCGATGCTCTGCAGGCGTTCTTTCGGATCGCGCATGGTGCTGCGTATTCGTTCCTGGCGCGCGACTGGACCGACTACAAGGTCGACTCTGCGACGACTGGTGTGCTCGGGGCCGGCGTGGGTACGGGGCTCCCAACCTACCAGCTCGGCAAGCTCTATGCCTACGGCGCCGAATCGGTGCGTCGCGACATCACCAAGCCGACCTTGAGCACGGTCGCGGTCAAGCGGGGCGTGTCCGCGGTGGCTTTCGGCAGCGGCGCCGGCGAGATCGCGATCGACTACCAGACCGGCATCGCCACTTTCGTCGCGGATGCCACGAGCAACGCGTCGAGTGTCACCGTCGGCGCAACAACGCAGGTCGTGCTGGCGGCCAACCCCGGCACGCTGACCAACGGCGAGAAACTGTACCTGGCCGGTTTTGCGGGCGCGGATGCCGCCCTGCTCAACGGGCTCGCCCACACCATCAACTCGATCACCGGCGCCGGGCCGTACACCTTCACGCTGGCGACCAACACGGCCGGGAAGACGATCACCCTCGGGAGCGGCCAGGGCCGGAAGTACCCGCAGGCCTCCGAGGCCCTGACCTGGTCGGGTGAGTTCGACGTCCCGGTCCGGTTCACGGCCGACAAGTTCCGCGCTCGGGTCATTCATCACCAGGGGACCCAAGCGTACGGCGTCGAAGGCCTGGGGTTGACCGAGGTCCCCGAGTGAGGACGATCTCTCCGGCACTGGCCGCCCACCTGGCGCAGACGGTCACGACCCTGGCGACGTGCTGGAAGGTCACCCGCCGGCGTCCCGACGGGACGGATCTGGACGTCTTCGGCTTCACCGACCACGCCCGCGACCTGGTGGTCGATGGCCTCACCTACCAGGCGGCCACCGGCTACACCGCGAGCGCCGTGAAGACAGTCACGGGCCTCGCCGTCGACAACCTCGAGGTGCGTGGCCTGCTCGACGCGGCGGCCATCACCGAGGCTGATCTGATCGCGGGCAAGTGGGACCACGCGGCGATCGAAGTGTTCCAGGTCAACTACAAAGACCTGACCATGGGCAAGCTCATCCTGCGCGCGGGGAACCTGGGCGAAGTGCGGTTCGGCCCAGTGGGCTTTGTCGCCGAGCTGCGCGGGTTGACGGCAGCGTTCGCGCAGAGTATCGGCCGCATCTATCAGCCGTCGTGCGATGCCGACCTCGGGGATACGCGCTGCGGGGTCAACCTAGCGACGTTCCCCGATGGCACGATCTCCACCACGGTCACCGGCGTGACCAGCACGCGCGTGTTTGCCGCCTCCGCGCTCGCTCAGCCGGCGGACTGGTTCTCCGGCGGGTTGGTCACATGGACGGCCGGCGAGAACGACGGCCTGGCCATGGAATGCAAGAGCTTCGCCGGCGGCTCCGTCGAGCTGGCACAGGCGATGCCGTTCGCAATCGCCCTGGGCGACGCCTTCACGATCACCGCCGGCTGCGACAAGCTTCACACGACCTGCTTCGGCAAATTCAACAACATCGTCCGGTTTCGGGGCTTCCCTCACGTGCCTGGCACGGACCGCGGGATCTCCGGCCAATGACCGCCACCGGGGCACAGATTGCCGCCTCGGCCTTGACCTGGCTCGGGACGCCCTTCCATCACCAGGGCCGCGTGCGTAACGTGGGAGTGGACTGCATCGGCGTGGTGATCGGTGTGGCGCGAGATCTGGGCCTGTCCGACTACGACGTCACCGGGTACTGGCACCTGCCGTGGGGCCTGACGCTTCTCCAGGAGCTGCGGCGCCACCTTGTTGCCGTGCCGATCGCTGACGTCCGGATGGGCGATGTGCTCCTCTTCGCGTTCAACGGGAGCCCGCAGCACGTGGGGATATGCACGGGCCTCGATCCCCTGCGGATGGCGCATGCCTATGCGCCCATGCGCAAGACGGTCGAATCTCCGCTCACCGGCGAATGGCTGGAACAGATGCGCGGCGCCTTTCGCTTTCCGGAGCTGGTCTAGTGGCCCGCCTTGCCCTCGCCGCAGCCGGGTACGGGATCGGGTTTGCGATCGGCGGGCCGCTCGGTGGTCAGATCGGCTGGGCGGCGGGTTCGTTCGTCGGCGCGTTGGTGTCGGCAGAAGATGTCGTCAACGAGGGGCCGCGTCTTACCGATCGAAGCCAGGCCGGCGCGGACTACGGGCTCGGGATCAAGTGGGTGCTCGGAACGACGCGCGTCGCCGGGCAGCTCATCTGGCAGGAGCCGATCGCCGAACATCGCCACGAGGAGACCGAAAGCGCGAAGGGCGGTCCGGACGTCACGACGGTCTCGTATTCCTACTCGCAGAGCTTCGAGGAGGCTGTCGCGCGAGGGCCGATCATCGGCATCCGTCGGATCTGGGCTAACGGGGAGTTGATCTACAACGTCGGGGACGATGCCGACGCCGTCTCGGTCACCGCCTCGGACGGGCTCTACACCAGCCTGGTGATCTACAAGGGGACGGAGTCCGAAGACCCGGATCCCATCGAATCCGCGTCAGTCGGTGCCGACGCCTGCCCGGCGTACCTCGGAGTGGCGCGCGTTCGATTCGAGGGGCTGCAACTGGAGCGATTTGGCAACCGTCGGCCGTTCATGGAGTACGAAGTAGTCGGCACTGGCGCCGTCTCGCCCGCCGTGACTGTGTACCCGGTCGCTGGCTGGACCGCTGGCCAGATCGGCGGGGGGTATTACCTTCCTGGCCGGCGTGAGGTGTGGTGCGTGCGTGGTGGCGTCCTTGGGCAGTTTGCGGTGGTGGATCTCACCACCGGCGCCGCGCGGAACCTGGCCTATGCCGGCGCGCAGGCCTTTGCGTACGACATCGTGCCGCAGTTGGCCCACGGGCTTGGCTGGCTGTCGTCGACATCGAGCGGGAAGTCCGCGGCCATCGACCTGGCGACCGGGCTTGTTGTGCGCGAACTGACCACCTACCTGCAGTGGGTCGGGGCGTCCGACGACTACGTCCTTGGCCACTTCGGCGGGGGCGTGTTCAAGCTGTTCCACTGGCAGGGGTCCGAGGTCTGGTCGGTGGCGCTCGGGACGCTGTCGATCGTCACCAGCACGACCGATCGCGACGGCGCGATCTACGCGACCACCGGCACGGCCGGCGCCTACACGCTGTGGAAGTGCACGGCGGTCGGCCAGCGGGCTTATTCGGTGCCTGACCCCGCGACAAACCTGATTCAGAGCATGGCCTACGATTCGAGCCGGCATTGCCTGTGGCTCTCGTGCCAGGGGCCGACCGGAAACACGGCCTACATCTACCAGTTCGACATCACCGCCGGGACCTTTGCGCTCGCGTTCACGGTCTCGCCGGCGTCCACCGACTTCATCCACGTCGTGTACGAGCCTAAGCGGGACATGCTTGTGTTCTTCAACGGCTCGGCGAAGGTGCGCCGCTACACGGTCGCGGGCACGCAGATTTCAAGTTCGTCGCTGACTTCGGGGGGCGCTGACGTCTGCCACTTCAACCGCCCTGGCTACGACAACGGGATGGTGTGGGGCGTGACGACCGGCTCGTTCTCGGGCAACAACGTCGAGCAGTACCACCTGGACGCGCTGGATCCCTCCGCGCCGACGGTTGCGTCGGTGCTCGATGCGATCGCCGCGGATGTTGGCTTGTCCGCCGGGCAGGTGGATACAACGGCCGTCGTCGGCTCGCTGGAAGGCTACGTGATCGCCGATCGCTCGCCGGCAAGAGGTGCTGTCGAGCAACTGATGACCGCGTTCGGCCTCGACGCCGTCGAATCGGGCGGGAAAGTGAAGTTCGTGAGTCGGGGTGGATCGTCGATTCGCACGATTGCAGACCTCGACATGGGCGCCGGGTCCGACCGCGACCAGTCTCGCTCGCTCGAAATGACGCGGGGCGACGATCCGGAGCAGCCGGCCGAGCTTTCCCTCGTCTACCACGACAAGGCGCTCGACCACCTGCCCAACGTGCAGCCCGCTCGTCGGTTGATCGGCGGGTCGAGAAACCGAGTTCGTGTCCAGCTCGCGATGACCCTGACCGCCGACCACGCGCGCCGGACGGCGGAGACCATGCTGCACCAGGCATGGATCGCCCGCCAGCGGGTCGAGTTTGCCCTCACCCGAAAGCATGCCGAGCTGGAGCCGACGGACGTGATCACCGTCCCCGGCGAAACCCTGGCGTACACGGTGCGGATCATCGACGAGGACAACCAGGGGCCGTTTACCCGCTACTCGGCCGTGGTGGACGATGCCAGCGTCTACACCCAGACTGCGACCGGGGCCGTCGGTCGCCTGCCGGACCACTCGATCGCGGTGACGAGTCCGTCGCGCCTGGTGCTGCTGGATGGCCCGCTGCTGCGCGATCGCGACGACGGGCCTGGCTTCTACGTCGCTGGCGGCCCCGCGGTGCGGACCTTGCGCTGGACCGGGCAACGGCTGTTCCGCTCCCTCGATTCCGGGCAGTCCTTCGGCGAGATGGCCGACGGCGTCGTGACCCAGGCAGCCCCGATCGGCACGGCCTCGACGGTGCTCGGCGCCTTCGAGGGCGGCAACATGGTCGACGAACTCAACACCGTGACCGTCGTGCTGTCCAGCTCTGCCCTCTCGAGCACATCGGAGGCCAACATGCTGGCCGGCTACAACGCGGCCATGCTCGGCGCCGAGCTTGTCCAGTTTCGGACCGCGACGCTCGTCGCCGCCAACACGTACACGCTCTCCGGGCTGCTGCGCGGCCGCAAGGGCACGGAGTGGGCGATGTACCGTCACGCGATCGGCGAGCGCTTCGTGGCGCTCTCGTCCGCCGCTGTGATCCGCGTGGCAACTGATGCCGCCGAGCTGAGCAAGACCCGCGACTACAAGGGCGTTACGTTCGGCCAGCGCCTGACGGATGCCTACGCCGAGGCCTTCACCTTCGCCGGGGTATCGCAGAAGCCGCTTTCTCCCACCGAGGTCGGGATCGGCCGGGATGCCTCCGGCAACATCACCGTGCAATGGGCGCGGCGGGCGCGGATCGGCGCCGAGTTGCTGGGCTTCGCGGCCGTCCCGCTCGACGAGGCGACCGAGGCGTACGAAATCGACGTGTTCGGCGGGACAGCCGTCACCTTGACTGCGATCACCAATGCGATCGACGGCCTTTTCTCGACGTCGACGCCGCACGGCCTGGTGGTGGGGAATCCCTGCTATCTCTCGGTGACCGGCATGCCTGGGCTGAACGACCTGGTCGCCACCGTCACCGAGGTGCCCGCGAACAGCCAGTTCAAGGCAGCGATCGATACCCGAAACATGGGGACGTTCTCCGCCGGGTCGCTGCTCAAGCGCGGCGCGACGCTGACCTCGAGCACGGGCTCGCTCGCCTATCCGGCCGTGGGTGCTGGCTCGCAGACAACGCACTTCGGCGGCGCGCAGAACCCGCTGGCCGTCGCCGTTTACCAGATGAGCGCCCTCGTCGGGCGCGGATACGCGGGAACGCGGAAGGGGTAGCGATGGCAGATTCCACGACCAACCTCACGACGATCGCGTCGAGTGGTTCGCAGCAGGCAGTCACGGCGAACGGCCTGATCGATGCTTCCTCGCCGGCGACGTTGTTCGGCCGCAATGCAGCGACGGCGGTGGGTCTGACGTGGGGATTCTACGGCGGCAAGCTCCTCGTCGATGGCGTGGTGACTCCGATCGCGAACGGCACCGTCGCGCTCTCCGCGTCGACGACCAACTACGTCGAGGCTTCGCGCGCCGGCGTCGTCAGCAAGAACACCACTGGCTTCACCGCCGGGGCGATCCCGCTCTATACCGTCGTCACGGGGGCCTCGACCGTCACGAGCTACACCGATCACCGCACGCCCTGGTACCCGGTCACAGGCAAGCTGGTGAAGGCGATGGCGGATGCGAATCAGACGCTGACGGCCGCCGAGGCCCGCGCCCAGATCCTCGAGACGTCGGGAGCGTTGACCGCGCAGCGCAACCTCGTGGTTCCCCTCGGTGCGCAGCAGTGGACCGTCTACAACGGCTGCACCGGGTTCGGCGTCCAGGTGATCGGCGCCAGCGGGACCGGAGTCGTGATCGGCGCGGGCAAACGTGCAATCGTTTACGCCGACGGCACCAACGTCGTGCGCGCCACGGCGGACGTGTGAGGATGAGCCAGCCCTCGCCGGATTGGCTTGTCGTGTCGCCGATCGCAGCGCTGGCCGGCGCCTTCGGAGCGCTGATCTCGCTTCGGTCGATCGACGATCTCACCCCGCGTGGCCGCGTGGTGGCCGTGGCTGGCGGGTTCTGCTGCGCGGTGTTCCTGACGCCTCTCGTGGGTGACGGCCTGCACGCCTGGCTCGACTGGGCAATCCTGTTGACCCCGCGGGGGGAGGCAGGTGTCTCGTTCTGCTTGGGGTTGCTTGGGCTCACCGTGGTCGGGGAGATTGCCAAGATCATGCCGGCGTTGATAGGCAGCCTGCGTGACTCGGTCGCGCGTCTGTTCGGAGGCGGCCGTGATCGCTGATGTGATTGTTGCCGTGGCGAGCTTGGCCTGCAGCCTGCTGCTGATCTGTATGCTGCAGGTCGAGTTTCGCCGCAGTTCGCGCGCCTTCCGCTGGTCGATCAAGGCGCT
>CAZZBK010000116.1:0-19744 GCA_964652155.1 uncultured Planctomycetaceae bacterium | reverse complement strand
GGTGTACGAGACGCGCGAAAAGGTCTGCCACTACACGGTGTGCAAGCCGGTGTACGAGACCAAGACCCGCGACATTTGCTACACGGTCTGCAAGCCGGTGTACGAAACGAAGACCCGCGAGATCTGCTACACGGTGTGCAAGCCGGTGCACGAGACCAAGACGGTCAACGTGTGCTGCGGCCACTGGGAGACGCAGGTGATCGAGTGCCCTGGCCCGTGCATCACCAAGTGCTGCCGCGAGCCTGGCTGCTGGGAGTGGGATCCGTGCTGCTGCCGCTGCGTGTACAAGCCCGGCTGCTGCAAGCAAGTGACGATCCAATGCCCGCCGCGGAAGATTTGCAAGAAGGTTTGGGTTCCTGAAACCAAGCAAGTGCAAGTCACCTGCTGCAAGATGGTTCCGGAAACCCGCGTCAAGCAGTGCACCTACACGGTGTGCCGCATGGTGAAAGAGCAATGCGTGAAGACCTGCAACTATACGGTCTGCCACATGGTTCGCGAGTGCTGCGAAAAGCGGATTCCGTACACGGTGTGCAAGATGGTTCCGGAAACTCGGACCAAGCAGTGCACCTACACCACCTGCAAGATGGTCCCGGAAACCTGCGTCAAGCAGTGCACCTACAAGGTATGCCACATGGTTCAGGAGAATTGCGTCAAGCAATGCACCTACCGCGTGTGCAAGATGGTTCCCGAGACCTGCGTCAAGCAATGCACCTATACGACCTGCAAGATGGTGCCGGAAACCCGGACCAAGACCTGCTCGTACACGGTGTGCAAGATGGTTCCCGAAACCTGCGTGAAGACCTGCACCTACAAGGTTTGTCACATGGTGAGCGAGACGTGCGTCAAGACCTGCACCTACAAGGTCTGCAAGATGGTTCCGGAAACCTGCGTGAAGAACTGCACCTACACAACCTGCCGAATGGTTCCCGAGCAATGCATGAAGACGTGCACCTACCGTGTCTGCCACATGGTGAGCGAGCCCTGCACGAAGACGGTGAACTACACGGTCTGTCACATGGTTAAAGAGCAATGCGTCAAGACCTGCACCTATCGCGTGTGCCACCTGGTCAAGGAATGCTGCTCGAAGCAGGTTCCCTACACCACGTGCAAGATGGTGTCGGAAACGCGCTGCTGCAAGGTGCCGTACTGTGTCTGCAAACCGGTCCACGAAACGAAGACCGTCATGGTTCAGCGTTGCGTGCCCAAGCAGGTCTGCTACACGGTCACCCGTTGCTGCCCCAAAGTGGTTTGCAAGCAAGTCCCGGTCACGGTCTGCTGCCCGGTGCCTTCTTGCTGCAATTAACTGAGTAGTCGATCGAGCAACCTGCGGCGTTCCTCCTCCGATCGCTCAGGTGCCCGTCGAAAGCCTGGTTCGAAGCGACAGCGGGCCGGTCCTTCCAAGGATCGGCCCGCTGTGTTTTTTAATACCGCTCGGGAGCATGACGTGCGGAAATGACAACGCCCGACACACTCAGGTGTGTCGGGCGTTGTCAGGTTGATCGAGCGTTGAGAGCGGGTGACAAATCACTCGCGCGGACGGATCGCACCGGTCAGACCACTATAGTCCGAGCGATCTTCGGGATGCCACAACGGCAATCCCGAGGCAATGCGCCGAGCTAGGATCTCCAGCTTCTCGGGCGAGCCGGCCGGGGCTTCGGTCGGCACAAACTCTTCGGTAACACGAGGAGCAAAATCCTCGTCGTGTCCAAACTGCATAATGGCTTCAAAAACGTTTTTCATAATCTCCCTCTCCAACTCGGTAAAATCGTGTATCGCAAAAGTCATTCAACCTCGTCGCGGTCGCCACAAGATCGAAGACACCAATGAACCACTGGGCGTGTCGCTGCGGGAGCCACACGATCCACGAAAGCCATCCTTAGCAGAGGCGTGGATCAATAAACACTAATGCAAGACATTCCGTCTCGATTCGGCGGAAACGTTCCCAAGGCAGGCGGGCGAATTCAAAAATTCAGGCGGGAAGGCTGTTTCAGCCGCTTTCTTCTTTAAGTCGCACCAATTGTTGACAAAACGACCATTCTGTCAAGTATGAATATCTCGAATATTACGCCTTGGTCATCGATCTGACCTCGTCCCGGAGAATTCTGCCATGTGGAGACAAAAATCGGTCCAGCTCAAGCCTCTGCGGAGGGGGTTTCATCTGGTGACCGACCAACTGCTGGCCATGTTTCCTGAGTTGGACAGTTTTGAAACGGGACTATTACATATCTTCATCCAACACACGAGCGCGTCGATCAGCATCAACGAGAATGCCGACCCCGATGTGCCCGTGGATCTCGAGCGGGCCTTCAACCACGCCGTCCCCGAGAGCCTCCCCTATATCCACACCTGCGAGGGGCCCGACGACATGCCCGCCCATGTTAAAGCGTCGATGCTGGGCAGCAGCGTGACGATTCCCATCCATCAGGGTCGATTGCTGCTCGGCACTTGGCAGGGCATTTACCTCGGCGAGCACCGCAACCGCGCGTCGGGGCGGCGGCTCGTCCTTACGGCGTGGGGCGAGCCGCGGGGGGCGACATAATTTTGCTCGACACGCCGTCGAGCCACCCCTCGAACAACGTCGACTGATTCACATAACGATCGATTTGTCCGATCGCCTCGAGGCATCGCTCGACACAGTCGGCCGCGGTATCCGCGTCCCCCGGCCAGCTGCGTTGTCGCCGCAGCACCGCCTGATTCAGCTCATCATCGCCCACCGGCTCACCCCCGGCGAGCACGCGAGCCAGTTGCCGATAATAATCGGCCGCAAAGCCGATGACCCGTCGCCCGCGCACGCGCCGCGCCACGGCCTCTTTCCCCGCCGCTTCCACAAACGCCAGCACCATCTTCGCCGTCGAGACACTATCCAGCAGGGGCTCACTCAACTTGACGTACAACTGATCGCGAAACGACCACAGTTCCGGGTCGGCGAGTTCCAACGCCTGGGCGAGCGACCCTTCGCTGTGCGTGGCCAGCCGCTCGGCCTCGCTCCGATCGGCAACCAACGATTGCTTGACAAGCAACTCAGCGACCACCTCCAACGACAAGGGTTGAAAGCGGACGATCTGAGCCCGCGAACGAATCGTGGGTAACTGCTGCTCGACGCTCGTGCCGATCAAGATCATCACCGAGCGCGGCGGCGGCTCCTCCAACGTTTTGAGCAAACAGTTGGCGCTTTCGCGACTCAAGAAATCGGCGTCGTCGATGATCGCCACGCGCCGCGCGCTCATCATCGGGCGCAATGAAATGTCGTGGCACAATCCTTCACGCATGCGGTGCTCGTCGTCGCCGATGAACAGATCGAGCGGCAAGGTATTTTTGTCGTCGGGCTTGGCGACCAGCAGCAAATCCGGATGCGTTTGCGACTTGACCTGCAAACAACTGGGGCAGGTGCCGCACGGTTCCAGCAGTCGTTCATCTCGCTCGGTACAGAGCAAGGCTTGCGCGAGCTTCAAAGCAAACGTCCGCTTGCCAATTCCGGTTGGGCCCACGAACAAAAACGTGCTGGCGAGCCGCCCCAGGTCGAGTCGACGACGAAATTGGGCCACCACCTCGTCATGTCCCACGATCCCTTGCCAGCTCATGATAATCCTCGTGATAGGGCGCGTGCCTGCAACTCGTGTTGCACCAGCAGAACATCGCGGCCGGCATCGACGATCACGATTCGGTCGGGTGCCCGCGCGGCCTCGGCCAGAAAGCCTTTGCGTAGGGCTTGACGATACTCGACACCGCGCTGTTCGAGCCGATCGCGTTCGCGATTCATCCGCTGCTGAGCGACCTCGTCACTCACGTCGAGCACAAACGAGAGGTCCGGCGCGATGCCTCCCGTCGCCTCGCGGCCAACTTGCCAGATGCTGTCGCTCGACAGTCCGCCGGCATGCCCCTGATAGACGACATTCGAGAGCAAAAACCGATCGCTGACCACGGTGTGCCCTGCCGCCAACGCGGGGGCAATGATTTCCTCGACCAGTTGAGCCCGGGCGGCCATGTAGAGCAACATCTCGCTGCGTCGACCGATGAGCATGCCATCGCTATGCAGCAAAATTTCGCGAACCGCTTCGCCGAGTTGCGTCGAGCCCGGGTCGCGGCACGTGACCACCTGCCGCCCCGTCGAGCGCAACCACTCGACGAATAGAGCAATTTGCGTGGTTTTCCCCGCGCCGTCGACGCCATCAAAAGAAAAGAACATAGCCGAAACGTCGCGACCAAGAGGAGAGAAGAACAGCGAATCGTCGCCACGAGCTATTTTGGTGCACAAACGGAGTCGATGCAACGGTACCGCCGCGCCATGTTTTCAGCATGCTGGCCAACGATCTGCTGCAACTCGATGGGCTCTAACACCGTGGCGCGATCGCCATAGCCGAGAATCCACCACGAGATTTCGTTCAACCCCGACACATCGACATGAAAATCACATGATCCGTCGGGGTTCATTTCGACCCGCTGGGTCCGATGCCAAGCCACCTCAGCGACGTTCTGGGCGACCTGTCGATCGAATCGCACGACGACATGCCGGTCAGGGCCGGGCTCGGCAATCAGGTGCCAGGCGTTGCGGAGCACCTGTTCGATCTGAAAGTCTCGCGGTCGTTGAAACGTGTCCTCGAGCACCGTGAACTCGTTGATTCGATGCACGTTGAAGGTCCTGACGGCACGATGCACGCTCGATCGACCGATCACATACCAACTGCGGCGCGAAAAGAGCAACTGATACGGACTGAGCTTCGTGATTACCGGTTTTTTCTCGCCGGGATATTTACCGTCGTTCAGGCTTCCGTAGGTGATTCGCACGCAATGGCGCGTGCGCACGGCTTCCACCAGCGCCTGAAAGGTCTTGTCGTGATCGGTGGTTGCGCGAACATCGGGTCGAATGCGGACCGCGGCGGTCACTTCACGAATATACTCGCGCAGACGCGCTGGCAGGCAGCTCTCAACTTTCATGGCGGCGCTTTGTGCCGGCGCGAAAAATGGCAGCGCCGACTGCTGGCCCATTTCATGACACAGCACGAGCAGCGAGAGCGCCTCTTGCGGCGTGAAGCTCGTGGGGGGCAACATGAAGCCGCCGACGATCCGATAGGCCTGCTGCGCCTCATTAAACAGCAAGGGCACGCCAGCCTGACGCAGCAAATCCAGATCGCGAAACACCGTTCGTCGACTGACGTTCAACTCAACGCTGATCGAATTCGCGTTGCGAAGTGGACCCGACTGGAGCAATACGATCAATTCCAGCAGTCGGGTCAAACGGTTGAGTTTCATAACGCTTTAAGGACGGTGACTGCGGATAGCCCAGCGATTGAATCGGATTCGCCTCGCCGGCGCGGTTGAACGCGGCGCGATACGATTGCGTTTCGATCCGATTGCCCGGCGGAACCGGCTCGGCCGGAGTCGGGACGTCGGTCGGGATCGTCTCGCTCGTCGCCGCGGGGGTCGGTGTGCCGGTTTTCTGATCCAAGCTATTGTAAACCGTGCCGGGCATCTGCTCTACGGGTCCGGCGCTCATCACTTTGGGTTGTGTGAAGCCGTAGTCGATGAACAGCCCGCTGTCGCGTTCCTGGGCCCGCTTGAGCGCGTCGCGGTAGGCCTTGTCGGTCCAGGGGCCCTCCGAAAGATGTACATTGTTGTATTCGAGCAGCGAGCCTTTGCGGAAATGCACGAGCGCGATCTGCGTGTTGTAGTCGATCAGCGAGTTGTAATAGGACTGTTCGGCATCGGCCAGGCGGCGTTGCGCGTCGAGCACGCGATCGAATGTGTATTGCTCGTCGCCGGCGTGGTACCGCTCTTGGGTGACTTCCAACTCTTTCTGAGCGGCAACGCGGCGATTGAAATTCGTCTGCGCCAGTTTATATGAGCTGTCCATTTCGCGCATCGCGGCGGCGAGGTAATGCGAAATGATCAATTCTTCTTCTTGCATAATGGCGCGGCGGCGAGCCAATCGCAGCTCTTCGTTGCGGACCCCCGCCATGGCCCGGCGTTGGCCGATCGTGTAGGTGCCTTGCAAGCCGATCTGCCATTCCTGGTAGTCCCCTTGCGTGAGGGTCTGATACGCCGAGTTGTAGCGGCTCAATTGCAAGGCGCGACCGGGGACCGCCTTGGTCGTGTCGTCCTGCCGAGTCGTGTCGAGCAGCTTTTCGCCCATGCCGCGAGCGCGATACGTGCCCACCACGTCCAGCCGCGGCAACAAGAAGTTCTTGGCCGCCTGCAAGCGCATTTCCGATTCTTTGACGCGCCACTTTTGCTCGCGCAACTCGCATGTCCGCGCGAGCGATTCGTTCAGGCTTTCGTACCAGTCGAACGAGACCTTGGCTGTCGTCGGCTCGTCGATGGGCCGAATCAGTCGGCCATCGGTCGGCGATAACCCGATCAGGTAGCGCAGCGCGCCTTCCGCGGCGTACAAATCCTTGAGTGCCGTTTCGACGAGCGCGCGGAATTGAAAGTACTGCTGCCGGGCCGACGCTTCTTGCAACGCGCCGCCCCCCGGCACCTGCGCTTCGAGCTTGGCACGCACTGTGCGCCAGGTCTCCAGCGTGCTGTCGCGGCCGGCGATATTGGCGTCGAGTCGGCGATAGTTGTTGTAGAGCGTCCAGTAGGCTTTCTCGATGTCCATCACCATGTTGCGGACCTGGGCCTCGAACTCGACTAACTGAATGTCGGTTTGCAGCCGGGCAATGAGCACGCCGGAATAAATGCCCGTCACGCCGCTGTTGCCCGCGATACGATTGAACTGCACGCCCGCGCCTTGCAGCAGCGGATGACGGAACTCGGCCTCGATGTCGGAGTTGAACACGCTCGAAAACAAGTTCTGCGTGTTGTTGTTCATTTCGTAGTTATTGTGATTGCGAATCGTCACCGTGCCGCCCGAGGCGGTCGGCTTCGACAACTCGGTCGTATGCGTGCCGAGATCCTGCTGGAAAACCGGCTGCTGAAAACCGGTGATAAAGAAGTTCAGCGGTCGGTCGTTGCGCTGCCAAATCATGCTCGACGTGAGCGTCGCGTCGAACTGCGAGAGCGCAGCCTCGACGCCGGAGCGCGGATCGCTTTCAGCCAGAGCCGGATCGTAGATCGTCTGCCCCGTTTCGTTCACCGAGGCACCAAACAACCGGTCCGTGCCGGCCGACGAGCTGATGCCCGAGATCGTAATGTTGCCCGACTGAAACGAGTTCAACACCTTGAGCGTTTTATTGTTCGCGAGTGCCGTGCGGACCGCCTCGGGCAAGGTGAGATCCCAGATCTCTTTCGTTTGCGGATCGCTAATCATGAGCGGCGGCAGGGCGTTTTCCACTTCGCCGAGTCGATCGACCGTGACCAGCGGATTTTCAATTTCTTGCGCGAGGCCACGATAGTGCGAGAGATCGCCGTCGTTGTTTAAGAAGATCGGACGAACCGGCGCGCATCCCGTCAGCAGACTAGCTGCCAGGCAAAACCACGACGTGTAATAGCGGACGCGCGAATTCATGAACACACTTTCCCGAGGTTGGGATACAACACGGCTTCGCCGCGCCGACGTAATGCGCCCGAGTGTTCGAGCGCACTACGTGAGCGTCGGAAAAGACCAGATCCCCCGCGTCAGCGCACCGTGACCGATGCGCCGACCCCCGGGCGGGTTCATTGGCAGCCCAATTATCGACCAACGGTCGGACCGACTTTGGCGAAAACGCCGTGAATTCGGCGTGAAACACGCTAGCAGATGGCAATGCCAGCACGAAAAGAGGCCAAGCTGCGCAGATGAGGCGGTTGAGCCAATGCGCAGCATGGCTAGCGGAGAGCAGCGGACTCAATGCGCGTTCGATTACGGCTTGGCGGCGCTGGTCTGCGCCGTGCGATTTTTGTCCGTCGCGGCCTTCTCGGCCTTGAGGCGCTCCAGACGCAGCTTGGCGGCCGAGGCCTGTTCCTGGGCGTTCTTGGTAGCTGCCGCGGCATCGGCGGCCCGCTTTTCGATGGCTGCTTTATCGGCCGCGAGCTTGTCCGCCGCGGTCTTGTCCGTCGCCAGCTTCTTCTTGGCCTGCTCGACGGTTGCGGTCGCGTCTTGCAGCAGCTTGTCGGCAGCGGTCTTGTCCAGCGCCAGCTTATCCAGCTCACTCTTGCCGGCGGCCAGTTGATCGGCGGCAACTTTTGCCGCTGCCGCTTTTTGAGCCGCGAGCTTCGCGGCGTCATCTGCTTCGAGCTTGGCCTTGTCGGCTGCGGTCTTGAGCGCGGCAAATTTATCGGTGGCTGGCTTATTTGCCGCCGCTAACTTCTCCGCCTGTTGCTTGGCCTGGGCCAGAGTCGCCTCGGCCTTGGTAATCTCGGCCGCAACAGCAGCGAGCTTGTCGTTGGCGGCTTTGAGCGTGCTCAAAGCGGCTTGAGCCGACTGCTCGGCTGTCTTCGAATCGGCCACGAGCTTCTCGGCCGCGGCCGCCTTCTCAACTTCCTGGGCGATGAGCGCGTCGAGCGGCAGCGGATTCGCCGAGAGCTGCGCGACTTGCTTGTCCCCTTCGGCATCGAACACACGCAACTCGCCGAGCAAGTCGCCACCAACAAGCCGCTTGCCATCGAACGTGACGGCCACTTCGGTCGTGAAGTCGGCATAACCCGCGTAGGCCTTGATGAGTTTGCCATCTGGGGCGAACCAGTGCAGTTTCTTGTTGCGTCCGACCGTGGCAAGCTTACCGTCCTTGGCGAAACGGACACCGAGCACGCCCAGGCCATCCGAGCCTTGGAAGCTCCTGATTTCCTTGCCGTTGTCCATCTCCCAAATTTTGACGTTGCCGTCCTCGCTCGCGCTGGCGAGAGCGTTCGAGTCGGATCGCCAACTGACGTCGGTCACGCCTGCCTTGTGGCCGGTCAGGTTATGGAACTCGCGGCCGCTGTCCCCTTCCCACACGACCAAGCCGCCGCTGCGATCACTCGTGGCGAGCAACACGCCGTCGGGGCTGAACTCGATCGAGTAAATCCAATCGGTGTGCTTACGCAAGGGGGGGCAGACTTCGCTGCCGTCGGCAACATAGAACAACTTGACGAGTTTGCGCGGGCCACCCAGGGCGACGATCGACAGGTCGTCGTTCACATCGGCCGCGAGCACGACGTCGAGTTCGTCACCGACCTCGGCCAATCGTTTGCCGGTTTTCACATCAAAGAGCACAACCTTGCCGCTTTGACCGCCTCGTCCACCACCGACGAGCAGCACGGTTCCGCTGCGGCTGAACTTGAGGACATACGGAGTCCCTTCCTGAAAGGGAAGCACGCCGAGCAACTCGGCGGTCTCGCTATGATAGAGCAGCACTTGACGTTGGCCGCCGACGGCCAAGAGCGGAGCCCACGGACTGGCGGCGAGCGCGGTGATGGCACCCGGTCGTTGGGTGACGACGAATGGCTCATGCGTGAGCCCGACCGGCATCGGAGGCGGTCCGGCCGGCTTTTGCGAGCCGCCACCGACTTGCAACTCCAACGCGGGCTTCTTTTGTGTTTTGATCTTCGAGTTGGCGTTATCGAGCGCGCCATCGAGGATCCATTGCTTAATCACGTTGAGCTTGGCGTCGGGCAGCTTGTCTTGCTCCGGGGGCATTTTGGGGGACTCGATATGAGCCACCAACGCCCAGAGCCGCGAGCTTTCCAAGTCGCCCGGAAACACGACCTCGCCGCCCGAACCGCCCTTCATCGTGGCTGCGAAGCTATCGAGGGCCAAGCCCCCCTTGGCTTGTTCGGTGTTATGACACGTGTAGCAGTGTTCACGAAAGATGCTCTGCACATGCTCGGCATAGTTGAGTTTCTTCGCACCGTCGGCCGGCTTTTGTTCTTGGGCCGAGACAGGCGCGGCTGAAACAAGCAGCACGGCCAACAGGCAAACAACCGATGTACGCAGCATGATAGTCTCCGCGGCTGATAACCGCGAACAGGACAGGATTAGTGATTGAAAATAAATTCGCGCGAGTTGAGGATCGCCCAAAACACGTCGTTAAGTGCCTTGAGGCGATCATTTTCCATCTCGACCGCTTGCAGCACCGTGGCAACTTCCTCGCCGGTGGGCTTGCGCGACAAGCAACGAACGTACAGCGTCTCGACCACTTCCTGCGGTGATTTGCCGCCATCGAGCATTTTCTTGATCACGGCACCGCGCTGAATTTTGCCTTCGAGCGTCGGGCCGTTGAGCAGGTGCAGCGATTGCGACAAGTTGGGGTCGGTCTTCACGTCGCCGGCACACACGGTGTCGCGGGCCGAGCGGCCAAAGGCCGTGAGGAAGTAATTGCTGGTGGCTCCGTCGGCAATTTGCACGGCGCGCGCTCCCAAGGGCAGGCCGCGATACTTCTCCGTCGATTCGGTGACCTGCGAGATGCAATCGAGCAAGCTTTCAGCCCGAATGCGGCGCACATTCGAGTGGGCGAAATTCTTTTCGTCCGATTCGTTGCTCGCATTGCGGAGCGTCGTGCGTTGATAGGTGTTCGAGTTGCAAATATCGCGAACCAACTGCTTGAAATCATAGTTGTACTTGATGAGTTGTTCGCCCAACTTGGCAAACAACTCGGGATTAGTGGCCGGGTTGGTCACGCGAATATCGTCGACCGGTTGCACAATGCCGAGGCCGAAGAAGTGCTCCCACACGCGATTGGCAATGCTCGTCGAGAACAGCGGATTCTCGGGCGAGGCGAGCCACTTGGCGAGCGCCGCTCGGCGGTCGTCACCGGGCTTGAGTTCCGGCACGGGACCACCCAGGAATTTCGGTGCCATCACCTTCTTGGTGACCGGGTTCGAAGTTTCGCCGGTGCCGCGGTTGTAAACGATCGTCTCGCGGTAGTCTTGGCTGGGCTTGCGCGCCATTTGCGAGAAGAATGCCCCAAAGCTGTAATAGTCGTCCATCGTCCAGCGATCGAACGGATGGTTATGGCACTGGGCGCACTGGGTGCGAATGCCCATGAACACCTGTGCGGTGTTCTCGGCCAGCTTGAGCAGATCGGGCTGGGTCTGATAGTAGTTCGTGGCGGGCGTTTTGAACGTGCCGCCCGACGACCCGATCAGTTCTTGCACCATCTTATCAATCGGCACGTTGTTTGAAATCTGCGAGGTCAGCCAATTTGAATACAGATAGACGCTCTTGTAGCTCACCTGGTTGTTGTTGCTCTTGACGAGCAAAATCTCGGCCCACTTCATCGCCCAGATTTCAGAGAACTCTTTGCGCGAGAGCAACTCATCGACCAACTTGGCGCGCTTCTTGGCGTCCTTGTCGGCGATGAACTGCCGGTACTCGTCCTCGGTGGGCAACAGGCCGGTGATGTCGATCGTGACGCGACGCAGGAACGTCTCGTCGTTGCAGAGATCGCTGGGCAAAATCCGCAGTTTGCGGAGCTTGGCGTCGACGAGTTCGTCGATGTAGTTGATCGGCTTGCTCGCCGGGGGCGCGTATTGCACGTTCTTGGGCAATATCAGCGCCTGCATGCCGACGGTGAAGGTGTCGAAGCGGGATGTGCAGAAGGCCTCGCCCCGAGCGCCGGCCGTAATCACGCCATCGACGCTGATCGCTCCGGAGTTGTCGTTGTTCGACATGAACGAGGCCAAGCCGGTCACGTCCCGGTCGGTGCCGTCGTTATAGATGGCGCGGGCAATGATTTGCTGGGTGGCCCCTTCACCTTCGAGCACGACCTGGCTGGGATAGACTTCGAGCCGTTCGACTTTGGCCGCGGTGGTCACGTCGTTCGGAGCGCCCGCCTCGAGCCAGCGCAACATCGAGGTGTAATACTCATCCCCCTTGGTGACTCGCTTGCCGCCGGTGTGCGGCACGCTGCCGTCGATTTTTTCGAGCAACAGGCTTTCGGCCGGCAGGGCGAGGTTAATGCGGCGGAAGCCAATTTCGTGCGTCAGACGCATGTGGTCGCCAGCGGCGTCGTAGCCGAAGAGCGACAACATGAAGCCGTCTTTGCCGCGCGCCGCGCCGTGGCAACTGCCGGTGTTGCAACCGGTTCGCATGAACACCGGCATCACATCGAGCGTGAAGCTGATGGGACGATCGACCTTGGCGTCGGCTACCTTGACGGGAATCGAGACCGTGTGCCCCTCGTAGCTGATTTCGAGCGTCGTCTCGCCATCAGCTACTGGGTACAAGGCGTGCTTGTCGATCTTGGCCAGCGACGGATTGGCGAGCTTCCATTGCGCCTTTGCCGTCACATCCAGCGTTACGCCATCGGGACGCGTGGCCACGGCAATGACCCGTTGCTGATCGCGACTGGTGCTGAGATTCACGTTTGGCGGGAAGACTTCGAGCTTCGCCGTCGCGGCTTGGGCCAGGGTGGCCGCACCGAGCGTGACGAGGATCGTTAGCATGGACCGTCCGTAGCGTTTCACGGTCGTCTCCTTGGTCAAATATCGCATGGCTATTGAGATCGATGGAGTGGGATGTGATCGGGACTACTTTTGCTGCTGTTGTTGCGCTGCGGCCGGGGCGGTTTCTTTCCCCTGACGCAATTGCTCCAGGCGGCTTAATGGCTTGGCAACCGCTGGCTTCGCGGCGGCGACCGGGTTAGCGGCTGCGGCCGGAGCCGTGGCGGGCTTGTTGGCAGCCACAGGCTTCGGAGGCAATGGCGTGTCGACCCGGAACTCGGTCGGTCCGATCGTATGCTCGATCGGCTCGCCGTTGAGCGTGACCACGGCCTTGACGACGAGCGACTTGTGCTTGCCGGGCGGGGTCTTGGCCGTGGTCTTGATGTTGAACACAATCTGCTCCGTGTCTTTGTCGAACTGGAGCGGCTCGCTCGTGGCCTCGGCGGGGAGGCCCGCCAACTCGACCTTGGCCTTGCCCGCAAACTCGGTGTTGTGATTGATGGTCACGACCAAGTTGCCCTCGTTGCCTTGCTCGGCGGCACCCGGCTTGAAGGCAAACGTGAAGTAAGCGTCGGCTACGTCGAGCTTGGCCAATTGCGATGAGACCATCACGTTTCCGTCACCGGGGTTTGCCTCGCCAATGATGGCGATCTTCCACGAGCGAATGTCAGCATTGCTGTTGGCGGTCATCAAAATATCGGCTTCACTCTGCCCTTCGGCGATCGATACGCCCCCCTGGGCAGCCACGCCAGGCGGATTGTAAAGCATCCGCACCGCGATCGGACCCTTGAAGTCACCCGTGCGCTTGGCGCGGACCTTCAGGGCCATCGAGCCGTTGCGCACCAGGGGAACTTTCGGTTCGACAACTTCGATCGAGTACGGGACCTTTTCGACCACATTGGTCGCCATCGCATAAGCCGAGTGCGTGAACACCGGCCGGTTGTTATTGCCGCGAACAAGCTGCGACTCTTGCAACAGATGCCCTGAGAGCGAGACCTTGGGGTCCAGCGATGTGCCAACCACATCGACCAAGTGACCAGCCAGCGGTGCATCGGCGGTCACGGTCATGAGCACCGGAACCATCGTCTGATTGCCGGGCATGTCGACGGTTTCAAAGCTCACTCCCTTGGGCAGGTTCTTGAAGTCGAGCTTCACATCGCCGCCAAAATCGCGGCGCGAGGCACTCACCATGAACGCCATCCGGTTGCCCTGCGGCAGCGAGGTGGTCACATCCTGGTACTGAATCCGCTCGGGCAGGCCCAATGCAAGGGCCGGTTCGATCGGAGCAATTTCAACCCGATAAAAATGCTGCGGGCCGCCTTGCTTGAGCAGGTCGTTGACGGCCAGCGTGTATTCGCCATCGGCCGGGGCATTGAACCGCATGTAACTGTCGGGGCTGCCGGTATCGTCGTTCGAGCCCATGCTGGCCGCACCACGACGGACGGTCAACACCGAGTCGAGCGGCGAGCCGAGCGAACGGGCCCGAACCGTGATCCCGAAGGAGTCCCCTTTCTTGGCCGTGAACTTAAAGTGATCGACGTCGCCGGCTTGGTTGATAATGCCGTTGCAAGCTCCCGGTGCTTGGCAGAGCGTGGCCGTCTCGACGTCGTTGTTCGGCTCAACCTCAAGGGTATTGCTGAGTTGGTCGAGACGGAAGAGTTGTGGCGAGGGGGCCGTGCCCTTGGCGTCTTGCGCAAAGACCGGCGTGAAATTCTTATCCGGCGAGAAAATCCACGAGTAGGGCTCGCGCTCTTTCGGAAGCGTGACGGTTTGCTTGATGGGCCCCGACGGGTCGCCGAGCCACGTCAGTTCAACTTTTTCGCCCGGCTTGCCTCCTGCGGGCATCACACCGAGCGGACGGGGAAAACGCCCGATGTGCAATCGATACGCGCCCGCCACATTAAACGAACTCTCTCGCACGGCGACGATGTACTTGCCATCGGCCGGGGCCACAATGCTGGCCACCGAATCGTGCCACAGCAGTGCCGAGTCATCGGAACCGCTCAACTCAAAACGCTCGTCATTGAAGATGGCCACGTAAGGGTCAAAGTTGGCGCGCCCGAGTCGAATCCCCTCGACCTCGGCCGAGATGCGTTCCCCCTTCTTGGCCTCGACCGAGAAGTAATCGATGTCTTCGACGGCGGTCGTGCCGTTGATTGTCACATCGAGCTTAATTTCTTGCGGCTTGTCGAATTCGTTGTTGGGCTCTTTCTCTTCAGTCTCTTCCAATGCGCCGACCGAGAACAACTGCAAGTTGGAGATGCCTGTGTTGGTCAGGAGCCGAATGGCATGATTGCCCAAGCGGCAGTTGGGAGCGATGTCGAACGTGATGTCGACTTTGCCGTCGTTGACCACCGCGTGCTTTTTGTACGTGATGCCGGGATAGTAGAGCAACACGCCCTGGAAGTCCTTGAGCCGAGCGCCGCTGGCCGAGACGACCACCTCGCCGCCGCGACGCGCTCCGTACGGAGCGAGCGAACCGAGGGTCGGATTCACGGCCCAGGTCGTGACGGCCAACGAGCCGAGCGCGACTAAGAACGCGAGACCGCGAAAGAAGCGACGGAAACGACAGAGAGCTTGCGCCATGATTGCCTCGGCGAAACGTTCTAGGTGGGGAAGGTGGGGGCGATCATGCAGGACGATCGCAGCGGCGGGGTGTCGGCACGCTCGGATCTGCATTGCAGCCCATGCTTGCCAACTATCTTACACTCTCGCGCCAGAATTTATATGGAAATCCCCACCCGGCAGCATGTTGTGCCGGGTGGGGTGGCTATTTCCAGAGTAATCAGGCGTCGCCGGGCGTCTAGAGCGCGGCCAACGCATTTTGCACCCATCGACTACGAAACCAAGGCCTTGATGACCTGACCGCCGTCGACGATCTCGATCGGACGATCGCCCGGGGCCATCAATTCCTTGTCGGCGATGATGCCCATCTGGTGGTAAACGGTCGTGGCCAAGTCTTGCGGGCTGACCGCATCGTCTTCCGGCTCGCTGGCCGTGGCGTTGCTGGTGCCGTAATGCACGCCACCCTTGATACCGCCGCCAGCCAACACGACGCTGAACACCTTGGGCCAGTGATCGCGACCCGCGGTGGCGTTGATCTTCGGGGTGCGGCCGAATTCGCTGCTGATCATCACCAGCGTCTCGTCGAGCATGCCGTGCCGTTCGAGGTCGAGAATCAAGGCCGAGAAGGCCTGATCCAACTCGGGCAGTTGTCGCTTCATGCCATTGGTAATGCCGGTGTGCATGTCCCAACCACCGTAGGTGAGCGAGACAAAGCGAACGCCCGCGCCAACCAAGCGGCGAGCCATCAGCATCCGCTGACCAGCCGTGTTGCGGCCGTAAGCGTCGCGAACACTCTCGCTCTCGGCATTGATGTTGAATGCTTCGCGGGCGTCCTTCGAGCTGACAAGGCTGTAAGCCCGATCGTAGAACGTGTCCATAGCCTTGAGGGCATCGGACTTTTCCTTGCGAGCAAAGTAGGCATTGACCGCGTCGAGCGCCGTGCGGCGACGGGTGAAGCGGCTATCGTCAACGCCTTGCGGCAGCGACAAGTCGCGCACCTGGAATCCGCCGCTGGCCGGGTCGCTGCCCAACGCAAACGGCGCGAACGACGAACTGAGGTAGCCGTTGTTGGCAAACTCGTTCGGCACGTTCGGCACGCACACGTAAGGGGGCAAATTGTTGCGCGGGCCGTACTCGTGGCTGACCACGCTCCCCATGCTCGGATATTGCAGAGCGGGGCTCGGCTTGTAGCCGGTGAACATGTTGTGCGTGCCGCGCTCGTGAGCCGCTTCGCCGTGGGTCATCGAGCGGATGACGGCGATCTTGTCGGCAACCTGGGCGGTCTTGGGCAACGTTTCGCAGAATTGCGAGCCAGCCACCTTCGTGGCAATCGGCTTGAGGTCGCCGCGATACTCGATCGGAGCAAACGGCTTCGGATCGAACGACTCTTGGTGAGCCATGCCACCGGGCAGGTAAATATGAATCACACTCTTGGCTTTGGCCGGAATGAAGTCGTAATCCTTCTTGGCACCAAAGACTTCGCGAGCGCGAAAGAAATCCGCCAACGTCATGCCGACGCCGGCAAGCGCGCCGACCGTCAAAAAGCTACGTCGATCAGGATGCAACAAACTCATAGCAGACTCCCTTTTTCCGATGAGAGGCAAAGTAGGCAGGTGGTTTGACAAAGGCAGGTTCGATCGGGCGGGCTGATGCTAGCAGCTTTCGCGCGAGCACCGGTACGGGTATTTGTCAACTGCGGGCCATTGGTTACGCCTTCAGCAGCAAAATACCAAGGCAGCTTAGCGCACACGATCTACGCATGTCGCCAAACTGACCAACTTGGATATGACATTAATGCCTGATCGATCCAAAGTCAAAGGTCAGTTAAACAAATTCTTATGAATAAAAAGCGGACCTGCCCAGCTTGCCAACTGGGCAGGTCCGCGCGGAACAGCCAATCTGAAGAACGACGGCCTATTTTCCGGCCGATAGCTCCCGACGGAGCTGACCAGGCTCCAACTCTTCTCGCAGCACCAGCATGTCCGCCGGGGCTTCGATGCCAAGCCGAACTCGATCGCCGGCCACGCGCACCACCGTGACAACAATCGAATCGCCCAACTTAATCCGTTCACTTTCTCGCCGTGAGAGAACCAGCATGAAACACCTCCGTGTGTGAGTTTAAGTGTATTTATGTATACTAATCGAGTCGTTCTAGGTCAAGCGAAATCTCACTGGATCGTCGCAAATTCATTCACAAGTTGATGTGTGACCGAAAGTTGCGTTCGATGAAATCGTTCGCCGTTGCAGCCGTAAAAAAGCACGGTATGACGCTCGGTCTCCCAAATCGCCGAGAACGTCACCGCCCTCGGACCGCAAATGGTAAAGTGCATGCCGCACGGCCGACCACTCCGCACGAGAATCCGCTCGTGCAATCGAAATGCCCCAAGTTCTAGTTGTTCATGTTCGCATAACGTCTTGTTCACAAAGTTCCTAAGCTCATCAATGGAAATAATTTCCGTGATTTCGTCCGTCATCACTGGAAGGGACTCCTGTTAGGGAAGTATCGCCAAAATAGAGTAGATTTACCGCCTAAGTAAACTGGCGAGAATGAGGGCAATGTTAGATATCGGCAAACAAGCCAAATTAATTCGCGGGCAGGCTACGTGCCGCGATATGCCGATTTTGCCAACGAGAGAATGGTGGCAAAAGAGATTTTACTTTACGCCGGCAGGGCTCTTCGACGGCCCTTGCGACGTGCTCAATTCGCGCCGCTGAAATTCGATCAAACTCAGCGCCGCAAACGTGGCCAAGTGCCGGTCGGCCTCATCCACCTTAGACGCATCGGAGGCCAATATCCGCGTCTGAATGCGGTGCTCGCTACGCAACGTGATCGGCTTGCGCGACACCTGCGGGTTCTGTCGCGTGACGTGCACTTCGACCGGAATTCGGCCTCGGTTCTCCAAGGCCGTGTTCAGAGCCACGCGAGCAAATGGCGGCAAAGAACCGGCCCGCAACGCCGTATTGAGCTTAGTTTGCCACTGCACATACGCAAAATATTGCCGCGCCATCTCCGGTGATTGCGGGGCAACGGTTTTCACTTTGTAGGTCAGCCAAGGGTTACTCAGTGTCAGTTCGCCCGTGCTGTCATCGTACGACTCATCGAAGTTGGGTGCCGCGAGAAACTGGGCCAGCGGATCGTTGGTCGTCAGCGCCTCGGCGCGAATACGCTGACAAAACGCATCGACCTGATCGGTGGTCAACTCGGTTTTCACCTTGCGCGTCGAGTCGAGGATCACGAACCGATTGCGAGGTGGATCGAAGATAATGACCTCGGAGGGCGTATCGAGCACGTCGTACACGCGTCCCGCCCGAAAGATCGTCGTGCTAGCAACCGTCTCTTGCCCGACGAACACCTTGTTAAACAGGCAAAACTCTTGGGCCATCCCCCAACCGCCGACGCAGCTCCACGCGACAACCGACAGCCATACGTACTTGCTCATGGCCCAACACCGAAAAAAAGGGAAGAACTTCAGCGGCGCTCCCAGCATAACCGTTACAAGCAAATCTCGTAAACCTCAGTCCGGCGTAGGTCCGGAACTCACGAAAATGCTAGGATTGTGTCGTCGATTTCGTAGCACGAATGGATGAGCCGAGGAGTCGAGGGGCCGCGGAGAGAAGGAATCGTGGAGCAACGTCTCTTGATACTCCTCCACCCCTCAGCTCCCCCGCTCCCCGACCTCGCCCCCCCCTATTGCCATCACCGAGCGTAAACTCCCATGCCCCGTCGCCTGTTTTTAGTCACCGGTGGAGCCGGTTTTATCGGCTCGCATATCGTTGAAGCCTTGGTCGCGCGCGGCGATGACGTTCGCGTGCTTGACAATCTTTCGACGGGCAAGCTCGAAAACCTCGGCCCGTTCTTGCCCGATATCGAGGTCGTGCGCGGCGATGTGACCGATCCTTGCGCCGTGGCCGATGCCATGCACGGCGTCGATTGCGTGTTTCACGAGGCGGCGCTGGCCAGCGTGCCGTTGTCGATCGATCGGCCGCTCGATTCACACGCTGCCTGCGCCACCGGCACGCTCAACGTGCTCGAACAAGCTCGGCGCGCCGGGGTGCGGCGCGTCGTCTATGCCGGCAGCGCGGCCACGTATGGCGATCGCCCCACCAGCGCCAAACGCGAAAGCGATCTGCCCAACGTGCTCTCGCCTTACGGTGCCGCCAAGCTCTCGGGCGAACTCTACTGCCAGGCCTACGCCGCCATGCGCGCCGTCGAGACGGTCGTCGTGCGGTACTTCAATGTCTTCGGCCCGCGACAAGATCCGGACAGCCCCTACTCGGCGGTCATCCCTTTGTTCTTGCGAGCAATTTTGTCGGAGCAGCGACCCACGGTGTACGGCGACGGGATGCAGTCGCGCGACTTTACGTTCGTGAGTGATGTTGCCCAGGGTAATTTGCTCGCGGCCGACGCGCCGGGCGTATCGGGTCAGGTGTTCAACATTGCCAGCGGTCGCTCACACAGTCTGATCGAGTTGCTCGACACGCTCAATGAGTTGCTCGGATCATCGATCGAACCGATCCATGCTCCGCCGCGCATGGGCGACATTCGTGAGAGCATGGCCGACATCACCCAAGCACGGCAGGCGTTGGGCTTCGAGCCGCGTGTGTCGTTCCGTGATGGCTTGGAACGCTCGATCGAGTATTATCGCCAACTCGTCGCCGCGAGTTTGATTCGACGATAAAGAAGAGAACGAGTTGGGGGAGAGTGTTTGGTGTTTGGTGTTTCGATTCAGACCCCAAGCCGGCGGCTCTGCCGCCGATCGTGGCGAAGCGGTCGCCGTTCCCTCCAACATTATCCCTCGGCGTTAGCGACGGTACGTCGCGCATGCCGGCGGCTCTGCACCATCGCCCATGCGAACATCTCCCGATCAAGCCCGACGTCTCCCCGATGCGATTTTGAGCC
>CAZZBK010000115.1:0-20027 GCA_964652155.1 uncultured Planctomycetaceae bacterium | reverse complement strand
TTTGGATTTGTCCGTTGCACTATGCCTGCTGCTTCGCCACAAAATGTTTGGCTACCTCGACTCGGGCCGCAGGCACGCGAACTGTTCGCAAAACTGCGCCGGGCCCTGATCGACCGCGATGGACCGGTCGTTACGACCACGGGCATGACCGATGCCAATCCGCAACGGTACTTCGATCCGGCCATCTTGGCGCGGGTCGGCTTCTCGCCGCTGTTGGCGCGCGTCGTCGTCGAGGGATTCATCAACGGCCTGCATAAGAGCCCGTTTCATGGCTTCTCGGTCGAGTTTGCCGATCATCGCGAATACGTTCCGGGCGACGACCTGAAGTTCATCGACTGGCACCTGTACGCTCGCACCGATCATTACTACGTCAAGCGGTTCGAGGAGGAAACGAACCTTCGTTGCACGATTCTGCTGGACCGCTCGGCCTCGATGGGTTTCGGCACGGGCGCGCTCACCAAGTGGGATTACTCCTGCTTCTTGGCGACGTGTTTGACGTATTTAATGCTCCGACAGCAGGACGCGGCGGGCTTGGCGATGTTCGGCGCGTCGCCGGGCGTGTTCGTGCAACCTCGTTGCCGACGCACGCATCTGCGACAACTCATGAAGGCGATGATCGAGCACGCCCCGACCGGCAAGACCAACATCCCGCTCAGTCTGCAAGCGATCTCGCAGCGACTGAAGCGACGCGGCTTGGTGGTCGTCATCAGCGATTTGATCGACGAGCCCGAGGCGACCTTGCGCGCGTTGCGATTGTTGGCCAGCCGCCGCCACGACGTGATCGTGTTCCACGTGCAAGACCCGGCCGAGTTGCGGTTTCCGTTCGACGGCGCGACGTTGTTCCGCGATCTGGAGACGGACGAAGAGTTGGAGATCGATCCGGTCGCCGTGCGGGCAGCGTATTTGGAGCGTATCGAGTCGCTCGCCGCGTTCTACCGCCAGGGACTACTCGAGATGGGCGCGAGCTATCACCCGATCGACACCGCTCAGCCGTACGAGCAAGCCCTCGCGGCCTATTTGAACCGCCGCGCCAAGATTCGCAAATAACTCGACAGGCGACTGCTGGTCGCACCACCCTTGATGCTAACCTTTTTGACACCGTCGGCCTTGTTCGGACTGTCGCTGCTGGCGATTCCGATCATCGTGCATCTACTCAAGCCGCGCAAGGTGCGACAGACGCCGTTCAGCTCGCTCCGCTGGCTGCATCTGACACAACAGCGGTTGTCGCGCCGGTTTCGCTGGCATCAGTTGCTGTTGTTTTTGCTGCGGGCCGCGTTCATCGTGCTGCTGGTGCTCTCGGCGGCGAAACCGTTCCTCGACCAACACGCCGCCACTGGTCCCCGTGAGCGGTTCGTGATCCTCGACACGAGCCGCAGCATGGGCTATCAGGTGAACGACCGCCCCACGCCGCTCGACGCCGGCAAGCTCGCGGCGGCCAAGCTGCTTTCGAGTGGCGGGGTCGCCGATCGCACGGCGCTCATCACGGTCGGCGTGAGCGCCAAGTTGCTCGGAGCACCGGCCCCCGGCGGCGAACAACACATCCCCAAGCTCGCCCCACTCGTGGCCGAGTCCGCCGACACGCATCTTGACGAGGCACTTGAGTTGGTGCGGGTCTTGCTTACTCGACGTCGGCCAGAGGCGCGAATCGAACTGCTCGTGGTGACCGACAGTCACCAGGGAAGCTGGCGAGCGGATGCGATCGAGTCGTTCTTGGCCGAGTTTCCCGCGCTCGTCGATACGACGATCGTCAACGTGGCCGAGCGCGGCGCGCGGAACGGCTGGGTCGCCGACGCGCGGTTTGTGTCGGCCGAGCAGGGCGAGAGCGCCGCGATCGATGTGCAACTGCGCGCCAGTGGCGTCGGCGGCGAACGCTCGGTCCGTTTGCTCGGCGCGACGGGGCTGAACGAACGATCGCAAACGGTCACGCTCGACCCGCACCTGCCAACCCTGGTGCGGTTCGAGCTGAGGGCGGATTTTGACCCGCGTGGCAAAGCATGCGAGGTCGTGCTCGATCCGCCCGATGCGTTGCCGAGCGACGATCGTTGGTATCTCTCGCTCGATCAAGATGCGGCGCTCGACGTGCTCGTGATCGAGGGACGCAATCGGCTCGGCAGCGCCGCGGCGCCCGGCTTCGCATTGCGCTCCGCGATCCTATCGCTCGCCTCGTCTCAACAGCCGATTCAGGTCGTTGCCAAGCGATACAACGAGGTGCAACCGAGCGATTTCGCCTCGGTCGATGTCGTCGTGTGCGGCGATGTCGCGGAGCTGTCCGATGTGGTCGTCGACCAACTTGTCGAGCGCGTGCGACACGGCTTGGGGTTGGGACTATTTCTCGGGCCCAACGTCGACGTCGCGTTCTGCAATCAGCGACTGATCGACCCGCTCGATCGCACGCGCAGCCTGCTGCCAGGCCGGCTCGGCAGCGTGGTCGACGTGCCGCAGTCGGTCGGCGGCCTAGCCGCGCTCGATGGCCTGGCGTGGAATCACCCGCTGCTCAGCGGTTTGTTCGATCCCGTGCTCGGCGATCTTGCGCAAGTCGGCGTGCGTTCATACTATCGCTTCGCTGGGCCGGTCGCCGAGGGCGCAACGGTGCTGGCGACGATCGCTGGTTCCCCCGCGATCATCGATCATCCCGTCGGCATGGGCAAAGTCGTGCTGTTCAACCTCACGCTCGACGATGCGTGGAGCGATTTGCCGCGCCGCAAGAGTTTCGTGCCGCTGGTCGACCGCCTGCTCAATCATCTCTCCGGCGGCGTGCTGCAACGTTCGTTCACGACCGATCGAGCGATCACGCTCACTCTGCCGCGGTTGGCCGAGGAGGAATCGCTCACGCTGGTAGGTCCCGATGCGGCCACGCGCACTCCCACGATCACGACGACGCAGACGGGCACGCGATTGAGTCTTGCGCCGCCTCATCTGCCGGGCGTGTATCACGTCCGCCACGGTGGGGTCGCCGCGCACGAGACTCTGTTCACCGTGCAAGTGAGTCGCGGCGACAGCGTCGTCACGCCGATCGATCACGAGTTGCAACGTGCTTGGTGGCGCGAAGCGACATGCGAACTCGTCAACGGCGACTCGCTCAACACGCCCGCACTCGACAACCGCGCGTCGCTCGTTACCTGGGCGATACTCCTCGCGGCCTTGGTGTTCATGGTCGAGACCCTGCTCGTGCATCGCCTGTGCCCACAGATGAATCCGCCGCTCGCCACGTCGATCGTGCGGCGACCGTCGCCCCCCACTGAGTTCAGCGGCGTCGAACCGAACGGCACTCCGCTCTCCAATGCTCCCACGCTCTGATCGCTGCCCATGATGCGTCACCTTACGATCGACTGGTATCCATTGCTCAGCGGCTGGGCGATCGCGCTCGTGGTCGCGAGCCTGCTCGGCCTCGTCGTGTGGGGAGCGAAACTCTTGTTGCGCAAGCAGGTGCCGCGACGTTGGGTGGTCGGTCTGGGCGTGGCACGCATCGTGGCGGTGTTGCTGTTTACCGCCTGCCTGGTGCAGCCCGTGATCTCGTACTTGCGCGCGGTCCAGCATCCACCCGAGCTACTCGTGTTGCTCGACACCTCCGAGAGCATGGGTCAAATCGATGGCGATGGCGACGGTCCCTCGCGGCTGGCCAGCGCCGTGGCGGCCTTGCAGCGCGGCAAGCTCGTCGAGGCGCTCGAAGAGCATTATCGCGTGCAGTGGTTTACGTTCGATCGACGCGCGCGCCCCGTGACGATCGACGCGTTGAACGGCCTTGAGCCGCGCGGGACCACCACCGATTTTGCCAATGCTCTGAAGTCAGCCCTGGAGGTGCTCGCCGCCGAAGCGACGGACCAAGCTCTCATGCTGCCGCCGCGTCGCGTGCTGCTCGTGAGCGATGGGCAAGATCGCGGCACCGACGACCTCGTCGCAGCGGCCCTCGGCACCGGCACGGTGATCGATGTGCTCATTGCCGGTGAGCAACGCGCCGCTTCCACGAACGTCCCAACCGTGACGCAGGTGCAAACCGCCTCGCGGGTCCTGCTCGCTTCCGAAACACAATTTGTCGTGACGATTGCGAGTGGCCAAGATCCTCAACCGCGGCAGACTCTCACGCTGTTTGAAGATGGCCAGAGCGTACTCACCCAGGACGTCGCGCTCGGCTCGGGCGAGCAGCATGTCAAAATCGTCTATCGTCCTAGCGAACCGGGCTGGAAGCGTTATGAGTTCGCCTTGCAATCGCCGGGCGTCGTTCCCAACCCGGCCGTTGCACCCAGGCACGGCGTCAATGTGCAGGTGGTCGACGACAAGATCGAAGTCCTGGTGCTCGAGGACCGCTGGCGCTGGGAGTTCAAGTATCTGCGGCGCGTGCTTGAGGATGATCCGAGTTTTAATCTCACGGCGATGCTCGCGCGCGGAGCCGGTTCGTTCATGCAGGTGGGTGAGCCCGAACGACGCGTGACCTTGGGCAGCTTTCCTCAGAGCCGCGCCGAGCTCGATTGGTTCGATGTCCTGGTGTTGGGTGACGTTCGGCCGTCACGCTGGCCATCGGGACTTAGCGAGGCGGTGGCCGACGCGGTGATTGAAGGGGGCAAGTCGCTGATCGTCGTGGCAGGACCGGCGCTGGGCGAGTTGGTCCAGTCGCCTGAGTTGCACGCGCTGTTGCCCGTGGAACTATTGACCACGTCGGGCTATCCGCTCGAAGGTCCGCTGGATATCCAGCTTACGCCCGAGGGTGCGCGCAGCGGTTTGTTCGCCGCCGTCAGCGCGGCCAACGGCGGCCGCTTGCCCGCCATCGATCGTGTGTACGCCGCGCTCCGCAAGCGCCCGGCGGCCAACGTGTTGGTCGAAGCGGCGTCGGAAGCCAATGCTTCGGGCCGCTTGATTGTGTTGGCCGAACAGACCGTCGGGCGCGGCCGAGTGTTGTTCGTCGCCACCGACGCGCTGTGGAAATGGCACACGCTCACCCCGAGCGACGAAGACGGTCGTACGCTGCATGGCAAGTTCTGGCAACAAGCGTTGCGGGCGTTGACGCCGCGCCGCGTGTCGGCCGCCGGTTTGTGGTTACAAGCCGATCGCACGCACTACGAAACCGGCAGTCGAGTGACCCTCGTGGCCGACGCCTCGGCGATCATCGCCGATGGGCTGAAGCTCGAAGGGGCGGTGGTGCTCCCCGATCAACGCCGCCTGCCCATTTCGTTCACGGCTGACGCGACCGAGCCTGATCAGTATTCCACTCAATTCGACGCCGTGGCGCCGGGCCGTTATCGCGTGTCGCTCGCCGCCACGGTCGACGGCCAAGTCGTCGCTGAAGCATCGACCGTGCTCGAAGCCACGACCGCGCGCGGCGAACTCGACGACTTGGGTGCCGATCGTGCCGCGCTCACTCGCATCGCGTCGCATACCGGCGGACAAGTCATCGATCCCACGGACGAACGTACTTGGCCGACGATCGAAAAGCATCCGGTCGCCGAGGTCGACGAACGTCGCACGCTGCATCTGGGTGACCAGCTTGTGCTGCTCATCCTGCTGTGCCTGGTCCTTGGCGGCGATTGGCTGTTGCGCATGCTCCGCGGCTATATTTAGAGCATCTCACCAACGGGCCCAAGCACCCGTTTTCGAGTAAATCACCAGAAACGAATGGCCTGCGAGCGCTCTCGGTCGCCTGACGACAGTTCAAGCAAGCTGCGAGAGTGGTACCGGCGCAGCGACGGTCGATCGACGACCGCTAGCACCGGCATGCTAGTCGCGTGGCTCCGCCGCTCGGGTGGTGAGCCAGGTATTTTCGGTAAACTCACGCCACGCTGTAGACCGAAGTGATTAACAGGAAGCTTGATTGTGGTGATGGCGCTCCCTACGATGAGCGCATGCAGTGAGTGTGGCTCGTGTGACTCAAGTTCGATGAGGTTTGAAGCCGCCATGTGGGCAATGTTGCCAACCCTTGCGACCGTGGCCGCTCATCGCCAACAGCGTTGGGCGCTGTGGACCGCCGCCGATTGCTCCGGCTGCCTGTGTTGTTGGCCCGTCTAGCCCGTCACGGGCTGAGCGCTTGGCGCGCGGCAGTTCGTCGACGCAAAGCGGTTGTGTCGCTGCGAACGAAAGACCTCATTTTGCCCCCAACACGGAGAAGCTTGACGCCCCGCGGCGTCGGGCAAACCGATCGATGGCCACCGATTTCCGCAAAAAAGAAGAGCTTCCCGAACTCACGCGCCGGATCGTCGAAACCTATCACGAGCTGACGACGATCAATCACCTCGGGCACTGCCCGCTGCCGAATTACGATCTGGTCGTGAGCATTATTGACGACCTTCGCGAGATTCTGTTTCCCGGCTATCGCCGTCGAGAGAAGTTGCACAGCGGCAATGTCGAGTATCATGTGGGCGATTTGGTCGATCGGCTGCACGACAAGCTGACGGAGCAAATTGCCCGCGCCCTGCGTCACGAGGCGGGGATCACGCGAGGCCGCCACGAGGAAGAAGACTTCGAGGCCCTCGGCCAGGCCAAGGCCATCAGCTTTCTCGAACAATTGCCCAACCTGCGGCGCGTGTTGGCCACCGATGTGCAAGCCGCGTTCGATGGCGACCCGGCCGTCCGCACACCCGACGAAATCGTGTTCTGCTACCCGGGTTTAGAGGCAATCACGGTTTATCGACTCGCCCATGTATTGTACGAACTCGATATTCCGCTCATCCCACGGATGATGACCGAGTGGGCACACAGCAAGACCGGCATCGATATTCATCCGGGCGCACAAATTGGTGGATACTTTTTTATCGACCACGGCACGGGGGTTGTCGTCGGTCAGACGTGCGAGATCGGCCAGCATGTCAAACTGTACCAAGGTGTCACGCTCGGCGCGCTAAGCTTCGCGACCGATGGCGATGGAAACCTCGTCCGCGGCCAAAAACGACATCCGACCATCGAAGATCGAGTCGTCATTTACGCCAACGCCACTATCCTCGGCGGCAACACGGTCGTCGGTCACGACTCGGTCATCGGGTCGAGTGTCTGGATTACGCGCAGCGTCGAACCGCACACAACCGTCGTGCTCGAAAAACCCAAGCTCCGCTACAAGGCCGATCAGAAAGACCTGATCGACGGCGACGTCAACTACCAGATCTAAGCCGTCTGCACCTGAATGCTCAGCGTGCTCGGAAGTGGTAGCAACTCGCCTGCGCGGTGCCTAAGCGTTACGGCGTCGACCCACGCGACTTGGCTTTGGCGATCACGCTCTCGATGCTCACCGGCGCGCCGCCTTGCCGCTTGCTCTCGTCGGCCGCTTCCATGAACGCAAACAGCTCGATCGTTTCTTCCTCGGCGATGGGTGACTTGCCGCTGATAAAGAACTTGGCCACCTCGACCAACAACGGCTCGTAGCCGCCGTACGACCCGCTCGGCCCAATCCCCTTGGTCCCGAATACGGTCGCGCCATAGCCGCTCTTGCCTCGCAAACCGCGATAAGTGCCAATCCGCCCGTCGCGCCACGTGCCGGTCACCACGTCGGTCTCGGGCGTGGTTGCGCGCGTGACTGTCGTGCAGCCCGCTCCCATGATCGTGTACAGCGTCTCGACCCCGTGGACACCGTACCAAAATAGGTCCGGGTGATGCGGTTCGAGCGAGCACGGGCTGTAGGCGTCGCAGCCACGCACCTCGCCAATCTTGGGATCGTTGCGCATGCCAATAATGCCCGGGCTGAAACGCAACGACGAACTGGAAAACACCGGCACGTTGTTCGCCTTGGCCAGCCGGAATATTTCGAGCACGTCGGCCAACGAGGCGGCCATCGGCTTGTCAATGAACAGCGGCTTCTTCGCGGCGATCACCGGCTTGGCCTGCGCCAAGTGCGGGCGACCGTCAACGCTCTCCAGCATCACGGCATCGACCTTGGGAAGCAACGCGTCGATCGAGTCGACGATCTCGACGCCCAACTCCCGGAGCGTCTTCGTGAAGCCTTCGAGTCGATCGGCGCTGGCCGGGATGTCGGGGCTCCCTCCGGGAAATGCCGCGACGACGTCGAGCCCTTTCAGCTCATCGTATTTCGGATTCTTGATCGCCTTGGTGAACGCGACCACATGCGATGTATCGAGCCCGATCAGACCAACGCGGAGCTTTTTAGCCGGTTCGGCGCCAATGGCTTTTGAGGCAAACAAAGCGGCAACGAGCAGGACAAAACCGAACGAACGCATGATCGAGTCTCCGGCGGTGGGCAAGACATAAGCGGCAACGCTGAGCCATGAGTGTAGCCCCCTTGGCGCGACGCATCAACTCTCGACGATTAAAAGCATCTATCAAGATGGCTGGGGACGGTCCTATTTTACGAGGGCCGCCCAGAAAAATGGGACGGCCTCCCTCTCTGCTGCCATTTTGTTAGACGCTCGAAATAACCATCCTATCGAGGTCTCCGCGTCCATGAAGCCAGGGGGACCCATCGATCGAGCCGATCGCCCGTTCGTCGGGTAATTATAAATGGGCGAATAATAAAGGGACGGGAATCGTTTAATATGACTCCCGTCCCTTTTGATTTTATAATATGACTCCCGTCCCTTTTGATTTTACCCCTTTTTATTTTACCAGTCGCGCATTGCCACTATTCACCTTCTTCAGCCAATGCGTCGCTATCATTCCAAGCGCTGAACGGGTCGTCCCACGCATCCCAAACTGCCGGACCGGCGGCCAATTCCTCATCGGTGAGGAGGCACTCGTTAAGCGATGCCTTGATCTGTTCTTGATCGAGGTGCTGACCGATGAGCACCAGCTCTATCCGCCGATCTCCCCACGGCTCCATCCAGGATTCCTCTATCTCCGCAAGGAGTTCAGGATCGTCTGGCCAACCCTCGCGCGGCGCTGACGCCGCCCACATTCCGGCGGGGTGCAACGAGAACACACGCCCAGCATGTGACCATTCGCCAGCACGGTCGTGTCGCGTCGCCAGCCAGATGACACCCTTGGACCGAATGACGCCCTCTAATCCGTCGCCTTCAACCAATTGCATGAGCCGAGCTGCATGAAATGGTCGCCGCGCTCTGAAGACCATACTGCCAAAACCGTACTCTTCGGTCTCGGTGATCTCGTTGCCGCGTTCAACGACTAGCCAATTGCGGTGCTCAGCAGCCCAGTCTTCGCTAAATCGCTCGGTGTCGAGCACTTCGTCGAGTGGGACTGCCCCTTTAATCGCGCGGACAATTCGCGCCGTGGGATTCAAGAGCCGTAAAAGCGATTCCAATTCGCCCAGCCGTTGCTCATCCACAAGGTCGCATTTCGTGATGGCCAGGACGTTGGCGAACTCCACCTGATCGAGCAGTAATTGCACCACGTCGCGATCGTCTTCCTCATTCAAGGCAATGCCTCGCTGATGAAGATCGTCGATCGAATCATAGTCGGCTCGAAAGTTCACGGCGTCAACTGCCGTGACGAGTGTGTCGAGACGCGCTACGTTGCCCAGGCTTTCGCCTTCCTCGTCGGTGAATGTAAATGTTTCCGCGACGGGCAACGGTTCGGAAATGCCGGTCGACTCAATCAGCAAGTAGTCGAATTTGCTCTGACGTGCAAGCCGTCCTACTTCTTTGAGTAAATCTTCCCGAAGCGTGCAACAGATGCACCCATTGCTGAACTCGACGATTTGCTCGTCCACGCGACTCAATTTGGCCGAGCCATTTTTCACTAATCGGGCGTCGACGTTGACTTCGCTCATGTCGTTCACGATGACCGCAACCCGCAACCCCTCTCGATTAGAAAGGACGTAATTCAGAAGTGTCGTTTTCCCAGCACCCAGAAAACCTGAAAGTACGGTAACAGGCAGCTTTTTTCGCTTGCGCTTCGCGCGGTTTATTGAGGAAAAGTTTGCTGTCATGCTCGTTCACCTGAAAGGAGGTTGAGATGGTCATTGAAATTAAAATCCGATTCGTCCTTACTGGCTTGCAATCGCCTCATTCCGTTCGATCGTGTATTGTCGACGCAACAGTTCAGCGTGCATTCGTTTGTCCAGCATCTCCTTGGCTTCGGGGCACAACATGACCAACAGGCCATGCACTTTCTGTATGCGGTGCCGGTGATGATCTGGACGATTCTCCACCCAAGAGGATTCCAAGGTGATCATTTCAATTGGCCCCTGGTTGCGCAACCGTTCTGACCAGAATCGGGGAAGAAGGTCATCCACACCGGGAGAAGCAACAAACGCATCGGGTAAATCGATTCCTCTAACATTTCGCTCCGCAGCCGCCCATTCGTCCCCTTTCGTGGAGGTAGGGACGAGCGATTCCACTCGCACACAGTCCTTTCCCAAGCAGGAAAGCCAGTGTTTCGCTTCAGCTCCATGCGCCAACACGATTCTTAGCGGACGAGCGGGTTCCTCGCATAACGCTCGCGACCCCAGGAGTTGTACAACCGTGAGAAAAGCGAGACATCGGATCATCGATCACCTCCTTTGTGAATTTCCTAGTACGGTAACGCGATGATATTGCACATGCAAGTTGATTGCAATAGCGTGGCGGGCTTTTTCTCTGCCTTGGTCCGCGCGGTTGCATCACTGAAAGGGGCCTGCTGCAATTTATCCAGGGCCAGCGCACACTAACTCGTTGTGTTGAAGAGGACTTCGGAGAGGAATGAGACGCACCAGCCGACTTGGCGACGTTTCATGGCGAGGCTGGTTTGGGTGTTGGGGTGTTGTTTGAGCAGCCCCAAGACGAAGCGTCGAAGCCAGCCCAGGTTCTCGCCGACGTGCCGATCGCGGGTGCGATTCTCGTCTTCGCGGAAGGTCATATCGAGCGTCCAATGACACGTATTCTCGATGCCCCAATGGCCACGAGTGGCCTTCGCGAACAACTTCACGTTGCGTTTGAAGCTGCTGATCGAACACTGCACATCGTTGGTCTCGCGGCCGTTGATTTCGCGCGTGCGGATCACCAAGCCCAGCGTGCGGAGTCCCTTCCAACGCGCGCGGCCCGGCAAGTCGGCGGGCGCGTTCACTTGGAAGTACGATCGCTTCTCAACTCGTCCGTGGTGCGTTTGCGTAGTCTCCAGACGGCTGACTTTCACCCGCGCAAAATCGCCTTCCAGGTGATCGGTGAAGAACTCCATCACTGCGTGTTGCAGTTGACGTTGATTCCCTTTCAACGGCAGCACATGGTCGCCCCCCGCGTCGATGATCTTGGCGGCAATGGCCCGCTGGCCCGTAAGCTCCTGCCAGGATCGCGCAAATCGAAATCACGATCACATGCACCAGCAGGTGCTCGCGATGGATGTCGGAGCGTGGGGCCGGCAAGTCCTCTAACTGCTCCGCGATCGACATCAGACTCGAGCTCTTCGCTGCCGCCATCTCCCGCCTCCGTGCCGCACGTGCTCAACCCGACGCGATCCCTTCGCGTCGCACGGAGACCAGCTAAACGACCTGCCCTCCAGCGCGCCAGTCAGCTACCCATTTCGCCCAAAGTGCGCGCTAGCCCTATAGGAAAAGTCAAATAATTCGCTAGACATCGATAGGTCGTCCGGCTATATATAGTTAAGCGATGTATGTGAGGTTCAAGCATGGCCGAACGCTTTAATTCTGAATTGCTCCGCGGCAGCCTGGACTTGATGGTCCTGAGTATCTTGGCCGATGGTCCGCAATACGGTTACTCGATACAACAACGGCTGCGCGAGGCCAGCGACAGCTTGGTCGATATGCAAGCCGGCACACTCTACCCGTTGTTGCATCGTTTGGAGGGGGACAAGTTGGTCCGTTGCCGCTGGGACGACTCGACCGGCCGACGACGCAAGTGGTACGAGCTTACTGCCGCCGGCAAGAGTCGGTTGCAGCAGCAGGCGGTCGAGTGGCAGCAGTATGTGGATTGCCTTGGGCAATTGTTGGCTCAGGTCTTGCCGTTGAACCCCAAAACAGCCTAATGGTTTGTCATGAAGAGTGAATGACGATCGTCATGTCAGAAGCGGACTTTGACCTATATCTGACGTTGCTTAATCGCTTTATGCGGCTCACGCCCCGTCAGGGTGAGGCGATTGGCGACGAACTGCGTGACCATCTTGAATCTCGTTTAGAAGACCTCGCGCGTGGCGGCATGTCGCGCGAGGCCGCGATTCGTCAGGCTCTCGAGGAGTTTGGCGACGCGACTCATCTGGCCCAGCATTTCACTTCGCTCGCTCGAGCACGACACCGGAGAATGATCATGCGCTGCTCTATCGGAACGGGTTTGGCTGCCTTGTTGCTGGTTGGTTTCTTCATGGCATTTGCCCCATCGACGCCCGCCCCTCACGGCGCGACGATGTCCAGCGTCCAGGCCAAAGAGGATGCCAGTCCCAAGGTCCAAGGTCAGGTCAAGTCCGCGAAAGACAACCGAACCGTGGAGGCCATTGAATGCGAACTGGATCAGTGGCGGATGAAAGCCGAGATACTCGACTCGACATTGGGAGACAGCCTGAATTTCATCGCCGACTCGATCAAAGTCGACATCGTGCTCAAGGGTGGAGATCCGAATCAATTGGTCAAACTGATGGTTCATCGGCGCGAGGTCTCAGCGCGCACGGTGCTTGAATTATTATTGGATCAGGTCGGCGGCCTGAGCTATCAGGTTCGCGATGGCTACATCTACGTGACCGACACGCCCCAGAGTTTAGAGACGCGCGTGTACGATTGTCGTGAGTTGCTCATCGATGCGAATCAAGACTCATCGGCGGAAATGCTCATCAACGTCATTTCGACCACGGTCTTGCCTGAATCGTGGAATCTCAACGGCGGCCATGCGACCTGCGCGGCGTTCAACGGCTCGCTGGTCATTAAACAGAGCCCTCAAGCCCATCGTGAGATCGAGCAACTACTGGACATGCTTCGTAAGGCGAGCAAGAAGTAGACTCGCGGTGCGAGAGTTGCCCATCGATTGGCCTTGGATCGATTGCCAAGTATAGTGACGGCACGATGCTCCGCATTCTTCTGCTACTGTTGTTGGTTGTTTCTTCGTCGCCGCTCGATGCGGCTGAGAATGCGCTGTATCGAACCCTGGTGACCGATGGGCTGAGCGTCGCCGGCGAACTCCGGAAGTTGCCACAGCCAACCCTGGCCGACGGGCTCGACCGCGCGGCTCAATGGGCAGCGATCGAGACGATCACCGACGAGAACCATCCGCGCGAGGCGTTGCTGCGGCAGGAGGTCGGCGCTCCGCTCGTGCTCAAAATCAAGAATGACCCCGTGGGATCGACCGTGCGACGGATCGATGTTTGGTTTGTGGCCTACGGCTCGCTCAAGACCGTCGAGAGCGAAGCCTTTTGGAAAAAAGAGAAGAAGGAAGACACGCAGACCCGCTGGGAAGGGAAGCTGCTACAGGCCGCAGAGCTGCAACGGCGCGGCATTGCAAGCAACTCTGAACAGTCCGGCGACGAGCAGTATGCGGCCGGTTCGTTGACGCTGTTCGATCGCGTTGATTTGCACGTGACGGTCCACACGATGCGCTCGACGACCGCGCACAGTGTCGTCGCGGCCACGATCGTCGACTCGCGGTTTCGTGACGATGCCGAGTTCCCCAATCGTTGGCAACGAATCCTGAGTGACGGGACCGTGACCAACGCGCCGGACGCCTTCACGCCGTACGATGGCATGGGCGGTTATGTGAAGGTCACGCCGCTGGTGGAGCCCGCGGGGGCTTTGTTTGTCGAAGCACACATGATCTTCGACGAACCGGTGGGCTGGTTTCGAGGCACTCATTTGTTGCGATCCAAGTTGCCGCTTGCGACTCAGATTGAGGTCCGAAAATTTCGTCGGCGACTGGCGCAGCTTGAAGGGGGATAAGGTGCCGAATCTGTTGCTCACGAGCGGCGTAATGACTCGCAAGGGGAGAGTCGAGCGCTCCAGATGGCCGGGCCCACCGCGCCGAGCAATCCGATGAGCAACCCGGCGATGATTGCCTGCCCCATCAGCGGCCAGGAAATTCCGTCGGTCATCATGGCGGCGGTGATCGGCGAGAGACGGGCGAGCGCGACCAACGCCTGTGCGAGGAGGATTCCGCACGCTGCACCGGCGAAGCTGATGAGCCCAGCTTCGCTCATGACGAGCCGTACGATGCGCGACTTGCGCCAGCCGATTGCCCGCAAGGTGCCCAATTCGCGCATGCGTTCCATCACGGACATGACCATGGTGTTGCCGATGCCCAGCGAGGCGACCAAGACGGCGATGAGTGACGTGATCTGCGTCAGGCCGCGGATCCAGCGGATTTCACGGACGTTCGAGACAAACTCATCGGTGGGTGTGACGGTGACGCCCTGCAACGAGTGCTCGATGTCGCGCGCCGCACGTTGGATTCGATCGGCCGAAACGGGACGCTGCACGGTGACGAGAATGCCGCTCAACTGCCCGGTGCGATCGGTCATGCGTTGCAAGTCGTCCAGGTGAATCCAAGCGGCGGAATTTTCGACCGAGCTGAACGACTCGAAGACGCCCACAATCTCGAACGGCGAGCCGTAGAGTTCGATCGATTGACCGACGCTTTTTTCGAGATTGGCGGCCAGGGTATGTCCCAAGATCACCTTGTCGCGATCGTCCTCACGCAGGCCGCGGCCGGCGATGTAATGCAGGTCTTGAACAAACGGATGATCGGCATGAATGCCGTGGATGAGCACGAAGAACAAGTCATACTGCTCGAAGGAGATGACATCGACCAAGCCGCCGAACGCGCGGGCCACGTTGGGGACGGCGCGGACTTTATCGAGCAGTTGTTCGTTGATCCCCTTGAGCAAGACTTCGTCGCCGCCGGCGCGCTGCACGATCAGGTCGACATCGCGTTGGCGATACATGCCCTGATAGGCTGACTCGAATCCGGCCGAGATGGCGGTGAGCGCGACGAACGCCGCCACCGCGACGGCGAGCCCCAGCAGCGTGAGCGCGGACCGCACGCGATGTCCGCGCAGGTTGCGCGCCGCCATCGAGAGCAGGTTCATGGTGTCCCTTCGAGTTCAGGGCGCAATTCGCTCGGCAACTCGCCGAGGCGACCATCGCGAATCCACACAACGCGCTGCGCGCGCCGCGCCACTTCAATGCTGTGCGTGATGACGACGAGCGTCATCTGCCGCTGGGCATGCAATTGATCGAACAGGTCGAGCACGTCTTGCCCATTGCGCGAGTCGAGATTGCCCGTGGGCTCGTCGGCCAGCAGCACCTCGGGGTCGTTCGCCAGCGCGCGGGCAATCGCCACCCGTTGCCGCTCGCCGACACTGAGTCGCTGCGGCAAGTGGCTCGCGCGTTGGGCAAGCCCGACCGTGGCGATCAACTCGCGGGCTTTGAGCTGCCGCTCGCGAACCGAGCGCCGAGTTTCAAACATCGGCACCTGCACGTTCTCGAGCGCGGTCAGGGTTGGCAAAAGGTAGAACGATTGAAACACGAACCCGACGTGCCGCGAGCGGTACTCGTCGAGATCGATGTCGGCGAGCGAGCGGCCGCGGAACCGGATGTCCCCCTCGCTCGGCAGGTCGAGTCCACCGAGCATGTTGAGCAGTGTTGACTTGCCGCTGCCGCTCGCGCCCATGATGGCGAGATACTCACCGGAGTGAATGTCGAGCGACAGGTCATCGACGGCCGAGATTTGGCCATCCGGATAGCGGCGCGAGACATGGACGGCCTGCAAGATCGGCTCGGGGGCGCTCGACTCAGTCATGACGCAATGACTCCGCGGGAGAAACTTGAGCAGCCAATGTGGCCGGGTAGAGGCCGGCGAGCAATCCCACCCCGATCGACAACAACACGCCGAGCAGGATCGACGAGAGCGTCGCGCCGCCATGAATCAAGCTCTGCGTTAATTTCAATCGCGCTAGGGCGACGATCGTCAGGTTGGCGAGCAGCACGCCCCACAACGCGCCGAGCACGCAGAGCACGGCCGCCTCGCACAGGATCATCTGCAATACTCGGCGGCGCGTCCAACCGATGGCGCGTAAAATGCCGATCTCCTGAGTTCGCTCGAACACCGACATGAGCATCGTGTTGAGTGTGCCCACCGTGCCGATGACCAGCGCGACCAAACTGGTGGCCCAGGCCATCGCGTCGATGAATTGCATCTCGTTCAGACTGGCTGAGTAGTCGCGCGCCGGCGTGGCGGCCAACCCGAGCGATCGGCCTTGCTCGTCCTTGAGTCCTTCGATGTGCGTTTTGAGTTCGAGCGTGACGGCTTGGCGATCGACGAGCGCGTCGGCCAGAGCGATCTGGAACGACGTCACATGATTCGGTCGATCCATGAGTTTTTGCAGCGTGGGTAACAGCACGTAGGCGCAGGAGTTCTCCATCAAGTGGGGGCTTTGAAAGATGCCGACGACGGTGAAGGGGTGCCCCTCGATCTCGATCGGGTCGCCGATTGATTTGTTGGTCTGCCGGGCGAGCAGCGAGCCCAGCATCGCGCCATCGGCATCCTGGGGAGCAAGTCGACGACCGCTGGAAATTTCCAGCGAGTCGAGCATGAAATTGTCGGCCGCGGTGCCGTAGACCATCATGCCCAGCGCGCCCAAGTCGCTGCCGGTGATCACATCGCCCAGCACGGCGCTGATCCGCGCGACATGCGGAAGCTTCTTCAGCATTTCGGCATGGGATTGTTCGAGTGACCCGCTCAGCCGGAGGACCTTGCCAGCCCGTTCCACCACCAGGTCGACTCCGCTCCCTTCCAGGAGATCCGAGAGCGATTGCTTGAAGCGGTCAACCACGCCGATCATGGCGACGATGACCATGACGGCAATCGCGATGCCGAGCGCCGTGAGTGTCGAACGGACCGGTCGCTTGAGCAGATTTTTGATCACCAATTGCACAAAAAGCACGGCGGGCAAACTCCGTCAATGCCATGCGATATGACTGCACCTATTATCCAGAAGCCGGCGGCCGACGCCAGCACGTGGCTAGCTGTACAGTCCGTCAAACCCGGTGGCTTCAAAGGCGGCGCGGAAATGCTCGACCGTCGGCGTCTGGTGCTCGCCATGCCAGATGACCGAGATGACATCGAAGCGGACGGGATAATTGAGCAGCCGGTGCCGCTTGAGATACGACAATGCCAGTCGAGTCAGTCGTTGTTGCTTGGCGGCATCGACCGTCTCGGCCGGGTGTCCATGCTCGACGCCGCTGCGTGATCGGACTTCGACAAAGACGATCGTGCGGTCGTCGACCGCGACGATGTCGAGTTCGCCCAGCGCATTGCGCACGCCGGTCCCCACGATGTGGTAACCGAGGCGGCGCAAATACTTGGCGGCCAGTCGCTCACCTTGCTGCCCCAATGACCGTGGCTGCCAAGGCCACAGCCCTGACAGCCACCGTTTGAAGTCAGCCCACATGGTCGCGGGTCCCAGGCCTACTCGGCGGTGGAGCGGCGTTCGCGGAGCTTTTGCTTCTTGCCGATGCGATCGCGGAGGTAGTACAGCTTGGCGCGACGTGCGACACCGCTGCGCTTGACTTCGACCTTGGCGATCTTCGGCGAGTGGACGGGGAACTTGCGCTCGACCCCTTCGCCCTGCACAATACGGCGCACGACGAACATCTCGCGGGTGCCGGAGCCGCTGCGCGCGATCACCGTACCGTTGAAAATTTGGATGCGTTCCTTGTCCCCTTCGAGAATACGGGTATGCACGTCAACCGTGTCGCCGATCTCAAATTTGGGGACAACGTCCTTTTTGCTGCTGGCTTCGACCAGCTCGAGAATTTTCGTGCTCATGATGGTTTTCCTTTCTGTCGTTGTCGCGTTCGCTCGACGCGCTGTCGCTCGCGCCACAGGCGAATCGCCTCATGGTCGCCGCTGAGCAGCACGTCGGGCACGGGTAGTGAGCGAAACTCGCGGGGGCGAGTGTATTGGGGGAACTCGAGTAACCGTCCTTCTCCGGTGAACGAATCTTCGGCACTGCTTTTTTCGTCTCCGAGCACTCCGTCCACGAGGCGAATCACCGCGTCGATGACGACCATCGACGCGACTTCGCCGCCGTTGAGCACAAAATCTCCGATCGAGATTTCATCCGGCTGCAGGACGGTCTTCACTCGTTCATCAAATCCTTCGTACCGGCCGCAAAGCAACAGCAAGCGTCGCTTCGTGGCCAACTCTTCGACCACTTGCTGATCGAGCCGTCGCCCTTGGGGCGTAAGCATGATCAGGTGGCCCGGCTCGTCACCCAACAGCCGGACCGCCTCGACACACGCCACCACAGGCGGAGCCATCAGCACCATGCCGGGACCGCCCCCGAACGGGCGATCGTCGATCTTGTGGTGCTTCGGGTCCGTCGACCAATCGCGCAAGTTATGCAACTGCACATCGACCAAGCCCCGCTCGATCGCCAGCTTCAACAAGCTCTGACCGATGTAGCCCGGAAACATCTCCGGAAACAGGGTCAGCACGTCGAACCGCATGGTCAAATCAAGCCGTGGACAAGGTTACTCGCCACCCTCGGTCGCGGCGGGGGCTTCGGCCTCGGTCGGTTCGGCAGCGGCCTCGGCGGCCGGTGCTTCGTTCGACTTGGGCGTATAGACAAACACGGCCTCGCCAGCGGGAGGCACGACTTTCGGCATCGAGAGCAACTCGCGGGCCTTGGTCTGTGCGTCAATGTGCGTCCCCTTCGGGCCGTACTTCTTGATCAGCACCTTGACCTTGTCGCTCGGCTTCGCGCCGGTCGAGAGCCAGTACTCGAGCCGGTCGTGAACGAAGGTCACGCGGGCGTCGGTGTCCTTGACCATCGGGTCGTAGGTGCCCAGCTCTTCCAGCACCGCGCCATCGACAGGTCGACGCGAGTCGGTCGCGCAAATGCGGTAATACGGCCGATGCTTACGTCCCATCGGCTTCATGCGAATCACAACGGCCACAATGAACTCCTTCTAAAATCGCTCGATTCGGTCAACGGTTGGGTGAACAATAAACGTATCCAAACTCCGGCAAGACGCCCGCTCAACTCGACGCGGATGCGTCGGGACCGGCGCCTTGTCGGCGGTCTTTTTCCTCGCGCAGCTTGCGCCGCGCCTCGCGCTCACGATCCTTTTGCAAGCGGCGTTTCTCCTCCGGGGACAGTCGCTTGCCGGTGCTTGCCTTGGGGCGAGCGAGCGACGCGCCGGGGTTCAACATCCCCCCTTGCTGCATCTCTTGCATGGCCCGCATCCGATCGCGAATACCCATCGTCGACATGCTTTTCATCATGTGCGACATGGCATCGAACTGTTTGACCAGTTGGTTGACCTCGGCTGGCTCGACACCGGCCCCCTGGGCAATACGGCGGCGGCGGCTCTGGTCGATTTTGTTGGGGTGGCGTCGTTCGTCGAGGGTCATCGAGTCGATGATGCCCCCCAGGCGGCGCATGTCTTTTTCGTGATCGCCGTCTTGCAGCAACTTGGAAAGTTGGCCCATGCCGGGGATCAACCCCATGATCTTGTTGAGCGGACCGAGCTTGCTGGTCTGCTTCATCATGCGGCGGAAGTCGTCGAGTGTGAACTCCCCTTTTTGCAGCCGAGCCTGCTGCCGCTCCATCTCATCTTGGTCGAACTTTTGCTGGGCTTGCTCGACGAGCGTGAGCACGTCGCCCATGCCCAGGATGCGGCCAGCCATGCGGTCGGGGTGAAACTCTTCGATGGCGTCGAGGTGCTCGCCGGTGCCCATGAACTTGAGTGGCACGCCGGTGATGGCTTTGACCGAGAGAGCCGCGCCGCCGCGTGCGTCGCCGTCGAGCTTGGTCATGATCAGGCCGTCGAGCTCGAGCGCGTCGTTGAACGCCTTGGCGCTGTTGACCGCGTCTTGACCCGTCATGCCGTCGACCACGAGATAAACCTGGTCGGGCTGGCAGCGGCGGTCGATCCGCTTGAGCTGTTCCATCAACTCTTGGTCGATGTGCAAGCGGCCGGCGGTGTCGAGAATGACGACGTTCGCGCCGAGCTTTTTGGCCTGTTCGACCGCATGCTGGCACACCGAGACCGGGTCTTGCGCGCCGTCTTCGGCGTAGACCGGAACGCCGATCTGCTCGCCCAAGACCTTGAGTTGCTGGACGGCGGCGGGACGCTGCACGTCGGCGGCGACGAACATCGGCTGCCGGCCTTTTTGCCGGATGAGCCCAGGCAGCTTGCCGCAGGTGGTCGTTTTGCCGGACCC
>CAZZBK010000114.1:3513-20044 GCA_964652155.1 uncultured Planctomycetaceae bacterium | reverse complement strand
GAGCGATTGCTGAGCGTCGCCGAGCACTATCAGCACTTCGGCGGTGTGAGCCCGATCAACGAGCAAAATCGCCAATTGATGGCCGCTTTGCGCGTCGAGCTCGCGCAGCACAACGTCCAACTACCCATCTACTGGGGCAATCGCAACTGGCACCCGCTGCTCGCCGACACGCTCGCGCAAATGCAGCGCGACGGGGTGCGCAATGCGCTCGCCTTTTTCACATCGGCCTTTAGTTCCTATAGCGGCTGTCGCCAGTACCGTGAAAATGTCGCCGCGGCTCAAGCCGCCGTCGGAGTCGACGCGCCGCAAATCGATAAGCTACGCGCGTTCTACAACCACCCCGGCTTTATCGAGCCCATGATCGAGCGGACCTCGGCGGCGCTCAAGGCATTGCCGGTCGACGTGCGCGCGCACGCCGCGCTCGTCTTCACCGCGCATAGCGTGCCGATGTCGATGGCCACGACGTCGGCGTATGTCGAGCAGCTCCACGAGGCGGCGGGGCTCGTGGCCGCCGCGTTCCCAGAACATCCCTGGCAACTCGTGTACCAGAGCCGCAGCGGCCCCCCCACGCAACCCTGGCTCGAACCCGATATTGGCGACCATCTGCGCACACTCTCCGCCACGGGTGCCCAGGCGGTGGTGGTCGTGCCGATCGGGTTCATCTCCGACCACATGGAAGTGATTTACGATTTGGACTACGAGGCGCGCGCGATCTGCGAGTCGTTGGCGCTGCCGATGGTTCGCTCGGCCACGGTGGGCACGCATCCACAATTCGTCAGCATGGTTCGCGAGCTGATCGAAGAACGCCTCGCTTTACGAACCGAGCGGCGGGCGCTAGGGACGCGCGGTCCGAGCCACGACGTTTGCCCGATCGATTGTTGCCCGGCCCCGTCACGCCCCGCAGGAGCACCCGGCCGGCCGCAGGGGGGCTAGTAACGATCCTAAAACCGAAATGCGAGGGGGACAGTCCCAATTTGCTTCGCAGACTTCGCAAATTTGGGACAGTCCCCGTCGGCTTGAGGATCGGTTCTCGCCCCAGCCGCCAAGCCAAGCAGGGCTACGCCTCGCGCAGGCGGATCATCTTGGGCGTGGTGATGCGCACGCCGTACACCCGGCCAAATTGTGCATGGAGCTGCGCGAAGTCGAGCGCGAGCCAGGTGTGTCGCGCGGCGGGCTGGGTCTTGCCGTGCCACTTGTCCACAAGCTGATACATGGAGGCGTGGAACTGCTTTTCGCTAGGGCCATGCGCATAGCAGCGGCCATCGTGACGGCGAATGTCACCGTCGAACGTTGGGCCAATGTGCCACAGTTCATGACAAATGGTGGCCAGCTTCTCGGTCGACGACAGGTCCAAAAACCGCGGCAGGTAAAAGCTCAGCAGATAGAGCATCTCGTCGCCCACCTCGTTGCAGACGCGCTGAATGCCCCAGCGTCGGCCGCGGCGAATCGTCTCGCGGGCCCCGCCGACGAAGCGCAGCGGCGTCAGCGATGCCTGCACGCCGTAGGGGCCTTGGCGGCGCGATTGGCAAAAGCGAATCGCCACGCGCCGCATGTCGACATGCGCGAACTCATCGAGCGCGCCGCACCCATCAAGGCAAATCGCCTGCATGGCGGCGGTAAAGTTGAAGCCGTCGCGGATTGCGTGACGAGCGCTCGGGGCCGTATCCATGGCCGTGTTCTCGATCGAGAAACAGATACGAAGACGGAAGGCGTTCAGTTCCAGCCCGAGCGGTGTCGCAAGGGACCTGGGCGTTAAGTTAGGCGTCGAAGGCGGGCTTGGTCGCCTTGCGCGGCTTGCGATCGGCCGGTCCGCCGACAAACTCCAGCACCGCACGCTCGCCTGCGTCGCCGAGGCGGGTCGTGGCCAAACGCAGGATGCGCGTGTAGCCTCCCTCGCGGTCGACGAAACGCGGAGCAACCGTCTCGAAGAGCACCCGCACCGCTTGCTTGTCGCCGAGCAACACCAGGCAGCGACGCTTGGCATTGACGACCGGCATGACGGCCGTGCGCCACTTGACGTACGTGTCGCTCTTGCGCCAGGCTTTCCAGTCGGCCGAGCCGCGATCCGCGGTGGTGGCGAACTCTTTGGCCTGAGCGGCAGCAGCCGCGGTACGCCGCGCCAAGGTAATGCAACGCTCGACGAGCGGACGCACTTCCTTGGCCTTGGGGACGGTCGTGATGATCCGGCCCGGGTGCTTCGGCGCATTGCTCTCCAGATCGAAACCGGCGAGCTTGCGGCGGCGCAGCAAGGTCGCCTCGGTCAGTTCGGTGAGGAACAGCGCGCTGGCCAAATTGCGGAGCAAAGCCCGTTGGTGACTGGGACTACGGCCGAGCACACGGCCTTTTCTTCGATGTCGCATGATCGCGTTACTCGTACTAAAAACAGGGCGTTTCGCACTGCGAAAACCGCGGGTGAACGACTACATGAACGAGGCGGTCGAGGGCAAGCGAATGCCCAACCGCAGACCCAACTCCGAGAGTTTTTCTTTGACCTCGTTGAGGGTCGTCTCGCCAAAGTTACGGACCTCGAGCAATTGGTCCGAAGTCTTGGACACTAAGTCGCGCACCGTCGCAATGCCTTCCGATTCCAGGCAGTTCATGGCCCGAACCGACAAGTTCAGTTCAGCCAGATTCATGTTCAGTTTGGCTTCCAACGCCGGATCCATGGCACCGGGGACCGCAGCGCGATTCTCGGCATGCACCTGACCGCCCAATTCGGCGTATTGCACGAACGGGTTGAGGTGTTTGCGCATGATCTTGGCTGCTTCGATGAGCGCCATTTCCGGACCGATCGATCCGTTGGTCCAGATTTCCATCGTCAGCTTGTCGTAGTTGGTCTTTTGACCCACGCGCGTCTCTTCGATTTCGTAGCGGACGCGGGTGACGGGGCTATAGACCGCGTCGACGGGAATGATGCCGATTTCGGTATTCGGGCTGTGCTCGGTCGAGGGGACGTAGCCGCGGCCGTTCTCGACGACCATTTCGATCTCGAACGGGACATCGGCCGTGAGCGTGGCGATGACGTGACTCTTGTTGATGACGTCGACCTGATCGTCGGTCATGATATCGGCGGCGGTCACCAAGCCCTTGGTGCTTTTGCGAATCTGAATGACGCGGGTACTCTCGCTGTGATTTTTCACCACGAGCGATTTGACGTTCAGGATGATGTCGGTGACGTCTTCGACCACCCCGGGCAGCGTGGTGAATTCGTGTTGCGAGCCGGCGATTTTGACCTGTGTGATCGCGCTTCCCTCGATACTCGAGAGCAGCACGCGCCGCAGGCTATTGCCAATGGTGGTGCCAAAGCCGCGTTCGAAGGGCTCGGCAACGAACTTTCCATAGGTCGACGTGAGCGACTTGGTGTCGCACACGACCTTGCTCGGCAACTCGAGACCGCGCCAGCGAATGCGCATGGTGAGCCTTCCTCCGAAAAAAACACTACTTCGAGCAGAATTCGACGATCAACTGCGGATTGACCGGGATCGATACGTCGAAAGCCTCGGGGAGGCGATTCACGCGCCCTTCGGGAATCGAGCCATCGACACGCGCCAGAAAATCCGGAACTTCGCGTTGTGCCTCGGCCAAGTTGGCCAGCACCGCTTGCAGACTGGTTTTGCGATTCTTCACACGGATCACATCCCCCGCCTTGACCAAATAGCTGGGGATGTCAACCTTGCGGCCGTTGACCGTGATGTGGCCGTGGGCCACCAACTGCCGGGCCTGGGCGCGGCTGTGACCAAAGCCCAGGCGATGCACAATGTTGTCCAAGCGGCGTTCGAGCAAGCTCATCAGGGTCGCGCCGGTGTTGCCCCGCGAGCGGCTCGCCTGGGCAAAGTAGGTGCGAAACTGGCGCTCGAACACGCCGTAGTAGCGTTTGACCTTCTGCTTTTCACGCAGATGCAAGCCGTAGTCGGTGGGCTTGCCGCGACGCAGATTGTGCATGCCAGGATTGGAGTCGCGACGCTCGATGGCGCACTTGGGCGTATCGCAGCGAAACCCCTTGAGGAACAGCTTCGTGCCTTCGCGGCGACAAAGGCGGCAAACCGGACCAGTCGTACGAGCCATAACAACACTCAGCTAAGGCGATGAAATTTCAGGCAGTGTGGAAATTAATGCAGTGGGGCTGAACTAAACGCGGCGACGCTTGGGAGGACGGCAGCCGTTGTGCGGCAGCGGCGTCACGTCTTCAATGCTCTTGACGGTCACGCCCGCCGCCTGCAACGCGGTGATGGCGCTTTCGCGGCCGCTGCCGGGACCCTTGACGCGGACGTCAACTTCTTTGACGCCAAACTTGGTGGCCTTCTCGGCGGCTTGCTGCGCGGCGCATTGCCCGGCGAACGGGGTGCTCTTGCGGCTCCCCTTGAAGCCGCTCGTGCCCGCGCTGGCCCAACACAAGGTGTCCCCTTTGGTGTCGGTGATCGTGACCGTCGTGTTGTTGAAGGTGGCCCGAATGTGGACCACGGCCAACGTCACGTTGCGGCGGATTTTGCGGCGCTTGGAGCTTGCTGAATTCGCTGAGGTAGCCACGGAAATACAACTCCCAAAATGAACTTCGATTCAATGTCGTGCGAGCGGTCGGCCAACTCGTCGCCGAGCGGCTGCCACGCCTCGACACGATTACTTCATGTCCTTGACGCCCTTCTTGCCCGCAACGGTCTTCTTGGGACCTTTGCGGGTACGGGCATTGGTGCGGGTCCGTTGCCCACGCACCGGCAAACCGCGGCGATGACGAATGCCACGGTAGCAGTTGATATCCTTGAGTCGGGCAATGTTTTGGCCAACTTGACGACGCAACTGGCCTTCAACCGTGTAGTCTTTGTCCAGCAACGTCGACAGCCGCGCCAAGGCGTCTTCGGTCAACTCCCGGGCGTGCGTCTGGGGGTCGATTCCCGCCTTGTGGCACAGCTCACGCGCAATACGCGCTCCGACGCCATACAGGTACTGCAATGAAATGATCGCTGGACGATCGTTCGGAATATCGACACCGAGCAGACGGGGCATGGGAAATAAGGCTCCTAGGAGATCGTGGCCAGGGCAGCGCCGTAGACGGCGCGCCAGCCATTATCCCTGGCGTTGCTTGTGTTTGGGATTGGAACAAATAACGTACACAACGCTCCGACGACGGACCAGCTTGCACTTGTCACAGATGCGTTTGACGCTCGCGCGAACCTTCATGGCGGCGGTGATCCAGCTCGTTAACGGTCGTTGGGTGGAAAGCGGGCCAGTATATGCACGGAGTCCGCCGTTAAGCAAGTACCCCTGAAAACTAATTTTCGGCTTTCAGCATCCGTGTCCGCCGTGATTTTCCGATCGGGCAGAACAGGCAAGCCGTAGCGATCGCGACTCAATGCCCGCCCCTTTGCTTGATCTACTTATGCCTCATGGGTTTGCTGCGCTACGCAAGACGCAGACGAGTGCCTAGTGGCGACGAGGAACTCGCCCGACGGATTAGGCTCTTTTGCAACCGAGTGGCCCCATCGGGCACGCATCCGCGATCGCGCCGCAGGGAGCGATGGGCTCTGGCGGCGGAGCGGGGGGGAGTCTTCAGCCCATCGGAACGTCGCGATTAGGTCTTCTTCTCGTCGGTGAACTTCCAGCCGATGGGGGCTTGCAGCTCGCGCTCGGCCGACTTGGCCCAGGGGGTGCCTGGGTGTTCCTTGATGACCCGATCCAGCCGTTCCTTGGCCTGCTGAGCCATCTTGTCGACGGCGCTATTCTTGATGGGCTCATTGGCCGGGGCGAGCGTCTCGGCCTGCTTGCCGTTGCGCAGCGCGGCGAGCATGAACATGTAGCCATCGGTCCGGGCCTTCACCGCCATGATGCGTCCCATCGCCAAGTCGTAACCGGCTTTTAATCGCGCGTCGGTCAGCTTGTCAAAATCTTTCTCACCCTTCTTGAGCGTGTTGTAGATCTCTTCGATCATCGGTTGCACGAGCGCGGCCGGCTTTTGACCGGCAATCAGATCTCGCACGCGCTGGGCTTCGTTGGCCAGCGAAAAATACGTGTCGATATTTTGCGGCAACACCTCGACCGGGGCGTCGGCCGTCTTGCGAGCCGCTTCGAGTAATGCCAAGAAGGCCTTATTGCCCGTCGATGGGTCGGTTAGTTTGCGATAGTCGGCCACCGATAGGTAGGTTGGGGCATAGGCGCGAAACGCGGACGGGCTTTTGGGCGCGGTGGCGCTAAAGTCGACGGCCTGCACTTCGGCCTTGACCGTCTCGGCGAGCGCCGGCGGGGCATCGCCCTCTTTCTTCGCGCCAGCCAGCGCGTCGAAGTAGTTGAACTTCTTTTCTTCTGCGCGAGCGCCTCCGCCAGCCTGCGGGCGGCCTTCCATCTTGGCGACCTGGCCTTCGCCAAAGTCTCTGCTGACCTTGCGCGTGGGCAAGGCAAAGTACATGCCGCTGGTCTCCTTGCAGAGCCGAGTCAGCGAGTACGGCCCCAGATCGAAACCATCGAAATCCACTTCGCGGCCACTGTTGGGGTAGCGAATGTTGACCCATTCGACCTCGCGCGATTCCGGTCCGAAAACCACATCGCGATCCCCCTTGAGGGGCGTGCTGGGGTCCGCATTGCCGAGCATGCCGCCACTCTGGCTAGGCTTCTTCCCCGCGCTGCCAAACGGCGCTTGTACGCCTACGACATACACGGGAATCGAATACTGTTTGAGCTTCGGGAGCATGTTGTCGATCGAGTCCTGATCGTCGCCCACCTCGTCGCTCACCACGACGACAAAAATCTGTCGCCCCTTTTGCAGCCGGTAGGGGAGAAACTTGTCGACCGTGTCCTGCACGGCTGCAAAGGTTTTCTCCTGATTGCTCGAGCCATCGCCAAGATTGCTCATCGCGGCGGTAATCTCGCTCAGGTCGGCCGTCGGCTCGGGCGTGATAAATCGCGGCAATTCCTCGCCATACGAGCCGATCACGGTCAGCAGCAGTGCGTCGTCGATCTTGCCCGGCTCGACCTTCGGCAGCTTGAGCGAGTTGTACATCCGCGACATCTGGCCAGCCACTTGGCGGCGATAGTCGCTGTTACTGTTGCTGTCGTCGAACAACCAGACGATGAGTGACTTGCGCGGAATTTCCAACGCCTCTTGCACGTTGAACGCGATCTGCTCGACCGCCTGTGCGACGGTCGTCACGCTGTCAATCTTGCGCGGCGGAGAAACATCCTCGGGCTTCACTTCAACCGGCTTCGGCGGCTTGCTCGCTTCCGATTTGACAACCGCCGCAGGCGTTTTCACCAACGGATTATTTAAGGTCGGCGACGTTCCATCAGGCGGAAGCGACGGCAGGCTCGAAGCCGCTGGCGACGCCGGAGCTTTGGCGGGAGGCGGCGCTTTGCCAATCGTTTGAATGCCAAGTTCGCTGAGCTTGTCTTTGTCGCCGCTCACAAACAGATAGCCAACGTACCCAACCAAGGGCAGTGCAATGAGCATCGCCAAGAGAAACACCATCGCGGTGTAGTCGCGACGCTTACGGACGGCTCGACGGGGTTGATACGTGGTGCTCATGATTCCACGGCTCCTCTGATGAGTGGACGGCCATTCTCGGTTCCGTATCTATTCTAGTCGTCCGGCGGCAGCGACTGCAATCAAGGTTTCCTATAGGTCGACCCAACCGCGTCGCGGTCGCTGACCTCCGAGCCAGGGAGGTGCGCCCCCGGATAACGTTGTGCATGTTGGGGCCAACTTCTCCAGCGGCTCACGCCCCCAGCTCGGATCTCCGAAAGTGGCGAAGGATTCGCGAGCCAACACCGATTGCAATTGCCAGACACTCGACGATGATTTAGGGTGCCCAATGTGACGAAATTACGCATCTTTCAATCCCAGGCCCCTTCCTGACATGAACGACCGAGCTCACAACTTCTTGCGTCGACTTCTCGAAACGCCCAGTCCGTCGGGCTTTGAACGTCCAATCCAGGACCATGTCCGCGAGCACATGGCCGACTGTGCCGACTCGATCACGACCGATTTGCATGGCAACGTCATTGTGGCCAAGAACCCGCAAGCCAAGCTGCGCGTCATGCTCGCGGGGCACTGTGACCAGATCGGCATGCTGGTGCAGTACATCGATGCAGAAGGGTTTATCTATCCGCAGCCCATCGGCGGCTGGGACCCGCAGGTGCTCATTGGCCAGCGGATGACCATTTGGACCGCCACAGGACCGGTGTGTGGACTGATCGCCCGCAAGGCCATTCACTTGCTGACCGAAGACGAGCGCAAGCAGGTCGTTAAGCTGAAGGACCTGTGGATCGACATCGGAGCCAAAGACCGCGAGGACGCCGCGAGCGTGGTGCAGATCGGCGATCCCGTGACGCTCGAGTTGAACTATCGACCGCTGCGCAACAACCTCGCGTACAGCGTGGCGATGGACGACAAGTGCGGGCTATGGGTGGTGATGGAGGCGTTTCGCCGCGCGAGCAGTGCCCCGCTCGACTGCGCGCTGTTTGCGGTGAGCACGGTGCAAGAAGAGGTCGGGTTGCGCGGCGCGACCACCAGCTCGTTCACGGTGCAAGCCCACGTGGGCATTGCGGTCGATGTGACACATGCGACCGATTGCCCGACGATCGACAAGAAGCAAGAAGGGGACGTGAAGCTCGGCAGCGGGCCGGTCGTGTATCGGGGTCCGAACATGAATCCCGTGGTGTTCGAGCGATTGGTGCAGGCCAGCAAGACGCGCAATATTCCGATCCAACTGGCGGCGAGTGGCCGGGCCACGCCGACCGACGCCAACGCGATGCAGACCAGTCGCAGCGGCGTGGCGACGGCGCTCGTGAGCATTCCGAACCGCTACATGCACAGTCCGGTCGAAACGATCTCGCTCGACGACATTGACCGCGCGGCCGATTTGCTCGCGGCGTTCGTGTGCGATCTGAAGGCGGACGACGACTTCCGCCCGTAAGCTCGTGGCGTTACTCGGCGACGCCGCTGGCAGTTGGTTCGGCGGCGGCGGCGTGATCCAGGCGGTCTTGTTTGGTCAGATGAAACGCGGCGTCGGCCCGTTTGGCGAGGGTGAGCGAGTCTTCTTCGTCCTGCAAGGCGACGATGCCGATGCTCACCGTGAGTGGAATTTCGTCATGGGCGCAGGCGGCCAACGCGCGCTCGATGCGATCGTGTGCTCGGTTGGCCTCGAGCAGATTCGTTTTGGGTAAAATCACGGCGAATTCTTCCCAGCCGTAGCGCGTGACGAGGTCGGCGTCGCGGACGGCGGCGCACAATATCTGCCCCATCTTGCGCAGCAGTTGATCGACCGTGTCTTGCCCGTGATACGCGCCGAGCAAGCTGAGCCGGTCCACGCCCACGATCATTAGCGCGAGCGGCGCGCTGGACTGCCGCGCGACGGCAATCTGCCGCCGCAATTCATCGCCGAAGGCGCGGCGGTTGGGCAGGCCCGTGAGCGGATCGGTCCGAGCGTCAACCCCCAGGGCCGCCACGTACTGGGCATACGCGGCCGCCTTGGAACGAGGCACGCGGTCGGGGGCCTCCAGGCTGCTCAAGGTGTCTTCGAGGATCGGGTGGCAATCGTGTCCGTCATGGAAGTAACCCATGTTGCGCCCCGACTCTTTGGCCGCATACAAGGCGGTGTCAACGCGGCGGAAGAGCGCCCCGGCGTCGTCCTGAGCGGCGGCTTCGACCACCCCCACGCTGACCGTCACGCTCAGCGAGCGTTCCTCCCAGGGGCACTGCCGCTCGTGGATCGCGCGGCGAACACGCTCGGCGGCTCGGGCCGCCTCGGCCACGGCGGTCTCGGGCAGCACGACCGCGAACTGGTCCCCTTCGTACCGCGTGATCACGTCTTGCTCGCGCAGCGCATCGGTCAGCACGTCACGAACATGACGCAGCACCCGGTCGCCGGCCGAGTGCCCGAACTGCTCATTGATCTTATGGAACTGGTCCAGGTCGACCAGCATGATCGCGAACGATTTGCCCGACGACTGACGATCCGCAAAGCGGTGTCTGACCTGCTCGTCGAACGCGCGACGGTTGGGCAACTCGGTCAACGGGTCAATCCGCGTTTGATTCAAATGCAGGTCGATCAGGTGCGAGTGCTGTCGCAGCTCGTGCTCGACCGAGTGCAGCTTGGTTTGGAAACGTTTATTGGCCAACACGATCTGCGAGACCGCGTCGACAATGAGCGACTCGGGCGTGGCGTGTGAATGGGCCGACTTGGGTTTGACGAATTCCTGGCAAACTTCGTCCACGCGCGAAGCGTGTCGGCTGGCGTCGTCGGCCAAACCGAGGCAGTAGTCGTACACCTGAATGACAAAGGCGCGGAGCTTTTGCTCGTCTCCGAGCACGCCGACGGCGCGGCGCTTCTTGAACCACCAGCCGATGGCCACGCCGATCAGGAATTGAGCCACCGACAATGCGACGCTGGGCCACGTGATGGCCGACGTGAACTCGCTCATCGACTTACGATTCGACCGCGATTCGTTCGCTGTCGAATAACCGCTCCCTGTAATAGGTACGTCACCCCCGGGCAGAAATAAACCATGGGGGGCATCTATCTCTTACGTTATTCTGACGACCGTGCCAAATTTGCCCCGCCATTTGAGTGCGATCGGACTGCGCGGCCGCTGATCGTAACGATCGTAGGGACTTTGCTGCTTTCCGACCGCGCGTGGGTCGATTAAAATAAACCGCCATGAAGACCTCCAAGCCCGCCGTTGATCGAACTGCGATTCGCGATCGCATTCGCGCGGCGGGTCTGCGCGTCACGATGGCCCGCATGGCCGTGCTCGAGCAGCTCGACATGGCCCTCTCGCCGATGAGTCACGCCGAGTTGGCCGATCGCTTAGTGCCCGACGGCCTTGATCGGGCGACCGTGTATCGCAATCTGATGGACCTGACCGAGGCCAAGCTGGTGAGCCGCAGCGAGTTGGGCGATCATGTCTGGCGGTTCGAGTCGTACCGCGCGGGGCATGGCGAGCATGACGCGGCACACCCGCATTTTGTCTGCACCGAGTGTGGGCAAGTCACCTGCCTAGCGAACGTGTCGGTCGAGATATCTCCCGCTCCAGGGTCAAAGCACTCGATCATTCATGCCTTGAGCGAGGTGCTGCTCAAGGGACAGTGCGAGAGCTGCTCGCGCTAGGCGCAGAACTGCTCGCGCTAGGCGCTTTGCGCCTCTCAGTTAGCCGCGACGCGCAGCGGAGCGCGTACCCATCGCGTCGTCTCTCGACTCGCCATCGTCACGCGCGCCGCGACACGCAAGCCGCTAACGAGAAGGCAAGTGCAACGGCCTACCGATACGCGCCGTGGCAGTCGGTGCAGGCCTTGTTGATTTGACTGATCGCCTTGGTGGCGCGGTCATGATCCTTGGCCTTGGCCGCCTCGGACAGTTCCTTGCCCCCTTCGCCCAACTGCTTGCACCAACCTTGATAGTCGACCGCGTCCCAGTTGTCGAACCCTTCCTGAGCGATGACCTTGCCTAGGAGCGAGAGGACTTCCCCCTCTTGAATCAGCGCCGGAGCGTTCTTCTCAAAATCCCCTTTGCTGCCAGCCCAAGCACTGAGACGCTCCTTCTGCGATGTCTCGAGCCGCTGCATGAGCGGCGGGATGTTGACGAGGTCGGGCCATTTTTTGTCCGGGTCGGGCTTGGGCAGATCCGAGGGGGACTTGCCGTTGAACAACTCCTTCAACCCTTCGGCGCGGAGCTGCGCCTCCTTGTAGGCCGCGTCGCTGCTCGTCTTGCAGTTGCCCGCCGCCGAGGCACAGGCCATCACCCAATTGGCTGCGTCCTTCTTAAACTTGACGTCCGACGGATACTCTTCGGCCACCTTGAACAATGACACCAGCATCGAGAGCGCGTAGCGGGCTTTGGTGTTGCCGCCGCTCTTGAAGGCATTCAGGTTCGCCACGTTCGCAAGCAGCTCCTTGTGCTCGTTCTTGATCTCGGTCTCGATTGCGTCGGACGAGATGATCGCGGGCCACGAGGCGTTCCCTGCGCCACCCCCAGGCCCACTCCCGGCCGCACCTCCCGTCGAACCGCCCGCCACCGGAGCCAAATTCACCGCGCCAGGCGCGCCGGGGCCCAATTTCTCCCGCGCGTCGGGCAGAAACAGCTTCACATCGCTGGCCGTGAAAGTAGGGGCGGGTGCCGTGCGTGCCGGACCGGCCGAGAAAGCATCGCCGCTGATGAAAACAGCCAACAACAAACTCAGCGTAGACGACCGTTTTAGCCAACTGCTGTGTAGACACCGCATGAGCCACCTCCGCGCGATCGAGTGGAGCAAAATCGATAGGCCTCTGTTCCAAGAGAGACGCTCCATTATGATCGTTCGTTCCCGCAGCGACAACATCTCCAAGCGAGAATCAAACCCCGAGCCGGGGACGTTAGCCCCCGGATAAGTTTTGCCCTGTTTGCGAAGTCGGATCATACGCCACGTTATCCGGGGGGCTCACGTCCCTGGCTCGGAAGTGGACGATGAACGCGGCAGCGTGGTCGGTTTGGGTTTGCTCTGCCGCCGGGGCTTTTGTTCGCGCTGCACCTTATAAGCGGCCACCTCCGCGTCGCTCATCACGCGAAATTTAACCCGATACAGACCGGCTCCGTCGCGCCACGGTGGCGGGTACAGGGCGGCAATCTCGCTCCGCAAGGCGTCAGCCGAGGGGAACCCATCCGGCACGGCGTCGGCGTCGGTCAGGGCGGCGAGTTCGACCGGATCGACCGCCTCGATGTGGATGTAACCCGCCCCGGGCACGTAACTCGTCTGGCCGGCGCGGAGTTGGCGGCGTTTCCAGAGCCGGATGGTCTGAATCTTTTCGCCGGAGCGAATCGCCGCGAGGAATTTTTTCTTGAACAGCAGCATGCCCTGCCCTCGATGGTCGAGCGGTTATGGTTTGAGTTTCTCGCGTGCCGCGCGGAGCGCCGCCCAGGAGACGGCCAGTCGGGGCACGGCGGCCGGCGCTTGCGACAGCAGCGGCGCGAAGGCCCGAACCGTCTCCTCGGCTCGATCAAGATACTCGACGCGGCCCAAATGTTGAGCCAGGTAGACTAAATTTCCGGCCGAGACCGCGTTGCCCGACGGCAGCGCCGAGTCGACAGGGTCTTTGCTGCGCGCGATGAGTTGCTCGTGATCGCGCGACGTAAAATAAAACCCGCCACCGGCCGCGTCCCAGAACCAATCGAGCTGCGTGCTCATCAACTTGTCGGCGGTCGCGAGCCACGCGGGGTCCTGATCCGCCTGGTGCAGCGCGATCAGGCCGTCGATCAAAAAGGCGTAGTCGTCCAGGTAGGCGTTGAGCCGCGCGTGACCGTCGGTCATCGTGTGTTGCAAACGGCCATTCGAGTCAACCGCTCGATCGAGCACATGGCGTGCCGAGCGGGCCGCGAGCTGCGTGTACCGCGGCTCGTCGAGCAGTCGGCCGGCGTCGGCGCAGCCACGAATCATCAGCCCATTCCAGTCGACGAGGATTTTCGTGTCGGTGAGCGGGCGGGGCCGAGAGTTCCGCGCGCTCAAGAGCTTGTCGCGGGCGGATTGCCAGAGGGGCTCTTCGGCGGCCGAGGCGCGTCGCTTGCGCAGCAACACCCAACGCTGCTCGAAATTCGCCTCGCCCGAGAGGCCGTACAACTCGCCGACGAGTTTCGCCTCGTCGGCCGTGAGCAGCTTCGCCACCTCGTCGCGGGTCCAGGCGTAGTAGAGCCCTTCGTGTCCGTCGGTCTCGGCATCGAGCGCCGCGTAAAAGCCCCCCTGCGGGTCGATCATTTCGCGCTCGATGAACGAGAGCAGCTCTTCGACCACGCGACGGTCGTCTCGCCGCCGTTCGAGGGCATACGCCTCGGCGTACACGCTCGCCAGTTGACCGTTGTCGTAGAGCATCTTTTCGAAGTGCGGGATGTGCCAATAGCGGTCGGTGCTGTAGCGATGAAAACCGCCCCCGAGGTGATCGCGAATACCGCCCGCGGCCAGAGCGTCGAGCGTGCCGAACAGCATGCCCCGGGCCCGTTCGTCGCCGTTGCGCCGCGCGCGATCGAGCAGAAATACGAGGTTCGAGGGCTCAGGAAACTTGGGTCGCCGCGCGTCACTCTCGCTGAACCCGAAGCCGCCAAACTGCTTGTCGTAAGATAAGGAGAGTTCGCCGATCAGGTCGTCGAGCACCGTGACCGCGGGTAGTTCGGCCTTGACGAGTGCCGCATGCGAGAGGCGCCGCCGCACCGCTCCCGTGACCTGCTCGGCCGAGTCGCTGATTTCCTTCGGCGCGTCGACCCATTTCTCTTCGACGAGCTTGAGCAGCGTGAAGAAGCCGGTCATTTTTCGCGGCACGGCCTCGTCTCCCTGCGCCCCAGCGGGGACGGGCAGCTCTTTGTCGCGCGGCGGGAAGTAGGTCCCGCCGAAGAACGGTTTCGCGTCGCTCGTCAGGAACATCGACAGCGGCCAGCCCCCGCGTCGGCCGAGCACTTGCAGCGAGGTCATGTAGATCTCGTCGATGTCGGGCCGCTCTTCGCGATCGACCTTGATGCACACGAAATGCTCGTTGAGCCACCGCGCGATCTCGGGATCCTCGAAGCTTTCGCGCTCCATCACATGACACCAGTAGCAGCTCGAATAGCCGATCGAGAGAAAAATCGGTTTCCCCTCGCGCTTCGCGCGCTCGAGCGCTTCTTCGCCCCAGGGATACCAATCGACCGGATTGTGCTGATGGAGCAGCAAGTACGGGCTGGTCTCGCGCGCCAAGCGATTGGTCTTGCGCGGAGTCGCCTTGGCGGCGGGCTCGGCGGCCCCGAGCGCGGCGACAAGCCCAAACAGGGTCAAAGCACAGCACAGCGATCCGATCGCACGGACTCGCAGCTTGCGGCAGAGCATCGTTTCCTCCTGAAACTCTTGTTCGCGCCGCGCGCTCGCGGTCGCTGGGCTACTTTACTCCCAGCGACTTGAAAAAGTCGTTGAGGTCATCGTCATCGGCGGCCGGGGTCTCGGCCGCCTCAGCGTCCCCCGAGGCACTTGCCGGGGCGGGCTCAGCGGCCGACGCCAGGAAGTCGAACATTAGCGCGTCGTCGGGCTCCGACACGGCGGCTGGCGGTGTCGACTCAGCAGCCTCGATCGTCATGAAATCCAACTGCACCTCGGCCCCTTCATCCGACTCGAACTGCGGCTCGCTGGCAAGCGCGGTGGGCTCGAATAGCATCGTCCCTTCCTCGTCGGCGTCGGCCGGGGTCTCGCTCGGGAGCGCATCGGCCCTGGCGTCGGCAAAATTCGGCATCTCGACGAGTCCGGTGGGCTCGCCGGTCATGTCGGGCTCAAACAGTGTCGCTCCCTCCGCGGCCGGTTCTTCGTCCAGCGAAAATGACTCTGCTGCTACGGGTTCGTCAAGCGACGGCGACCACGCATCGCTCGGCGGAGCGTCGGTCGCAGCGGCATCGCATGCCGGCGCGAACGCCGGTGGTTCGCTCGGAAGATCAACCTCGGCGGGGGCGCTGACCCATTCGGCGGCGGCCGAGACCGCCGCGACACTCGCGACCGTTCCCGCGGCGGACTTCGCCTTGGGTTTCTTCTTGAACAGGCTCAAGATGCGCGCAATCAGACCCGGCTGGCTTGCTTTCTTGGGCTTGGCCGTCGAACTCGGCGGAGCTTGAGGGCTCGCCGACTCGCTGACTGCAAACCCGAACTCAAGCGGCTCCTCAGCGACCGCCTCAACGCCCTCGTTCGCGGCCAACTCAGGGAACTCGATCGGGGTTGCAGCCGCGTGGGCAAATGTGCCGCTCGGGTCGACTTCCATCGGTGGCGAAGCGGTCGCCGCCGGTGCCGGTGTCGCCGGAAGGGACGCTGCCGTCACGGGCCAGAAAGGTTTCTTGACTTCAACGACCGGCTCGGGCTCGCTCTTCGCCATGACAGGCCAGAACGGCTTTTTCGCGACCGGCTCGGGGCTCGCCATCGGTACGCTGGGCTCGACTTGCTCGCTGGCCTGCGGCTCGACCGAGTCCAATTCGGCCGCCATGTCCCACGTCGGTTCCTCGGCCGCGGTCGACCCGTCGACGTGCGGAAGCTCGGCCGCGGTCGACTCGGCCTGGAACATCGCAGTGGCTTCAAATTCAACCGGCGCAGCAGGCTCTTCCTCGACGGACGTGTCGGCCGCCTCGGGTGTGTCGACCGAGACTTCGGCATCGCCCAGGAAGTCGAAACTCAACTCAGCATCGACGGGTGCCGCAGCCTCGATCGCGACGGCCTCAGGTTCCGCCAGGGGGCTGGGCAAATCGGGTGACGAGAGAACGTCCAGCGATGCATCCACCGCGGGCTCTGCAACGCCGGGCGGTTCTGCCAGCACTTCGGCCTGGGCCGGGACGTCGGCTGCTGGTGCCTCCGCGCGTTCCAGCGACGCCAAAAAGTCAACCGCGTCGGGTGTTTCTATCTCGAAGGGCTCGAGATCCACATTGGGCTCGGCTGGCTGGGAGGCGACTGCTTCAACGACCGGCTCGTCGGCCTCGACTGGAGCGGGTGAGTCGAGATTCAATGACGCCAAAAAGTCAACCGCGTCGGGCGTTTCAAGTGCGGCGGCCACTTCAGCGATCGGCTCATCTTCAGCGATCGGCTC
>CAZZBK010000114.1:0-3413 GCA_964652155.1 uncultured Planctomycetaceae bacterium | reverse complement strand
CTTCAGCGATCGGCTCATCTTCAGCGATCGGCTCGTCGATCGACGCAACGGCTTCGTCCTGCTCCGGTGCTTCCGACCCATCCAGGGTTGCGCCGTCGTTCCACATGGCCGTCGCGTCGAACGCATCTTCTACCGCGGGTGTCTCGGGGACCGGGGTCACGGGGTCATCGACGGGGGGCTCGGCCACGACTTCAGCAGCATCGGCGGCGACCGACAGCGGGTCGCCCACCGTGTCGACCGGCATAAAGTCCGCGAGAAAGTCGTCTTCGACCGGCGAGACCGCTGGCGCGGCGCTCACTAGCTCCGCGGGCAAATCGATGCCGCGCGGCGTGTCGAGATTGAGATCGAAATCGGCGTCGTCATCCACATCGGGCGGTGTTCCGCTCGGTGGCGACACGGCAGGTGCGGCGAGGTCAGAACCCGCCGAGTCGTCGACAACCGCTTGGGCCGCGCTCGCTGCGGCGGGAGCGGACAGGTCGAAATCGAGATCGTCGGCGGGAGCCGCTTGATCGAGCGCGGCAGCGCCACGGGTAGGAGCTTTGCCGTTGGCGGGCTTGGGTTTCTTTTTTGCTTGTGTGGGGTCCAGATAATCGACGCGAAACGTCAACGGGCCGATCGTGACTTCGTCGCCCGGTTGCAGCAGCACTTCGTCGATTTTTTGTTCGCCGACGAAGGTGCCGTTGGCCGATTGGCAATCGCGGAGGAAGATTTTTCCATCGCGTTCGTAAAACTCGCAGTGGCGACGGCTTACGGTTGGATGAGCCACGACGAGGCCAGCCCCTTCGTGGCGACCGACAATGGCCGGAAGTCTCAAGCGGATTTCACGATGCGATGCTTTTCCGCCGACGACGGTGAGCTTGGCGTCCATAGACGGACCACGACTCCGAGAGTGGGCGGTCCTTGCCCCTGAGTAAGTTTAGGGTATATGTAGGTGTTAGCGAGCAGTAATCAGCTACTATAACCAGCTCGATTGCTCGCGGCAACTTTTGATCCCAGCGGAACTTGAGCCCCCAAAGGCCGGTTCGAGGCCGTCGCGGGTGAGCCGAGCGGGGGACAGTCGATTGGCACCCCCGAGAAATCGTGGTTTTATCCGCTGGCGCGTCAACTGACCTTGCAAGCCCTCAGGGTGGTCCTATAATCGTTGGTTCCCTGTACTTATCCCTTGGACGGAAATCACGCTAGCGTCGTTGTCAATCGGCTCGTGCCGAGAGCGGGCGACTCATTGCGGGTGTAGCTCAGTTGGTAGAGCACAACGTTGCCAACGTTGTTGTCGTGGGTTCGAATCCCATCACCCGCTCTGCGATTTCCTTAACCAAACACATACGGGACCGACGTTTCAGTTCACGGTCACCGTCGAGACAAAGCACCCAGCATGGCCACCGACGAAGAATTGCAACCCACGGACGCCGACACCGCCACGGAAGAAAAGCCGAAGCTGTCGTTGGACGTGAAGATCGAGACCAAAAGTTCCTGCGAGCGGCACATTGTTGTGACCGTATCGCGCGACGATATCAATCGCTACGTCGACAAGGCGTACAGCGAATTGATGCCCAAGGCCCTGGTGCCCGGGTTTCGCGCCGGCCGCGCGCCGCGCAAGCTGGTCGAGTCCAAATTTCGCAAAGATATTGTCGATCAGGTCAAGGGCGAGCTGATCGTCGACTCGCTGGCGCAGGTGTCCGAGGACCATGAGTTGGCTCCGATCAGCGAGCCGGACTTTGATCCCACGGCGGTCACGGTGCCGGACGACGGTCCGCTCAAGTTCGAGTTCGACATCGAAGTGCGCCCCGATTTCGATCTGCCCGAATGGAAGGGCTTGAAGATCGAGAAGCCGGTCAAGGCGTTTGTCGACGCCGACGTCGACCAGCAGTTGCGTCGCATGTTGGAGCAAAACGGCAAGCTGGTTCCGCACGATGGCCCCGCGGACGACGGCGACTATCTGGTGCTCAATTTGTCGTTCAAGAAGGGTGAGGACGAGATCTCGTCGGTCAAGGAAGAGACGATTCGCGTCCGGCCGGTGCTGAGCTTCCGGGACGGCAAGATTGAAAACTTCGACAAGCTGATGATCGGCTCAAAGGCCGGCGACAAGCGGTCGAGCAAGGCCAAGCTGTCGGACGACGCGCCGAACCAGGCCCTGCGTGGCCAGGAAATCACGGCCGAGTTCGAGATTCTGGAAGTCAAGAAGCTCGAATCGCCCGAGTTGGACGCCGAATTGCTCCAGCAGTTGGGCGACTTCGAGAGCGTCGACGAGTTGCGCGACACGATCCGCAAGGGTCTCGAGCGCCGCTTGGAGTTCTCGCAGCAGCAACGGGCCCGCGAGCAGATTTTGGAGCAATTGACGGTCACGGCCTCGTGGGATTTGCCCCCGAATTTGCTCAAGCGTCAGGCCCGTCGCGAGTTGGACCGCATGGTGCTTGAGCTCAAGCGGAGCGGCTTCAGCGACGACGAGATTCGGGCCTACGGCAACGAGCTGATGCGGAACAGCAAGACCGAGACGGCCCGGGCTCTGAAAGAGCATTTCATCCTGGAGCGGATCGCCGAGTCGGAAAAGATCGAGGACGACGAGGCCGATTACGACGAGGAAATTCGTCTAATTGCCGAGCAGAGCAACGAGTCGCCGCGTCGCGTGCGGGCTCAAATCGAAAAGAAGGGGTTGCTCGACGCCCTGCGAAATCAAATCATTGAACGGAAGACGCTGGCCAAGATCATGGAACAGGCCGCGTTCAAGGAAGTGCCTTACTTGCCCGAAGGGGCCGAGTCTGCGGCGCTCGATCGGTCGGCCGGCGGTGGCGATGAGCCATCGGCCATTCCCGAGGCCCAAGCCGATTCGACGCCTACCAGTCACGAGCAACCCCGGGTCCACCCGTAACACGGATTGTGAAACTTGTCGTAGGTTGGATGTCGAGCCGACAGCTGTGCCGGCCGAGCAGCCAACGTGCCTAACTGTCCCGGCGCGAGGCCGGGTCCTGACCGGATCGCCTCTTGTGCCGAGGAAAAGGATTCCTCTTATGACCTATCGTTCTCGTGTGTCGCCCATCGACCCGTCCGCCAACAGCCGCGATTATCAGCGGCAGCGGCAGATGACCATTGGCGACTTGTTGCTCGAAAACCGGATCGTCTTGCTGCAAGGCGAGATCTGGGACGGCAACGCCAACGAAGTGGTGATGAAGCTGCTGTACTTGCAAAGCGAAAATCGCCGCAAGGACATTCATTTCTACATCAACTCGCCCGGCGGCAGCGTCACGGCGACGCTGGCCATTTACGACACCATGCAAATCCTCAGCTGTGCCGTGGCGACGTACTGCGTCGGCTTGGCGGCCAGCGGTGGCGCGGTGTTGCTCGCCGGTGGAGCAAAAAGCAAGCGGTTCATTCTGCCGCATGCCAAGGTGATGATCCACCAGCCCTTTGGGCATGTC
>CAZZBK010000113.1:0-20155 GCA_964652155.1 uncultured Planctomycetaceae bacterium | reverse complement strand
GTGCGTACCCTACGAGGTCGAGGTCCGGCGGAGTGTTACCTCCGCACGCGGCCGCTGGCGGCGCCGCCGAGGAGTGCTTCGATCTCGTCTTGGGTGACATAATTAAAATCGCCCTTGATCGAGTGCTTCAGGCAGCTCGCGGCCACGGCAAACTGCAAGGCCCGTTGCGGATCGTCCGAGCCGCTGGTCGTGAACGAATGGATCAAGCCCGCGCCGAATGAGTCGCCGCCGCCGACCCGGTCGACGATGTCGCGAATTTCGTAAGGCTTGTAGTGGCCCGCGGCATCGAGCGGCGCGAGATAGGCGCGGTTCGTGGCCTTGTCGAAGAGCAGGCCGCCCCAGTTGTTGTGGTCGGCCGAGTAACTCTCGCGCAGCGTGAAAGCCACTCGCTGGAGGTTGGGGAACCGCTGGATCATCTGCCGCGCGACGTCTTCATAGCTGGCCGCGTTGATTTGGCCCCCTTCGATATTGGTCCCCTGGGCGTGAATGTCGAGCACGTCGGCCGCGTCCTCTTCGTTGGCAATCGCCAAGTCGACATATTTGAGGATTTCGCCCATGCACTCACGGGCCAGCAAGTTGGCGGCGGTCCCGCTCCGCCAGCGCCATAGCTTCTTGCGGAAGTTCAAATCGCACGAGACGGGAATCTTGCGCTGCTGGGCCAATTGCACCAGTTCGAGTGTCGCGCGGTAGGCCCGTTCGCTCAGGCTGGGGGTGATGCCGGTGATATGCACCCAGCGGACCCCTTCCAAGGCGGCGGCGAACTTGTACTCGGCCGGCTCGGCCAGGCTGATCGCACTATGGTCGCGGTCGTAGATCACGGTCGAGCTGCGCTGATTGGCACCGGTCTCGACATAGTAGACCCCCAGCCGACCGTCGTTGCGGCGGATGAGATGCGACGTCTCGACCCCCAGCGAACGCAAATTCGCCACGCAGGCGTCGGCGAGCGGGTTGTTGGGCAAGGCGGTGACAAATCGCACCGGCCGGCCGAGCATCGAGAGCGACGCGCTCACGTTCGCCTCGGCTCCCGCGAACGTCACATCGATCTGGCCGGGCAACACCTGCCGCAGCCGCAAATGGTCGGCCGGGGCCAGCCGCATCATGATCTCACCAAACGCCAAAATCATCGCCGCTCCTTTTCGGATCCAGTCCCAGCGGGACCTTCATTTCTCATAGCCGGTCCGTCTCGGACCGGTTGTCAACGGATCGCCTCGTAGCCGTCTTCGACCGCGAGATGACATCTCACAACCGGTCCCAAAGGGACCGGCTAGGGACACGCACTCCAACAGGTCGTCAACCGCGAGGCTACTTTGTAGTGGCCCGGAGCAATTCTTTCAACTCGGCCACGACCTTGGCGTGCTTCTCGTCCTGGGCCAAGTTGGTGAACTCGCCGGGGTCGTTGTCGTGATCGTAAAGTTCCACCCCTTGTTTGCCGCCGTCCCACTCGGTGTACCGCCAGCGCTCGGTTCGCAGCGAGTAGCCCGCGAACGAGGCGGCCTTGCCCATCGGTCCGCCGCCGCGTCGCACCTGGGTGATCGCGGCGGGTTTGCCTTTCACGCTCGGATCATCGAGTTGCGGCCGCAAACTCCGGCCGGGCAAATTCGCGGGGGCCTTGAGCCCGCACAGGTCGGCCAGCGTCGGGTAGAGGTCGACCAATTCGGCGACTGCGCCGCTCCCTTGCCCGACGGTCTTTTGACCCGGCGCGGAGATAATCATCGGAATGCGAGCCGACTCCTCGAACAGCGACTGCTTTTGCCACAGTCCGCCGTGCTCGCCGTTGTGGTAGCCGTGATCGCTATGAAAGACGACGATCGTCTTGTCGCGCAGTTTGAGTCGGTCGAGCGCCGCGAGCAGCTTGCCCACCTGGGCGTCCATGAATGTGATCGAGGCATAGTACGCCTGCAACGCTTCGCGCGTCAGCTTCTCGTCCATGTTGTACTTGGCCGGATGCTGCGACAGGGCCGGGGCCGGGATGTCGACTCGATCGTTCGAGGGGAACTGCGGCAAGGGGAGTTTGTCGCGCGGGTAGAGGTCGAAATACTTATGCGGCGCGACGTAGGGTGTGTGCGGCCGATAGAACCCGCAGGCGATAAAGAACGGCTTGTCCTTGTTGGCTTCGAGCAGCTTGATTGTTTCGGCCGCGCCGATCGCGTCGGTCTGTTCCTCGTCGGCACCGTCGGCCGAGAGCCAGCTGGGAGTGCCGCCGAACTTGCCCGGTTCGAGCGAGAAAATCTTGGGCTCGTCATCTCGATCGCGGCCGCGCGGGTTGCGCACAAGCATCCAACTGGGCGGGTCGTCGAGCCCGCTGGTGCCAATCTGCAACGGCACACCATAGTGAAACAGCTTGCCGACCCGGGCCACGAAGTAGCCGTTGTTCTGGAACATCTGCGGCAGCGTGACCACGTCCGGAATGTTCTTGCGGAACTCGACCGCGTTGTCCTTGACGCCGGTCGTGTCGGGACGCAAGCCGGTTAGGAACGACGAGCGGCTGGGGCTGCACAGCGGGAACTGGCAGTAAGCCCGATCGAATCGCGTCCCCTGCGCGGCGAGCCGATCGACATGCGGCGACTTGACCGTCGAGTGACCGTAACAGTGCAGCGCGTTGTTGAGGTCGTCGACCGCGATGTACAGCACGTTGAGTTTTTGCTCTGCCGCATCGACGAGCGACGCAGACAACAACACGAGGCACGCAAGTAGAATTCGCATGAAAGGAGACTCCGTGGCTATGGCATTTGTTTATTGTTTAGCCCGGTTGGTCGGCTCGACGCCGAGTTGCTTGAGTGCATGGGCCGTGACGCGGAGCACGTAATCGTTTTCTCGTTTCCGTTCGTTGGCCCGTTTCAGGGCATCGAGCGCCGGCCGTGCTTTCTCGCCGAGTTCATCGAGCGCGAGCGCGGCCTGAAGGGCAACGGCAAAATTGTCGTCTTCGAGTTGCCGACTCAGTGTGGAAACACTGCCAACGGCTGGGGCCGCTGCCGGCGGATAGCCGCTTGGGCGAGGCAAGCTGCGCCAGTCTGTGGGCGATTTGCGAATCATGTCGAGCATGTCGATCTCGGCGACGAAGCCCAGGTCGGCCGTCTGTTTGACCCACGCCTGATGGGCGCTTCGGAGCCGATCGAGTGTCGCTCGATGATTGGGATCGCCGGCCAGATTGTTGATCTCATCGGGATCGTTCACGCAGTCGTACAATTCCTCGACCGGCTTGCTGGGCTGCATGAACAACGCGGCCGGGCCGGTCAGCTCTCCGGCCGCGAGCAAGCGTCGCCACTCCTGCAAAATCGGCATCGCCTCGGCGTAGTTCAGATGCTGCGAGTACGGTTTCCAGGGCATGTAGTTGCGGATGTATTTGTAGCGCTGGTCACGCACGGCTCGAATCATGTCGTAGCGTTCGTCCATGCGATCGCGGGCGGCGTAAATATACTCGCGCGGCTTGTCGGCCTTCTGGGGGCCCAAGAACGCCTGCCCCTGCATGTGCTTGGGAATGTCGACGCCCGCGATCGACAACACGGTCGGGCCGAAGTCGACAAATGCGGTCAGATCGTCGACCACCGTGCCGGGCTTGATCTTTCCCGGCCAGCGGACCAGCAGCGGCACACGGAGCCCCGTGTCGTACAGGAACCGCTTGCCACGTGTCAGGCCGCGTCCATGATCGCCGAAGAAGAAGACCACCGTGTTGTCGGCGAGCCCATCCGCGTCAAGCTCGGCGAGCAAATCGGCGACCAGATAATCGACCGCCGTGACGTTGTCGTAGCAGACGGCCCAATTGTTGCGCACGACGGGCGTGTCGGGATAGTAGCTCGGCAGCTTGGCCTTGCTCGGGTCGTGGCGCTGCTCAGTGGTGAGCCGTCGCGTATTGTTCTCGTACTGCTGTTTCGATGCCCGGTTCTGGCTCTCGTGCGTGACCGTGTAGTTGAACACCGAGAAGAATGGCTGCGACTTGTTGGGCCGATTGCGCCAATGGGCCTTGTTGCTGCTGTCGTCCCAGGCGTCTTTGGGGACCGGGAAGTTGTAGTCGGTCTTCGCGTTATTGGTGCAGTAGTAGCCTGCGTCGCGCAGATAGGCCGGAAAGCACCGCCAGTCGCCGTGCGGCAAGACATTGCTCCGCATGTGATGCGAGCCGACCGTGGTCGGGTACATGCCGAGGATCAGGCCCGAGCGGCTCGGCGCGCACACGGGCGCATGACTGAACGCGAGTGAGTAGCGCGCCCCTTGCGCGGCGAACTTGTCCAGGTTCGGCGTCACGGCATACGAGTCGCCGTAACAGCCCAGGTCGGGGCTCGTGTCTTCGCACGAGATCCACAAGATATTCGGTCGCTGGGCCGGCTCGGCGGCTTCGACCACCGAGAGAGTTCCCAGCAGCAGGCCGACGATCCAGAGCGCGGTAACACGCATGATGTTGCTCACGTTGCTTCGAGAAGGGTGACGAGCAACTATCGTAACGCTCGGGCCGGGCGAACTCAAATCGGAGGATGCATTACGAGAGCGGCCGGCTTTAGAACCCCTCGCCCACCGGGAGAGGGTGGTTCGCGAAGCGAACCGGGTGAGGGCTGGCGTTGCAGGCAAGAGCGCTCGAGCTTGTGACGATGCGTACATCCCTCATCCGGCCTTCGGCCACCTTCTCCCGAAGGGAGAAGGGCTTGCGCGAACTCAAAGGGCGGCGCAATGTCTAATCCAACACGCCGCCAATGCCGCCGCGGAAATGGCAGTCGGCACAGGCTTTTGAGAGTGCGTCGAATTTATCGCGAGCTGGCTTCAACGAGCGCTCCTTGACGAGTGGCGACAACTCGGCGACCGCGTCGGCGTAGCCTCCCGAGGCGTCTTGGATCTCTAGGTTGCTTGAAGACTTGAGCAACTTGGCCATCTCGACCAGGGTGGGCAAGTGCTGGTCGATTAGCTTCCAGTCGGGGGACTTGATGAAGAGCGTGTCTTCGATCTGCTTGTAAGGCGAGTTCTTCCCCTTGTGGACGCGCTTCATCAGTTTCTCGACGGCGTCTTTGCCTTGGGCGTCGTCGCGCAGCGTCTCGGCCGCGCTCAGCGGAGCGTGTGCGTTGATCGCAAAAAGTGTTGCGACGGTGAGCAGAGAGAGCAGCGACAGCGGGATGATATGACGCGCGTGCATGGTTCGGTTCCGTGCGAGGGGAGCTAGGGGCGATGCGTCTGATACAGGTCCAGCGTAGCACGATCGCCGATGATCGTGAACAGGTCGCGAATTTGCCGCAGTCCTTCGCGGATGAAGAAGCGTGAGTCGCGGCCAAAGCTTTTGGCCCCCAGCAGATAAAAGTTGGGTTCCGCCAACAGAAGCCCGGCGGGGCCCGTGATCAGCTGTTCGACGCCGCTGGTGAGATGCGACAGTCGCGCCTGCAAGGCCTCGAACAAGCTCAGGTCAGGGCTGAAACCGACGTTGGCCACGACCCGATCGACCTCGATCGTCCCCGCGTGCAGACCGACCAACTCGATGCGATAGCGGTCGCTCTCGGCCAGTCGTTCGATCGTCGCCAGCGATGTGCCGCTAAAATGTTCGACTCCCTGGTCGGTCGAGTTGGCCAACCGGTTGGCGGCCTGCACCAGGGCGCGGCGTTCGGCGAGCGGGTCGTCACTCAGCTCGTCGAGCGGCCCCGCCACTGAAGCCAGCAGCTCGTTGCGGGTCGCCCACAGGACCGTCGGCCTTGGTTCGAGTGCCGCGAGCGCCACGACGGTCGTTGCGGCTGAGTGACCGTCGCCGATCACCAGCACCCGGCGGCCTTGATACGCGGCGCGTTGCGAGCCGTGTACGTCCGGAATGTGCCATTCGATCTGCGCGCGCAAGCTCAACTCGCCGGGCGCGAAAATGCCCCCCTGCCCTGCCGCGTTCGGCTGGCCCAATACGCCCGAGGTGTCGATGACCACGTCGGCCGTGGCGAGCCGCTCGCGCCCATCGCGGCTGCGGAGCAAGAGAATAAAGTTGTCGTCGCCGCGCGCCTCGTCGCCGGGCAGTTCGTGCTTGAGCATGTGCGGTCGGCCGATCGACACGACCCGCGTATGCAGGTGCAGGTTGTCGACGATCAGGTCCGACTCGGCCAGCGGTTGCCAGTAACGCTCGAGCATCTCGCGTCCCAGTAGCACTGCGTCGGCCGCCGGGGGGTGCCAATCGGGATCCTGGGCTTGGATCGCCGCCATGCCGAGCGGCGACACGTTTTCTGCCCACGGCGTGAACATCCGCACGTGCTGCCAACGCCGCACGTGTTCCAAGACCGCGCCCGCCTCGTACACATCGACATCGTAACCGAGGTACCGCGCGTACAGCGCCGCTTCGAGGCCGATGGGCCCCGCGCCAATGATCGCAATGCGAGCCGGTGTGTCGATGGCCATGCGCTGAGGGACTCGTGACTAGTGAAGGTGATCGGGTTCGAGACGGGGCCGATCCACGCGGAACGGCGCGAGGTCGATCGCGGTCGGCTCGCCGCACATGAGCTGTGCCATGACCATGGCCGTGGCGCACGACAGTTGCAAGCCTTGTCGATGGTGCCCCGCAGCGACGAAGGCGTTGTCGAGTTGCGGCACGCGACCGAGATACGGCAGGCCATCGATCGAGCCGGGCCTCAACCCCGCCCAGCAGTGTTCGACCCGCGCCTCGGCCAGCGCCGGTACGAGCCCGATGGCAAAGTCGATCAGCCCGGCGACCGCGCCTGCCGTGGTTCGCTTCTCGAAGCCGACATGCTCCTCGGTCGAGCCGACGAGCACCCGGCCGTCGTCTCGCGGCACCAGATAGCGGTGTCCATCGTTGACCACCCGCCTCGGATGCGGCGCATCGCTGTTCAAGAGCACCATCTGGCCGCGAATCGGTCGCACGCCGAGCGACAGTCCGAGCCGCTCGCTGACCGCGCGGCTCCATGCCCCGGCGGTGATGCAAATGTGCTCGGCCGAGATGACCCCATCGATCGTCCGGACGCCGGTGATGCGCGAGCCCTCGACGACAAAATCGTCGGCTCCCACGCCGCTCGTGATCTGCACGCCTCTGGCCCGACACGCGGCCAGCAGTGCCTTGAGATGGCGCGGGTTGCGGACCTGCCCCTCCTCGCTGAGCAGCACCGCGGCATAAGCGCTGGCCAAAGTCGGTTCCTGCTCGCGTAGCTGCGTCGCATCGAGCCAGCGGGGCTCGAGCCCCCAGCGGTGCCACTGTTCGTAAGCGGCTCGCAAGGCCCCTTCGTCGGTCGCGCTGCGAGCCAGATACCAGCCGCCGCAGGGTCGATAGCCGTTGTCGAGGCCCGTCTCGTCGCGCAGTTGTTGAGCCCAACGGGGATGCAGTTGTTGGCTCAGACCGGCCAGCCGTGTGAGTGGCGGGGCGTCGCTCAAGCGAGCCCCAGGGGCGAGAATGCCCGCCCCGGCCCAGGACGATTCTTCGCCGGGCAAATTGCGTTCGAGCACGCGCACGCGCCGACCTCGTCGAGCCAGCTCATAAGCTGTCGACAGACCGATCACGCCGCCACCGATCAACAAGCAGTCGTACATGGCCGTCAAGTGTAAAGCGATCGCGTGTCGAGAGCGAGGGGGTGCGAGCAAGTGTGCACATTATTGGTCGATCGGCAGCGCTCCGATTCACCCTTCTACCCTTCCGCATTCGTCACGTCCTCAATAGTCGGCAATCGAGCCGTCCTTGAGTTTCGCGCCGGGCCACTTGTACGTCTGTGGCTTGGCGGCTTCGATGTCGAGTAACGCTTCGTCGACCTCAACGCCCAGCCCCGGCCCTGGCGGCAGACCAATGTAACCGTCCTGGTCCAACTCATAGTGCATCCGCGTGATGAACGGCTTGTTGAAGCCCGCGTTCTGCGGATAGAACTCATGGATCAAGAAGAGCGGGATCGCCGAGACGGCATGCAAGCTCGCCGCGATCCCCAAGTTGGTCGCCGTACAGTGTGGGGCGATCGGCACGTGGAACGCCTCGGCCAGCGTGGCGATCTTCTTCATCTGGCTGATGCCGCCGGTGTGACAACAGTCGGGCTGCAAGATGTCGATGCACCGCTCGTGCAGATAGGGAATCACGCCCCAGATGGTTCGGTCTCGTTCGCCGGTCGCCAGCGGAATGCGAATCTGCTCCTTGATCCGTTTGAACGACTCGATGTTCCCTGGCACGCCGGGCTCTTCGATGAACAGCAAGTTGTAAGGCTCGACCTTCGCGGCGAGTTGGATCAGCGTGGCGGGGGGCACGGCCGAGTGCGAGTCGAACATCACCGCGCCGTCGGGGCCTACCTTGTCGCGCGCGGCCTTGATGGCGGCGACCATGCGATCGATATCGGCCGGCGTGCCCGAGTGCTCGTAAATGCCGTGCGGCGGCACCTTGACTGCCTTGGGCGTGTGATAGACGCGAATTTTGTCGCGCGTCGGGCCACCCAGCAGGCGATACACGGGCACGCCCCACAACTTGCCCGCGATGTCCCACAGGGCGTTGTCGATGGCCGCGATCGTGTGGACCATGAATGCTCCGCCGCGCAGGTTGCGATGCGAACGGAACAGCTTTTGCCACAGGTACTCGATCCGCGTGGGGTTCTCATCGATGAGCAACTCGGCGAGCGATTCGGCGAGCACCTTGGCCGGTCGCGGGTCGACCCCTTTGAGATCGCCCCAGCCGCTGACACCATGATTCGTCTCGATCTTGATGTACACGACCGGCCCGACCGTGCGGGCACGCAATCCGGTGATGCGAATGGTCGAGCCGCGATCGACGACCTGCGTGGCCGGGTTGTTCTGGGCCGAGACGGCCTGATTGAGAAACGCGACCCCGCCGGCGATGGTGCCCAGCGTGCCGAGCATCTGGCGACGGGAGTGATTCGAGGGAGCAAAATCATCGTGCGGCATGGGCGTGTGTCCGAGCAAGAGCGAGCGGCGAAAAGGACCGTATCACAGCGAGCCAAATCTTACGCCTGAACCAGCATGACCGCCACCACATTCCCCTTCTCCCTTCGGGAGCAGGGCAGACTCGTACCCCTCGACAGCAACACAATCTTGGCGAACTTCTCTTGATAAACGATCCGTTTTGCCCGATGCTCATAGATACCAATAGGCTCGCCCCATCGGCCGCCTGTTGCCTGCCCCAGCGACCATCATGCCGATCGTCACCCTATCCCGCCGCCGCCTGATTCAACTTGGCAGCCTGAGTGCCCTGGGGCTCTCACTGCCCGAGCTATTACACGCCGAGCAACAGCGGCCCGGCAAGCGTGCCAAGTCGTGCATTTTCATTTTCCAGTACGGTGGCCTGAGCCAGCTTGACTCGTGGGACCTCAAGCCCGACGCGCCGCAGGAGATTCGCGGTCCTTATAAGCCGATCGCGACCAAGACCCCTGGCTTTCAGGTTGGCGAGTTGATGCCGCAGTTGGCGCAGCTCAGCGATCAGTACTGCGTCATCCGCTCGATGACCCATGCGGTGCCGGTGCATAGTGTCGCGAACCAGATGCTGCTGGCTGGGCAGGCGCTGCCGCGCGGCGACGCGCCTTCGTTTGGTTCGGTGGTCAGTAAGCTGCGACCGTCCGAGGCGAACGTACCATCGTATGTCTGGCTGCAAAAGTTCGGCGGCGGCTCGGCTCCTCCCGATCCCGCGTATCTGACCGGCGGATTCCTCGGCTTGTCACATGGCCCGCTCGTGGTTGGCAACAGCCACGACGACAACCCGGCCGAGAAAAATTTTCGCGTCAAGGCTTTTGATGCCGCCGAGGGAATGACGACCGATCGACTCCGCGCGCGGCGCGATTTGCTCGTCGAGGTCAACGAGCGATCGGCTTGGGACGCGCGCGAGACATCGACCCGCGCGGCCGAGGCGTTTCATGAACAAGCCTTCGGCCTGCTCACCGGCGCGCACGCGCGCCGCGCCTTCGACATCGAGCAGGAGCGCCCCGCGCTCCGCGATCGTTATGGTCGACACCCGCTGGGGCAAAACCTGCTGCTCGCACGCCGCCTGATCGAGGCAGGCACGCGGCTCGTGAGTGTCGTCGGCTGGTGCGGTCTTGCGCCCAACGACAAGTTCATGAGCATCGAGACCTGGGACATGCACGGTAATGCCGGTATCGGCATTTTCGAAAACGGCTGGAATGGCTTGGGCTGGGCGCTGCCGCGCGCCGATCAAGCGGTCGCCGCGCTGCTGAGTGACCTGCGCGAGCGCGGGTTGCTCGACTCGACGCTCGTCGTGTTGATCGGCGAGTTCGGCCGGACACCGAAGATCAGCCGCGGCGCCAAGGCGGTCGGCCGCGACCACTGGCCGAATTGCTACTCGGCGATGCTCGCCGGCGGCGGCGTGAAGGGAGGGCTCGTCTACGGTGCCTCGGATCAGTCGGCCGCCTACGTCAAAGATCACCCCGTCACGCTCGAAAACTTCACCGCGAGCCTGTATCACGCCCTGGGCATCGACCCCGCCACGCGCCTGAGCCCCGACGGCTTCACCTCCCCCGCCAGCACCGGCGAACCGCTCCACGAGTTGTTCGGGTAAACAACATTAAACGCTTCATGGTTCATGCGAGCACTTCGCGCACGACGCGGCCGTAGACGTCGGTCAGTCGGTAGTCGCGTCCGGCGTGGCGATAGGTGAGCCGCTCGTGGTCGATGCCCAGCAGGTGCAGCATGGTCGCGTGCAGGTCGTGGACGTGGACTTTGTCTTGCACGGCGCGGAAACCGAAGTCGTCGGTGGCACCGTAGGCCAGGCCGCCGCGCACGCCGCCGCCAGCCAACCACATCGTGAAGCCCCAGTGATTGTGATCGCGGCCGTCGCCGGCCTCGCTCGTCGAGGTGCGGCCGAATTCGCCTCCCCAGATGACCAGCGTGTCGTCGAGCAGACCGCGTTGCTTGAGGTCGCTGAGCAGCGCCGCCGTCGGCTGGTCGATGTCGCGGCAGGAGTTCTGCACGGACTTGTTGTGCTTGCTGTGAGTGTCCCAGGGCTGGCCATCGCCGTAATAGATTTGCACGAAGCGCACGCCACGCTCGACCAGTCGTCGCGCAAGCAGGCAGGCGTTCGCATAATGCGACTTGCCATACTGAGTGCGCGTCGACTCCGACTCATGCTTCAGATCGAAGGCGTCGCTGGCGGCAAATTGCATGCGGTAGGCTGTTTCCATCGCGCGGATTTGGGCCTCGAACCGAGCGTCGCCGCCGCGTTCTTCGGCGTGACGTCGATTGATGTGCGCGAGCAGATCGAGTTGTCGGCGCTGCTCGTCCGGCGCGAGGGCGTGTCGCACGTTGGGGACCATCTTGGCCGGGTCGATCTGGCTGCTGTTGATGTATAGCCCTTGATGTTCGCCGGGGAGGAACGCGCTCGTCCACAACTCGGCGAACCGGACCGGTCGGCCAGGACAGAGCACGACATAGCCGGGCAGGTCTTCGCTCTCGGAGCCGAGTCCGTAGGTGAACCACGAGCCCATGCTCGGCCGGGTCGGCGTGATCGTGCCGTTGTTCATCTGGTACAGAGCTGGCCCATGATTGGGATTGTCGCAGTGCAGCGAGCGGAGCACGCACAGGTCGTCGGCGTGGCGCTGTAAATTCGGCAGCAACTCGCTGATCGGCAGGCCGCTCGCGCCGCAGTTGCGAAACGCGAACGGCACGCCCATGAGTCCGCCGGTCTGGCGTTCGGTGCGCAGCTCGACCTCGGCGGGGCGCTGGCCGGCGTATTGATTGATGGCCGGCTTGGGGTCGAAGAGATCGCACTGATACGGTCCGCCGTTCATGAATAGCTGGATGACTCGTTTGGCCCGGGGCGGGAAATGCGTCGGCTTGCTCGACGAGTCGCCGGAAGTTGCGGCCGACGCTGGCGACGCGAGCAGCCCCGCCAGGGCGACCGCGCCCAGCCCGCCGCCGAGCGATTGCACGCACTGACGGCGCGAGAGCAGCGGTGGTCGATCGTCACGCATGGTCAGCCTCAATCGATGAACAGGAATTCGTTGCTGGCCAGGAGCACATGGACGTATTGCCGCCAAGCCTCGGGCTCGGTGGCTCCCTGATCGCGAGCGGTGCGGATGAACTGCTCGCCCAGGCGGCGTTCGTCGTTGCGCACCGAGCGTTGGAATAGACGCTGATACAATGCCTCGTAGCGCTCGGCCGCCTGGGGTGACTCGCGGAGCACGCGCGCCAACAGGGCCCGCGATTGCCGATCGAAGAAGGGACTATTGAGCACGAACAACTGTTGCAACGGCGTGGTGGTGGGCAAGCGTTGGGCGCTGTGCCCCACGGGGTCAGGAAAGTCGTACAGCCGCAAGAGCTCGGCAATCTCGCTCCGCTTGACCAGTCCATAGAGCGTGCGGCGATGGTTGTTCGCGTCGGCCAAGTCGAGCGGCGCTCCGCCCACCGTCGCATCCAGCTCGCCGCTCACGCTCAGCATGGCGTCGCGCCAGGACTCGACATCCAGCCGACGCGGCGTGAACCGCCACAACCAGACGTTCTCGGGATCGATGGCGAACTTGGCGCTGTCACGCAGGCTCGATTGCTGGTAAGCGGCCGACGACATGATCTCGCGGTGTAGCCACTTGAGCGACCAGCCCTGCTGGACGAATCGCGCGGAGAGATCATCGAGCAACTCGCGATGCGTGGGTGGAGCGCCTTGCAGGCCGAAGTTGCTGGGGGTTTCGACGATCCCTCGCCCAAAGTGGTGTTTCCAGACGCGGTTGACGATCACCCGCGCCGTCAATGGCGCGGCGTCCTCGACCATAGCGTGGGCCAGATCGAGCCGGCCGCTCCCATGACGGAAGGTCTGTTGCGGATCGGTGGCGAGCACCGCGAGGAACCGTCGCGGCACGACCGCGCCGGTCCGGCTGGGGTTGCCCCGAATGTGCATGGCCAAGTCCTGAGATTCGCCCGGCCGGTAGTCGAGCTTCGTGGCACTCGCGCCGTTGGGGAGCACATGCAGCGCGGCGTCGGTCACACCTGGCGCGATGGGTAAGTCGAAATGCGGCGTGCGACGCAGCGCGGCCAATTGAGAGTGCAAGGCCTCGATCTCGGTCCGCTCGGCGTCGGTCGGGGTCTTCTTGGCCTGCAAGGGCTTGAGTTTCGCTTCGAGTCCCTTGGCCTGGTTGCGAGCAGCCAGCGCGGGCTCGGCGAGCGCGCTCGACAACAAGGGGCGATCGACCTCGCGAATGCTCGCCAACACGCCGGCCAAGGCGTAGTAATCTTGCGTCGACACCGGATCGAACTTGTGATCGTGACAGCGGGCGCAGCCAATGGTCAGCCCCAGGAAGGTCGAGCCGAGCGCGTCGAGCCGCTCTTCCCATTCGTCGGCCACCACCTGCTTGATGACCTGATGATCGAGTTTCAGTTCCTTCCAGTAACTCGGGCTCAGGCCCAGGAATCCGAGCGCCGCGTTGTCGGCACTCTGGGCATTGGGCAGCAGATCGGCTGCCAACTGCTGCATGACAAAGTCGCGATACGGCAGGTCGTTGTTGAGCGCTTGCACGACCCAATCGCGATAGCGCCACGGCTGACCATCGCCGCTGCGCCACGACTCGGTGACGTCGGCATAGCGGGCCAGGTCGAGCCAGTAGCGGGCCCAACGCTCGCCGTAGTGCGGCGAGGCGAGCAGAGCGGAAAGCTGATGGCCGAACGCGGCGCTGCCGCGCGAGGTAGTCTCTGGCGGTTCTTCCCGCTTTGCACTGTCGACATTCCACTGTGGTGTGGGTGGTACTCCCCACAAGTCGAACGTGGCTCGCCTTTCCAGTACCCGAGCATCGGCTTTGGGTGAGGCGCTGAGTCCGTGCGCGCGGCGTTTCGCTTCGAGGAACACATCGATGCGCGTGTGGCCAGAGATGGGTTCGACATTCGTGGGGAGCGGTTGCTCGGCGAGGGGCTGAAAGGCCCAGTGCTTGCGCCCCGCGGCCAGGTCGACCCCGCGCTTGGCGGCGGCCGTGGCGGCGGCGCTTGGGTAGGGCAAGCCACGCCGGATCCACTCGCGCAGCACGTCGATCTCGGCTTGAGGAAGCTTGCCCGTCGGCGGCATTTGCAGACCGTCCGGGGCGTATTGAATCGCTTCGACGAGCAGGCTCTTGTCGACCTCGCCGGGCACGACGGCCGGACCGCTGTCGCCACCTCGCAAGATCGCCGCGCGGTCGTCGAGCACCAGCCCGCCCCGTTCCTTGCCCTTCGCATGCGCGTGGCACTCATGGCAGCGTTGCACGAGCACCGGGCGGACGCGACGCTCGAAGAACTCGACATCGGCCGGTGCGAATGTCGGCGGCGACGCTTCGACCGGAGCGGTCAACAGACAGGCGATCAACCACCAAGACGCCGGCATCGTCAGGACCTCGCAAGACTACAATTTCCAGGGCGCGCGTTGCGGACGGCTCAGGTGCTGGCTCGCGTCATCGTCGCCGATAAAACGCTCTGCCGCCGGGTCCCACTTCAACGTCCGCCGCAGTTCGTAGCCGATGTTGCCCAACGCGCAGACGCTCGCCGAGCGATGGCCGGTCTCAACATCGCAGATTGGCTTGCGACGCGCGCGGATCGCTTCGAGCCAATTGCGATGGTGGTTGTCCGACGGCTCGCAACGCCATTCGCTCTCGGTGGTCGGGTGTTCGACGATGTTCTCCGGCGTGCTTTTGATCTCTTTGCGGTCGACGTACAACGTCCCCTTGGTCCCCTCGAAGGTGCAGCCGCTCGGGCCACCGTGAATCATGACGACACCGTTGGCGTAGGTGAACTTGAGACCCGAGTCGGCACCGTTGGTGGGCGGCTCGATGAGCACCGGACCGCTCGTGTCCATGTTCAGGGCCCATTGCGCGATATCGAAGTGATGCGCGCCCATGTCGGCGAGCCCACCGCCGGCAAATTCACGATACGCCCTCCAGGCGGGAAAGTGCTTGTGCAACCCCTGCGGGCAGAGGATCGGGTTGTAGCCCCGCAGAGCGGTCGGGCCGAGCCACATATTCCAGTCGGTCCCTTCGGGGACGGCTTCCGTCGGCAGATCGCAGGGCTTGGCGGGGCCACCGACCCCGACGCGAACCACTTTTACGTCGCCGATGTGACCGTTGCGAATCAATTCGACCGCGTGGCGAAACTTGCCCCCGAACTCGCTCCGCTGCTGCGAGCCGGTCTGGAAGACGACGTTCCGCTCGCGCGCGGCGCTCACCATCGCGCGCCCTTCGGCAATCGTCAGCGACAGCGGCTTCTCGCAGTAGATATCCTTGCCGCGACGGGCCGCAGTAATCGCCGGGATCGCATGCCAGTGGTCAGGCGTGCCGATCACCACGGCGTCGATGTCGTCGCGCGCGAGTAACTCGCGGAAGTCATTGTAGGCCGCGCAGCCGCGGTACGATCCCTTGTCGGTCTGCTTGCTGTATGCTTCGTCGACGGTCTGCTGGGCATCGATGCGGCGCGTCGGTTCGACATCGCAGATGGCCACGACCTGCACGTCGGGCGTGCCGGCGAAGCGACGCAAGTGGCCCCGCGATTGAATGCCCACGCCGATAAAGCCGAGCGTGATCCGTTCGCTGGCCGCCGCGCCTCGCAATACTCCCGGTGCCAAGCTGGGGCCAAACAGCGCCAAGGCCGCCGACTGCGACAATAACCGACGACGCGAAACACGTGGTGAAGGCAACATCATGGCGTGCTGAAAATCAGGGGGGAGTCGGGCAAGGAGCCCCTATTATTTTACCTGATCGGCCTCGCGCCGGGAACTCGCCTCCCATGATTCTCCGAGTACAATGGCCGGCAACGGATTGAGCCACATCGGGAGTCGACCTTATGGCCTATAGCGAATCGCTCGCGGCACGCGTTCGTCAGGCATTGCACGGACAACGTCGGGTGACTGAAAAGCGGATGTTCGGCGGGGTCGGTTTCCTGCTCTGCGGCAACATGCTCGTGGGGATTTGGAAGTCGTCGCTGATCGCCCGACTGGGCGTGGAACAGGCCGACGCGGCTAAACTTCAACCGCATGTCCGCGACTTTGACGTCACGGGGCGTCCGATGAAAGGCTGGGTGATGATCGAGCCCGAGGGGTTGGAGAACGACGCGCAGCTACGCGCGTGGCTGGCGCAGGCAGTCGAGTTCGTTGGCACGTTGCCGCGCAAGTAGCCCTATTGGCGCAACGACACCAACGGCCGGGCGACTTTAATCGTTGCGTCTTGCAGGAGATCGAGGATGGCGGGTTCGGCCGACAACTTGCCGGGTTTCCAAGCCTCGACGATCGGCTGCGTAAAATGGCTGCCGTTGCCTCGAATGACGCGGGCCACGTAGCCGTTGCTCAACTCGACATACGACCCGATGGGAAAGAGCCCCACGGTCTCGATCAACGCCCGAACGACGCGGACATCGAACAAGCCGCGGCCGGCGTCGCGCGCCAGGGTCTCGATGGCGAAATAGGGGAGCATGCCGCGGCGATGCGGGCGAGAGGCGACAAGGGCCGTGTAGGCATCAGCCACGCTGGCGATGCAGGCCACGGGATGAAGGCCCTCGGCGCGGCGCTGGCGTGGGTAGCCGCTGCCATCGCTGCGCTCATGCATCTGATAGGCGACCATTTGCGACACATTGGATACGCTGTCGACATGCTTCTCGATCAGGTCGAACGTCTTGATCGGATGAGCCCGCACGGCGGAGAACTGCTCATCCGTCAGGCGGCGATTCGTGTCGACAAGCCCGGGCGGCAAGCTCAGCATGCCGATATCGTGCAGCAGGCAGCCGGCACCCAAGTATTGCAGCGTGGGTTCGTCAAGTCCCAGCATCGCGCCGATCCCCAGCGCGATCATCGTCGCGTGTCGGCTGTGACGGCTCGGATACGGTCCCGCAAAGGGGTTTGCTCCCAGGCACAGAAACACGTCAAAATCGACTCGAGCCGCTGCGAGCGAGTCTTCCACCACTTCGGTCACCTGTTCGATCTCTTCGCTGCCGCCTCGCAAGCAAGCGCGCATCATGCTGTCGATTGCATGCACGCACTTCTCATTTTGATTGGCCAAGTCGCTGGCAAAGTCGGTGTTGTACGCTTCGCACCCATGCACGGCAATGTTGGCCGTGTAAGGATTCTCGGCCGCGACAAATGTCGCGTTCGAGAGTGACTCGGCACGCTGATCGAGCACCTCGCTGACTTCATTGCGATAATCGACCCAACCGCCTCCGTGAGCAGCTTGCGCCTTGGCGAGCATGCCTTGAGGGTGGAAGGCGTGGATGCGCGCCAGGTCATACTGACTGACCGCGAGTGTCATCACGCCGCGCGCACGCAGCGCCTGCAGCAAGTTGTCGGTGACCTTTGCACCCGCGGCCAGCAACTTGAGTTGCCGTGAGTCATGCACGTCGGCCGTGAGCGACGCGCCGAGGGGCAATTGAGATAGGCTGATCGTGGCGTACATCGAACGGTGCAATATCAGAGTGGTAAGCAGTCAGGCGGGCTTGTCCTACGGTGCAGACACTGAGCAGGCTCCCGCCAACGGTGTCGCGCGTTGACACGCAAGCTGTCGTCAGAAACGTAGCTCACATAACCGCACAACCGGGATCGACTTTCACCCCAAGAGGGGGTGAGTTTTCGTAGCCTAGGCCGCTACACTTTGCGCCTTCGATACAGCCGGTCGTCTGGCAGCCACGATGGGAGTCAAAATACGTGGTAGGCAAACACCGCCACAATCGGCCGCTCGATCAGCTCAAAGGCGCGATACTTCATCCGGATTGCCTCGCGCGAGCCATTCGACTCGAACACGATCTCATCGTCTTCGGTGAGCGACGCATCGACGAGCGTCGTCAGGCCGTAGAACGAACCAAACGGCGGCACGACGCCATGCTCGCAATCCGGGAACAGCTGGTCAAAGTCGAGCTCGTCGGCCAATTCGAGCGTGGCGGCATCGAGCGTGTCGAGTGCCATCTCCAGATAGATTTGATGTGTGGCCGGCAACACGGCGACAATAAACTGATCGTCGGCGCGGAGCAGCACGGTCTTGGCCACCAGATCGCCGCAGACATGAACGGCTCGAGCCATTCGCTGAGCCGAGTAGGTCGACTCGTGCGGCAAGACCTCGAACTCGATGCCCCTGAGCTTGAGCAACTCCTGAACCCGCATGGCACACCTCACGTGGCCTGGGACATTTGCGGCAAATCAATTTGACGGGCTCGGCCTACGTTGGTCGGACCTCGTGTCGCCGCAGATCATGCAGCCTGAGCCGAAACACAACACGCGCACCGTACCAAATTTGCCCGGGGCACTTCAAGCTTATTTCGAGCCATTTACGGCGCGAGCGACAAATAGTCGATCGTCTCACCCTGGGCATACACGCGGTCGCCGGCCGGAAACATGGCCAGCGCATCGGTCTTGCCGAGCGCGTGCAGATCGCCCGACCCGTGCCACTCGACCGTCTGGATCGTGGTCCCCTCCGCGCCCTCCATGACCTTCGCCGGATAGTAGGTCGGCCGATCGCCGCGATGCGCATACGGCTTCTGGAGCACCGCGCGACGAACGACCGGCTCGGGAGATGGCCAGCCCGCGAGCCGTCGCAACGCGGGGACGACGAACAAGCGAAAGCAGACATAGCTGCTTACCGGATTGCCGGGCAAGCCAAAGACGAGCCGATCGCTCTGGCCCAGACGCGATTGCACGCCAAACCACAGCGGTTTGCCAGGCTTGAGTTGTACCTTGTGGAACACTTCGCGGACCCCCAGCTCTTGCAACACGCCGGGGACCAGATCGAGCACGCCGGCCGAGACGCCGCCGGACAAGATGAGTACGTCATGCTCAAGTCCCTGGCGAATCTTCGCGGCAAGCTCGTCACGTTCGTCGCGGGCCACGCCCAAGCCGACGGCAGGCAGCCCCAGTTCGGCCACGCAGGCCCGCAGCATCGGCTCGTTGCTGTTGCGAATTTTGCCCGGGCCGGGTGTTTGCTCGCAACTTACCAACTCGTTGCCGGTCGAGACGACCGCGACCTGCGGCGCGCGAACGATGCGCGGCTCGGCGCAGCCCACCTCGGCTAGCAAGGCCACCTCGCTGGGGCGAATGCGCGCGCCGGCCGAGAGCACGACAGCGCCGCGGCGCATGGCCGCCGCGCGGCGCGTGATGTTCTGCCCGGCCGTAAGCCGCTTGTCGACCAATCGGACCCTGGGCAAGGCAGCGTCTTCCGCGAGCAACGCGCTGCGCTCGACCATCACGATCGCCTCGGCATTGCTGGGAATCACCGCGCCGGTCATGATCCGCACCGTCGTGCCGCGAGTCAACGGGCCCGGCGGAGGGTCCCCTGCCACGATCTGCGCGACGACCTGAAGTTCTGCCGCGTGCTCGTGAAAATCGTCGAGCAGGACTGCGTAACCATCGACGATTGACTTGTCGTGCGGCGGCGAGTCGACGTCGCTCGTAACGTCCTCGGCGAGAATCGATCCCAGCGAATCGAGTAGCGGGACCGGATGCGCGGCCAACGGGTGAGCGTGACTCAACACCGCCGCGAGGGCCTCGGCAACGCTGAGCATGAGCAAGTCCTTGGCTGCGGTGGAGTACGTGATCAGCGGGCGACTTGCACGCTGCGGCCGAGCGCCAGGAAGTTCTTGAGCAACGCGATGCCGTTGGTCGTCAGGAAGCTCTCGGGATGAAACTGCACGCCGTGCAACGGCCAGCGACGGTGACGCACCCCCATGATCTCGCGACCACCGCCGGGAGCGTCGGCCCAGGCACACACTTCAAAATCATCGCTGATCGTGCCGGGCTTGATGACCAGGCTGTGGTAGCGGGTCGCCTGCAAGGGGTTCGGCAAGTTGGCAAACACGCCTCGGCCGTCGTGTGCGATCTGATCGACCTTGCCGTGCATGAGCTGCTGCGCTCGCACAATCTCGGCCCCAAAAGCGTAGCCGATCGATTGATGACCAAGGCACACGCCGAGCACGGGCAACTCGGGAGCGAAGCGGCGAATGACATCGACCGAGATGCCCGCCTCGCGCGGCGTGCAGGGGCCGGGCGAAACGATGATGTGCGTGGGCTGTCGGCGGGCAATCTCATCGAGCGCGATCTGATCGTTGCGATGAACCTCCAAATCCAACGACGCGTCAATCTCCCCCAGTCGCTGGACCAGGTTGTAGGTGAACGAGTCGTAGTTGTCGATGAGCAGGATCATAGAGAGCGGGGCGAGGGCTGAGGGGTGAGTTCGTTAGCCGCGACGCGCCAGCGGAGCGCGTGAACGCATGCAACGCTTACGCGCTCCGCTGGCGCGTCGCGGCTATTGATCCTCAGATAATGAACTTAATAGGCCGAGCAACGCGA
>CAZZBK010000112.1:18219-20164 GCA_964652155.1 uncultured Planctomycetaceae bacterium | reverse complement strand
CCGCAGGCGTGACCCTCAATGGGCTCGACAATCCGGCGACGAGGCTGCCGCAAAACTAGTTGGGCGGCAGCGCGGCGCTGGGGTGCCGCAAGACCTCGATCAGGTCGGGAATCGCATCCTTCGCGGCGGCGCCGATTTGGCCCAAGGCGCGGGCCGCGTTGCGTCGCACGTCTTCGTCCGAGTCTTTGAGCAGCCGCTGGAGATGAGGGACCGCCGGCGCCGCCAGAGGCCCAACGACGGCCAAAGCCCGCGCCGAGTAAGCACGCACCTGAGGGTCGCGATCATTGAGCGCCTCGATGAGCCGCGGAACGGCATCGACCCCGATGCGCCCCAGTGCGTCGGCGGCGGTGTCTTGCGACGTCCAGGCGCGGGTTTGCAGCTCGGGTTGTCCGGGCAGAATGGGCCGATAGAGCGTGATGCTCTCGGCCGCCTTGAGTTCTGCCCGCTGATCGCTGGTCAGTTCCTGCAGCTCATACGTACCGCGATTGCTACAGCCGGCCAGCAGGCCAACGGTCAACAAGCCTGGCACGGCCAGCGAGCAACGTGCGAGGGACGAGAAACCCATGATCGGGAACTCGAGTGGATGAAAGGACGGTGCGTGACAGGACACACATATCTTCAAGCATGGGTTTGTCTAACCGTGGTGTCTATAGTCAAAACGTCCACGAAAGCAAAATACTGAGCATCGAAGGCTGCTAAAGATGGATCGCCCGGCAGAGCTTTCCAAGTGCCGTGTGTCGAACGTTCGTAAGTTAACGATTGCGCCGGTCACGCGGAGATGGCGAGGAGATTGTGTCACGGGGCGACGTTATCCGGGGACTCATGTCGAGCGGCTCGGAGAATTGGATACGAAGCGACATGCTGATTCGGCCGAGTGAGTGTGTTACAATCGGCCAACTTCATGCGAAAGGAGCATTGTGATGGCCGAGAAAATCAAGGTGGCGGTGCTCACCGATGCCGGTGGAGCCCATTTGAGCAGCTACTTCGAAGCGTTGGCGAAGATCGAGGCGGTCGGCTCGGTCGTGCTGGGGGACCCCAGCGGCGCGAGCGAGGCGTCGGCCCGGGCGGTGCTTGGAGACAAGCTCACGCGCGTGGAGCGAAGCCATCACGAGTTGCTCGCGGCCGAGAAGCCGCCGCTCTCACTGGTCTCGGTCGAGAGCGTGCAAGGCCCCTCGGTGGTGCGCACGGCCCTTGAGGCGGGCTGTCATGTGATGGCCGAGAAACCGTCGTGCGTCAACGCCGACGACTTCGCCGAACTGGTCAAGCTGGCCGACTCGAAACACAAGCAGCTCATGCTCGCGCTGGCCAATCGGGTGCGTGGCACGGCGCGGCAAGCGCGCAAGCTTATCCAGGGGGGCGCGATCGGCAAGCCGTATGGGCTCGAGCTGCACATCATCGCCGATCAGACCCGGCTCACGAAGGGTGCGTATCACAAATCGTGGTTCGCCGACAAAAGCCGCGCCGGCGGCGGGCATCTGATGTGGCTCGGCATTCACTGGCTCGACTTGGTGATGTACCTCACCGGTTCGCCGATCGTCGAGGTCGCGGCGTTCACGGGGAACGTCGGCGGACAGCCGATATCGGTCGAAGACTCGGCCGCGGCCGTGTTGCGGTTCCGCGAGAATTTCTTCGGCACGATCACGAGCGGCTACTACCTGGATCGCGGCTACCACTCGCATGTCAAGATCTGGGGCTCGCAAGGCTGGCTGCAACTGGAGCCGCACGGCGCGCCGCAGTTGCAGTGGTACACGAACCAGGAAGCCAAGGTGACGCGCTACGAGGGACCGACCGAGTCGGCCAACTACACGCCGTTCATCGACGAGGTGGTGCGCGTCGCGGCCGAAAACGCTCCGCCCCCCATTACCAGTCACGAGAGTCTGCGCGCCATTGAGAGCGTGTTTGCTTGTTACACGGCGGCCGCAACCAAGCGGACGCAGACCGTGGG
>CAZZBK010000112.1:0-18119 GCA_964652155.1 uncultured Planctomycetaceae bacterium | reverse complement strand
TGCCGGTGGTACTCGCCGCGCCCTGCGATGGCATTTACGATGGTGGCCTGCACCTGAGACCTAACACCTTGAACCGATAAGGAACTCCGCGATGGCATTGGGCTTTGGCATTATTGGCTGCGGCATGATCGCGAACTTTCACGCCAAGGCGATCGCCGACGTGAAAGGGGCCAAACTGGTCGCCTGCTTCGACACCTACAGCGCCTCGGCCGATCGCTTGGCCGCCGCGACCGCTTGCAAAGCGTATCACAAGCTCGAAGACATGCTCGCCGACCCCAAGGTCGATGTCGTGACGATCGGCACCCCGAGCGGGGCGCACATGGATCCGGGCGTGATGGCGGCCAAGGCGGGCAAGCATGTCATCGTCGAGAAGCCGCTCGAGATCACGCTCAAAAAGTGCGACGCGCTGATCAATGCCTGTGCGAAGGCCGGCACCAAGCTGGGCACGATCTTCCCCTCGCGCTTTCATGATTCGAGCATGAAGATCAAGCAGGCCATCGAGCGCGGCCGGTTCGGCAAGCTGACGATGGGAGACGCCTACGTGAAATGGTGGCGCACGCAACAATACTACGACAGCGGCGCGTGGCGCGGCACCTGGGAACTCGACGGCGGCGGCGCGCTCATGAACCAGGCGATCCACAGCGTCGATTTGCTCAGTTGGCTGATGGGTCCCGTCGTCGAGATTCGTGCTCAAACCGCCACGCTGGCTCACGAACGGATCGCCGTCGAAGACACGGCCGTCGCCACGCTGCGCTTTGCGAGCGGCGCCTTGGGGGTGATCGAGGCCAGCACCGCGGCCTTTCCCGGCTATCTCAAGCGGCTCGAAATTCACGGCGACAGCGGCTCGGCCGCGATGGAAGAAGAGGACCTCGTGAAGTGGGACTTTGCCAAGCCTGACAAGAAGGATCAGGCCATCCAGAGCTCGATGGCCCAGCGCAAGAGTGGCGGCGGCGGGGCCAGCGACCCGAGCGCGATTGGCCATCACGGACACGCCAAGCAGTTCCAGGATTTTGCCGACGCGATCCGCAAGGACCGCCAGCCCGCGGTCGACGGCCTCGAAGGCCGCCGCAGCGTCGAGATTATCCTGGGCATCTACAAAGCGGCCGAGACCGGCAAGAGCGTCACGTTGCCGCTTGCGGGCGATCCGACGCTCCAGGCCCGCAAGCTCAAGGCGAAGTAGCCAATCCTAGAACCGAAATGCGCGGAGGACAGTCCCCGTCGGTGTTAGGATGGCTCTAGGTCGCCAGGCAGACGCGCTCGTGATCGTGTTGTCGGACGTTGGCAAACTCGGCTCCGCGCATCACGCTGACTTCGCTGATCCAGGCGATGCAGGCGTAGTGCTCAAAGAAGCTATGCGACACATAGGTCAGGATTTTCCTGGCGACCTCGTCGCTGCACACCATTTCGATGCGCACATTGGAGCCCGCCAGGCTGGCGTTGCGCGCGTCGCGCGAGCCGTTGCCGAACGACTCGGTGCAGGTATAGCCCGTCGCGCCGAGCTCGCTGGCTCGTTCGCAAATTTTCTTGGTCAACACCGCTTCAGCGATAACGGTAACGAGCTTCAGGGGGAACAATTGCATGATCGGCTTCCTCGGCAAGTGTTTCGGAACAATGGCACTCAACTTGTGGTGTGTAAGCGACATAAAAAGTTACGGCACGGCGCCGACCCATTGCGACATTTGGTAGTAAATCGGAATACCCAGGGCGATGTTAAACGGGAACGTGATGGCCAAGGCGGCGGTGATCGAGAGCGTGGGGTTGGCCTCGGGGAGCGTGAGTCGCACGGCCGGTGGGGCGGCAATGTAGGAGGCGCTGGACACGATCGCCGCGAAGATCGTGCAGCCCCCCAGGTTCAAGTCGGCCAGGTGCCCTAGGTACGCGCCCGCAAAACCATGCAGCAGCGGCGTGAGCACGCCAAAGGCGACCAAGAAGGGGCCGACCTTGAGCAAGTCCCCCAGGCGTTCGCCAGCGACCAGGCCCATCTCGAGCAAAAAGATGCACAGCGCCCCGCGAAAGACCATCCCTTTCGAGAAGAAGAATTCGTGAAAGGGCGCAAAGCCCTGGGGGTCCATGAACTGCGTGCTGATAAAGCCGATGGCCATCAACCCGGCCATCAGCATGATCGACTGGCCGGTCAGCACTTCGTAGAGCGCTTCGCCCAGATTGCTCTGGCGTTCGAGTCCTGCGTGGGCGTGTCGAGCCCGTTCCTTGGCCATGAGCGCCGCGCCCAGCGCGAGCGCAATGGCAATGCCCGGGCATTCCAGCAGAGTCACGAGCGTGGGCAGAAAGCCATTGGGGTCGTGTCCTTGCTGGCGTACAAAGGCGTCGGCCACGGCGTAGGTGACGGCCGAGGTCGAACCGTAGTGGGCCGCGATGCCCGCCGAATCGGCGGTCGACAATCGTCCCACATAGCGCAGCAGGGCGAAGGCCGAGATGGGCGTGGCGCACCCCAGCAGCAGCGTGACCGCGGCCGGCATCAGAATCGTCGTGACGCCGTGCTCTTGGTATTCCAGCGACAATTCGTGTCCGCCGATGAACCCGATCGACATCAGTAGGAAGATCGAGATCGAGTAATACAGTTCCTTGGGAATTTTGATCCCGCCGTGGATGAGCTTGCAGAGCATGCCCAGCCCGAAGCACAGCGGGATGGGGGTCAGCAGATTGCTTGCCAACGAGCGCAGCGCGTCCATGGATGGAAAGATCCTAGCTTGTCGGCGCGGGGCAAATTCGCGCTCATCATTGGGCGATTAAACCGAGGCGGCCCACCACAGGACGAGCACCGCGCTCAATCAAATGGCTTCCAATAAATAGGCCACGCGCAGCGGTTCACCAAGCTGGCACTTGGGTTACAAATCCGTATGGCCGCAGAACACGGCACCGAGCGCCACAGATTCGGCATAGGCGTTACGATCGTTACGAGGCCGACTTCACGTAGTCGTCGCCACGCAGCACGCCCACATCGCTCACCCACAGGATGCAGGCGTAGTTTTTGAAGAAGCTTTGCGCCATGTACTCGGCAATGCGCAGCGCGACCTCCTCGGGACAGGCGACCTCGATGCGCATGTTGCTGCCGGGCAGGCTGTCGCTGCGCACGGCCCGAGAGCCCGACCCATGCACCTCGTAACTGGTAAAGCCGGTCGCGCCGAGCGCGAGGCACTTGTCGCAAATCTTTTTGGCCAGGATGCCTTCGGTGATGATGGTGACCAGCTTCATCGGTTGAAACGGCATGAGCGGCATCTCCCGGCAAGAAACGTCGTATCGAAGGCCACGAAGGCGCCGCGCAGAACCCATTCGGAGCGGCGGTTGCGTTGCTCGGCGAAGCAAACACGACGGGCCGATCGACGTCCGGGGTGACTAGGCCGAGCGGCCCATGTCGAACGACCGAGACATCGAACAAGTTTCATGATAAACACGATGATTACCCCAGGCGAGCGCCATCGGTTATCCCGCGCAATTCTTTTCCGCGCGACGTCGTTACAATCGCGCCAAGCCTGCTAATCCGGACGCCATCGAGGCGCGTGACTTCGAGCTGTTTGTCGTCAGCACAGAACGGAGTGTGTGGCGGAATCGCTCATCCGAACAAAGTCGTGGCAGAACCCACCTCGATTCTTACGAATTTGTAAATTCGTTGGGAGTAGCGTGCGAAATCTCAGCGGCATTAGAATAGACGCACGGTGGTCGTTACCGGCCGCCCATCGAACGCTGATGCAGGCCTGAAGACTTGCTTGTGGCACAGCCGCTCGATCATGTCAGGCGGGGATTGGCCTGTTGTTGCAATCACGATCACGGCTCTGATGCCTTGCTTCGGCAAGGGGAACCTTGCATGAACGCCCCGTATTCCAAGCACAAGAAGTCGACGCCGCGCCAACTGCTGGCCGACGAAGCGCGACTGTGTTTTGCCGTGGCCGCCGCGTGTTTGTTGATCGGCTTGTCGGGCTGGTTAATCAATCGGATTGCCGCGTTGCAGACGCCGCTGTCGGCCCTGGTCGTGGTGGGTTTGTTCTACGGCCTGATGGGCCTCGCGCGGCTGTGGAAACGATCGCGCACCCGTGACCGTGACAACACCATGAGCGGCAACGCTACGCCCGAGATTCCGAATCATTAAGCTCGTCCGCCGTCAACACTTATCGCCCTCCAGGCATCGCGCCTCGCACGGTTGTTTTCTGGTCCATTCCTTTTCGCAAGTTGACTCGCAGCATGCGTGACCTCAGTGCATCGGTACCGGCAACCTCGACCCTTCGTGATGACTTACTGGCGTCGGTCGTGGTGTTTCTGGTCGCCTTGCCGTTGTGCATGGGCGTGGCCATTGCGTCGGGAGCGCCGGTCGCGGCGGGGCTGATCACCGGCATCATCGGCGGCGTGGTTGCCGGAGCACTGGCCGGCTGCCCCTTGCAGGTCAGCGGTCCCGCCGCCGGTTTGACCGTGATTGTCTTCGAGATCGTCGATCGGCTTGGACTCGAACAGTTGGGCCTGGTCGTCTTGATCGCCGGCGCATTACAGGTGCTCGCGGGCATCGGTCGCTTGGGGCAATGGTTTCGGGCCGTGTCGCCCGCGGTGATCAAGGGGATGCTCTCGGGCATCGGCTTCCTGATTCTCGCCAGTCAGCTCCATGTGATGCTCGACGAGAAGCCGCCGGGCAGCGGGGCGGTCAATCTCGATCAGATTCCGGAGGCAATTCAGCATGCGCTCACGCCGCACTCGATCGACCCTGTCGCTCCGTTCGCTCAGCAGCGCGACGAATTGCAACGCTCACGCGCGATCGTCGCCCAGCACGCCGCGCTACGACAACGATTGATCGAGGCCACGTCTCAAAGCAACATGACGGACGAGGTCTGGTCGACGCTGGCCGACGAACTCTCCGCGATTGCAAAACGGCTGACCGAACGAACGGTGCCACACAATAGCCCCGCCGCAATCGAATTCACCGATGCGACCCAGCAGGCGCTGGCCGACATGCAGGCCGGCGTCGCCGCCCTTGGCGCGCACGACCCCATCGCCACGGACCTGGCATTGCAGAGTGCCGGCGAGTCGTTGGCCCAGTGGCATCGCGGTCTCAAGCATCCGCACCTCGCCCTGATGCTTGGTTTGCTGACGATTGTCGTGATTGTGATGTGGCAAGAGTTCGCGCCCCAACGGCTCAAGGTGTTGCCTCCGGCGTTGGCCGCCGTGGTCGTGGCGACCGCCGTGGCCGCTGTGTTTCAATGGCCCGTTTATTACGTCGAGGTGCCGGCCAATCTGCTCAACGACATTCACCTGCCCTCGGTTAGCCTGTTGAACACGGTGTCGTGGAAGACTCTGTTTCAATACGGACTGCTCACCGCCATTGTGGCTAGCGCCGAGACGCTGCTCTGCGCCGCGGCCGTCGATCAAATGCAAACCGGCCCGCGCACCAAATACGATCAAGAACTGTTCGCTCAAGGCGTCGGCAACGTCCTCTGTGGCCTTGTCGGGGCGCTGCCCATGACCGGCGTCATCGTGCGCAGCTCGGCCAATGTGCTGGCCGGCGGAAAAACACGACTTTCGACCATGCTGCACGGGGTGTGGTTGATGGTGTTCGTCGCCGGCATGGCCGTCCTGCTGCGACAGATTCCGACCAGTTGCCTCGCCGCCATCTTGGTCTACACCGGCTACAAGCTCATCGATATCAAAGCGATGCGCGAGTTGATCGGCTATGGCTGGGGCGAGGTCGTGATCTACTTCGTCACGATCGCCACGATCGTCTTTGCCGATCTGCTCAGCGGGGTGATCCTGGGCATTTCGCTTTCCGCGCTCAAGTTGCTCTACACCTTCTCGCATCTCGATGCCGAACTCACCCACGACGCCCAAACCAAGTCGGCGAAATTACGCCTGCGCGGCGCGGCCACCTTTGTCCGCTTGCCTCAGTTGGCTGCCGAGTTGGAAAAAGTACCCAAGTCTTTCGACTTGCATGTCGATCTCTCTGAACTCGACTACATCGATCACGCTTGCCTGGAACTCCTCATGAGCTGGGGCGCGGGACACCAAGCAACGGGCGGCTCGTTGGTCGTCGATTGGGAATCGCTGCATGGCCGATTTCGCCGTGAACGACCGAGCAACCCCAACGCCCTCGCCGAGTAACTCGCTCGCCAGGGCAATGACACTCGCTCGCCGAGCGTGTAGAATGCGAGTCAATTGAATCACTCGTCACTTTCTTCACCCTCGGTCGTTGTTCCATGTCACACGCCGCTCCCGCTCACGGTCATGCTCCCGCCCCCGCCAGCCAAGAAGTCTCGCTCCAACCGTCCCAAGGCTGGCATTGCTCGCATCTGTACTACCAGTTCGACCGCGGCGTGCTGCGGCAACTTTCAGCCAACGAACGATCCACGGGCCGCGAGGCCCTGCTTGCGGCCTTAGACCCCCAAGGCAGCGAAGCCCCGCAGCGACTGCAAACCTCGATCGTGTCGGGGCACAAAGCCGACTTCTCGCTCATGCTGCTCGACCCCTGCCCGCTCAAGCTCGACAGCGTTCATCAGCGGTTGCTCAGCAGTCCGCTCGGGCCTGCCCTGATCCCAACCTACTCGTTCATCTCGCTCACCGAGGTGTCCGAGTACGTTCCCAGCGTCGAGCAGTACGGCAAGCGACTCGTCGAGGAAGGGGAGGACCCCAGCGGTCCCGCCTACGCGGCCAAGCTCAAGGCCTACGAGACGCGCGAAGAAATGATGCGCCGCCAGCGGTTGTTCCCCGAGTTTCCGGCCTGGCCCGCGACCTGCTTCTACCCGATGAACAAAAAACGCGAGGTGGGCGAGAACTGGTTCGCTCTGCCCTTCGACGAACGCAATCGCATGATGGCCGAGCATGGCCGCAGCGGCATGAAGTTCGGCGGCAAGGTCACGCAGCTCATCACCGTCAGCGTCGGGCTCGACGACTGGGAATGGGGCGTCACGCTCTGGGCCCGCAACCCCGAGTTCCTCAAAGAGATCGTGTACAAAATGCGGTTCGACGAAGCGAGCGCCCGCTACGCGCAGTTCGGTCCCTTCTACACCAGCTACGTCAGCACGCCGTCCGACATGCTCACACACTGCCGCGTGTAACCGCGCAGCCTTGTGTAAGAGCGTCACCGTCGTGGGTGGCTGGTGGTTTGCGAAGCAAACCCCGGCGAGTGACATGTGACACCGCCTCGAAGTGAGCCGGGGTTTGCAGACGCAAACCGCCAGCCACCCGCTGAATGATGCCCTTGATGCCCGATCCTATGATTGACCAACTTTGAAGATGCTCACACCGTGCTGAGTCTCCACGGACTGCTGAAACGCTCGCACGAGTGCTTTTCGACAAATCGATCGTGACGATTATGCGGGCTGGCGCTATCATTCAAAGAGTCGTCCTGGCGCTGGCAAAAAGCTATATCTCCTCTAGCGACTGTGCTGGTCCTGCTAACGACTTTATTGAACGGTGCCCCCGCCCATGACGAGCCTTGGAACCACGAGTGTGACTGAGTCGGCCCTGTACGAAAAACTGCGACGCTTCGGCCAGACCCACTTGCTTCAGTACTGGGACGAGTTGAGCGGAGCCGAACAGGCTCGACTCGCTGAGCAGTTGGGCGAGGTCGACTTCGCGTTGATGCAGCGGCTCTTCGAGCACGGCAGCGTGTGCGACGCGCCCGCCGAGTTGGCCGCGCGCGCCGTTGCGCCCCCCGCGTTCCGCCTCGGGAGCAGCAACTCGATCGCTTCGGCCGACGCCCGTCGCCAAGGGGCAACAGCCCTGCGCGCCGGGCGCGTCGGTGCTATTCTGGTGGCCGGCGGACAAGGCACCCGGCTCGGCTTCGAGCATCCCAAGGGCATGTTCCCCGTCGGGCCCCTCTCCAACGCCACGCTGTTCCAGATGCTGCTTGAAAAGGTGCTCGCCGTCGGCGAGCGCTACGGCGTGCGACTGCCGATCTACCTCATGACCAGCCCCGCCACCCATCGCGAGACGGTCGACTTTCTCGCGGTCAATGAGCGTTTCGGGCTCGCCAGCGAAGAGCTGTTCATCTTCTGCCAAGGGACCATGCCCGCCGTCGATGCACACTCGGGCCGACTACTGCTCGCCAACAAGGGCGAGTTGTTCACGAGCCCCAACGGCCACGGCGGCATGCTCGCCGCACTCGACCGCAGCGGCGCGCTCGACGACATTCACCATCGCGGCATTGAACAGCTCTTCTACTTCCAGGTCGACAACCCGCTCGTGAACGTCGCCGACGAGACCTTTCTCGGTTATCACTTGCTAAGCGGCTCGGAACTTTCGACGCAGGTGGTCCCCAAGCAATCGCCGCTCGACAAGGTCGGCAATGTCGTGAGCGTCGACGGACAAGTGCGCGTGATCGAGTACAGCGACCTCCCCAGCGAAGCCGCCCACCGCCGCCGCGATGACGGCTCGCTCGAGTTGTGGGCGGGCAATATCGCCGTGCACCTCTTCGACGTGGCGTTCCTTGAGCGGATGCGGAACGACGAGCAACGCCTACCGTTCCACATCGCCCGCAAAGCGGTGCCCTGCCTCAACGAGCACGGCAAGCTCATCGAGCCCACCACCCCCAACGCGATCAAGTACGAACGGTTTATTTTCGACCTTTTGCCCGCCGCGCAACGACCGATCGTCGTCGAGGTTGACCCCGTGACGACTTTTGCTCCGGTCAAGAACGCCTCCGGTGCCGACCGCGACACCCCCGAGACGGTCCGCGCCCAATTGCTCGCTTTGCACCGCGCATGGCTCGAGGCCGTGGGGGCCACCGTCGAACCGGGGGTCGCCGTCGAGATCAACCCACGCTATGCTGTCGATGTCGACACCTTGCGACAACGTGTGAAGCCCGGCGCCCACTTCACCCGCGATACGTATTTGACCCGCGAAGCGTAAGAGCCTACCGCGATCGAGTCACGGACGATGTCTGCACAGTTACGCACCTTTATTGCCGTCGAAGTCAGTGGCGATGTCCGCGCCAGCGCTCAACGGCTGATTCGTGACCTGACGCCGCTCGCTCCGGGCGTGAATTGGGTCGCGCCGCAGAACTTGCACCTCACGCTCAATTTTCTGGGCGAGACCGACTTGCTCGAAGTGCCGCAACTCTGCGCCCTGATCACCGAGGCCGTCGCGCCACTGCCGCCCTTCGACCTCCAGGTCGTCGGGGCAGGCGCCTTCCCCGCGCTCGACCGGCCCCGCACCTTGTGGCTCGGCATCGGCGACGGTCACGACGAACTCATGTACCTGCAAAACTGCATCTCGAAAGCGCTCCTCAAGCTCGGCTTTCGTTGCGAGCAGCGCCCTTTCCGACCGCATCTGACCATCGGCCGAGTCAAAGGACAGTCCCTCCCCGGGCTCGACGCCTTGGCCGCCGAATTGCTCACGCAACAGGACTACTCCGGCGGCGCAAGCGATGTGAGCGAAGTCGTACTGTTCTCCAGCGAACAAACCCGTCGCGGCCCAACCTACGAGACACTCTGTTCCGCCCCGCTCGACGGCTTTTAAGATTCCCTCGCCCGACCTTGATGTTCGTGACACTGGAAATGCCCACTCGGGAGTGCTACCCTCGTGGCGACGTCGATCCACCCACCGTTTTCGACCCATCAGGAGGGACACGCTCGGAGCAGCAAAAAAAGTGGAAAAATCTCTTGCCAAGTCAGGTGTACGTCGATACAGTATCCATGCGTTCACTAATGGATATTGAAATCGGCCCGGGCGTGTGATCGTCGCGGGCCACATCGGCTCCACCCGCACTTCAGAGGACTTCCCATTATGGTCACGGCCACTGCTCCTAAGTCCAATCAGCGTATGGCTAAAAAAGAATCAGACGCCCCTAAGTCGGCAGCCAAATCGGCCGGTAAAAAAGGGTCCGACAACCTCGAGATGCTCCAGGCCAACCCCCAGCTCAAGAACACGCTGGCCCAGATCGAGAAGGAATTTGGCGAAGGGGCCATCATGCCCCTGGGCAGCGACCAAGTCGCACGTATCGAGGGAATTCCGACCGGCAGTCTCTCGATCGACCTGGCCTTGGGAGGCATGGGCATTCCGCGCGGTAGAATTGCCGAGGTGTTTGGTCCTGAATCGAGCGGTAAAACCACGCTGGCTCTGCACGTGATTGCTCAAGCCCAGAAACACGGCGGCATTGCCGCGTTTATCGACGCCGAACATGCCCTCGATCCCAGTTGGGCCAAAAAACTGGGCGTGGAACTCGAAACCCTGCTCGTCAGCCAGCCCGGCAGCGGCGAAGAAGCCATGCAAATCACCGAAATGCTCATCAAAAGCAATGCCGTCGACGTGGTCGTGATCGACTCCGTCGCCGCCTTGGTACCCAAAAAGGAACTCGATGGCGAAATGGGAGACTCGTTCGTCGGCTTGCAAGCTCGGCTCATGAGCCAAGCCATGCGCAAGCTCACCGGAGCGATCTCCAAAAGCAAGACGGCCGTCATCTTCATCAACCAGATTCGCGAGAAGATCGGCGTCATGTTCGGCAGCCCCGAGACCACCCCCGGCGGCCGGGCCCTGAAATTCTACAGTTCGGTCCGCATCGACGTTCGCCGCATCGGTCAACTCAAGGAAGGGGAAGCCGTCATCGGACAGCGCGTCCGCTGCAAGATCGTGAAAAACAAGGTCGCGCCCCCCTTCCGCGTGGCCGAATTTGATATGATGCATGCCAATGGCATCAGCTACGAAGCCGATATCATCGACCTCGCCCTGCTCCATAAAATCATCGTTCGCAGCGGAGCATGGTTCCGCTACGGCGACTTGCAGCTCGGCCAAGGCAAAGAGAAAACCCGTCAGTACCTCATCGAACATCCGGAACTGACCGAAGAATTGAAGCAAAAGATTGTCGCCTCGGGCGCCGTTGCCACCACGAGCGGTGGGGGCGACTCCGGCGGAGACGAGTAGTCCGGCAGCCGTTGCGCAATGCGCGGCCTCGACGAGGCGCGCGTGGGCTCACTCTGCCGGTGGAATACATCCTCCACACAGGTAGGTGCCCATGCGTGTTCTGTCGACGCCGCGCGTTCGCTGGCTGCTGCTCCTGATCGCCGCTCTGTGTGGCCGTGCCGTCTCGGCGCAAGCCCCCACTCCCGCCGCGTCTCCAGAGCCCACCGGCCTGCAAGCCGCCATCGCGCTCGAGTCGGCCATGACCAAGACCATCGCCAACTGCGAGAAGTCTTTGGTCAGCATCGCTCGAGTTGCCAAGCAGGACAATAACGACGTGGGAGTCGAGTTCTTGCCGGGCGTGCCGGGCCAGTTGCGTCCCCGCTCCAATGATCCCCGCGATCCGAGTTTCGTCCCCAAGGAGTTTGCCACGGGCGTGGTGATCGACGCCAAGGGCTATATTCTGACCAACTTCCATGTCGTCAACAAAGACGACCTGCATTTGGTCACCACGATCAACAAACGGGTTTTTCGCACGGTGATCGTCGCGGCCGATCCGCGTAGCGACTTGGCCGTGCTCAAAGTCGCCCCCAACGAAAGTGTCGCCGACGACGACTTTGCCCCCATCAAGTTCGGCGACTCCAAGTCGCTCAAAAAGGGACAAATTGTCATCGCGCTGGGCAACCCTTACGGCATTGCCCGCGATGGACAAGTCAGCGCCTCGTGGGGCATCATCTCGAATCTGTCGCGCAAACTCTCGCCCCGCAACCAGGGCGAAGAACCCACACTGCATCAATTTGGCACGCTCATTCAAACCGATGCCCGGTTGAACTGGGGCACGAGCGGCGGCGCGCTGATCAACCTCAAGGGCGAAATGGTGGGCCTCACCACCTCGCTCGCCGCAACCAGCGGCTTCGAGCAAGCGGCCGGTTATGCTATTCCGATCGACGCCGCGTTCCTCCGCATTATCAATACACTCAAGGCAGGTCGCGAGGTCGAATACGGATTCCTGGGCATCAGCCCCGCCGAGTCGTTCGATCAACTGCACGGTTCGCGCCGCGCTGGGCTCGTCGTCGGGCACGTCGGTCGTGGCACACCCGCCGCCGCCGCGGGACTGCGCGACAAAGCCATGTTTCAGGCCCCCAGCCTGATCACCCACATCGGCGGCGAAGCGGTCAACGACTTTGACGACCTGCGGCTACAAGTCGGCAAGCTTCAGGCGGGCGCCCGCACGTCGATCACCTTCGAGCAAGACGGCCAAGTGCTGGTCCGCGACTTGGTCGTGGCCAAGTATCGCCCCTCGGCGGTGCTCAAGTCGCTCAAGCCGATTGTCTCCGTTCGCGATCCCGACTGGCGCGGCTTGCGAGTTGACTTTGCCTCGGCCGTGGTCGGAGTGCGCATCGGCACGAGCGACGCACTGGTGACTCCGGTGGCTGTTTCGGAGGTCGAACCCAATAGCCTCGCCGCCAAGGCGGGGCTCGCGCCGGGCATGTTCGTCAAATCCGTCGATGGCACGCCGCTGGAGACCCCCGACGATTTTCGCCGCGAAGTGGCCAAGGTGAACAAAGCCGTGACGATCAAGGTGATCGACTTCGCCACGGGCTTTTTCGGCAAAGATGTCGTGGTTGCAGCTGCCGAATAGGCCTTACATGACGCCAATCAAGCGGTCAAAATCCGCTTCGCTCAAAACGCTCACGCCCAGCGATTGGGCCTTTTCCAACTTGCTCCCCGCGTCCTGGCCGGCGACGACATAGTCGGTTTTCTTCGAGACGCTCGACGCCGCGCGACCGCCATGCCGCACGATCAGGGCCTGAATCTCGTCGCGCGTGTATTTTTCCAGCGTGCCGGTGACGACGAGCGTCTTGCCCGAGAGCGAACCGCCCACGGGCGCACGCTTCTCGGCCGTCATGTTCACGCCGACCCGTCGCAACTCGCCAATCACCTGCTGGCCAAACGCGCCGTGCAGGTAATCGAATACGCTTTGCGCGATGATCGGCCCGACCTCGGGCACCGCGCTCAACTGCTCGACCGACGCCTCCTGCAAAGCCTCGATCGAGCCAAAATGTTCGGCCAGGATGGTCGCCACGCGCTGCCCCACGTGTCGAATCGAGAGCGCGTTGAGCAACCGAATCAGGCCGCGATCCTTGCTCTGGGCGATCTCGCGCACCAAGTTCTCGGCCGACTTGTGCCCCATCCGCTCCAATGCCGTCACCTGCTCGACCGTCAGCGCATACAGGTCGGCATAGCCGCGGACTAGCTTGTCTCCCACGAGTTGGTCGACTAGCTTGTCACCCAAGCCTTCGATGTCCATGGCATTGCGGCTGGCATAGTAGCGCAGCCGCTCTTTCCATTGCGCCGGGCATTGCATGTTGGGGCAGCGAATGTAGACGCCCCCCTCGTCTTGCACCAATCGCTCTTGGCACTCGGGACATTGCGTCGGGAACTCGAACGGGCAGAGTTCTTCGCTCCGGCGATGCTTTTCGACTCGCACGACGTGCGGGATGATCTTGCCCGCTTTCTCGACCACCACATAATCGCCGACCCGCACGTCTTTGCGGCGAATCTCTTCGGCGTTATGCAAACTAGCGCGCGAGACGATGGTCTGCGCCAAGTCGACGGGCTCCAGGTCGGCCACCGGCGTGATGGCTCCGGTCTTGCCGATCTGCACGCGGATGCCGAGCAGCTTGGTGACCGCTTCGTACTTCTCGAACTTGTACGCCACGACCCAGCGTGGGGCTTTCGATGTCGCTCCCAAGCGTTCGCGCTGGTCGAATCGATTCACCTTGAGCACCAAGCCGTCGATCTCGAAATCGAGTTCGTGCAACGACTCGGTGATTTGCTCGCAGTGCGTCAGGGCCGCCTCGAAGGTCGGAAAGACCTCGGTGAGCGGAGCGCGGGGCAGCCCCCAGCGAGCAATATCGCGCAAAAACTCAGCGTGCGTCGTGCAGGCCAGCCCGGCGGTGCTGCCAACCCCATGACAGAAGAATCGCAAGCGCCGCCGCGCGCACTCGCGCGGGTCGAGCAGCCGGATCGCCCCCGCCGAGCCGTTGCGGGTGTTGGCCAGCACGGGCTCGTTTCGCGCGGTCTGCTCGGCATTGAATTCGACCAAATCCGAATTGGTCATATACACCTCGCCGCGCACGTCGAGCACCGCCGGCACATCGTCCCCCAGCAAGCAAAGCGGCACGCTCTCCAGGGTCCGCACGTTATGGGTCACGTCGTCGCCCACTCGGCCGTTGCCGCGTGTCACGCCGCGCGTCAGCAGGCCGTTCTCATACGTCAGCGACAGGGCGACGCCGTCGACCTTGAGTTCGACAACCCATTCGATCGGCTCGTTGTCGAGCAGTTTGGCGACACGCTGTCCGAAGCTGCGCAGCTCGTCAAGGCTATACGTGTTGTCGATGGAGAGCATCGCCACGCGATGCTCGACCTGATTGAGAGATTCGACCGGCGCGTCGCCGACGCGTTGCGTGGGGCTATCTGGGGTGACCAGCTCAGGATGCGCCGCCTCAAGTTGCTTGAGTTCGTCGATCAGCCGATCGTACTCACGATCGCTGATCTCGGGCGCCGCCTCGACGTAGTATTTGCGGTCATGAAAACGAATCTGCTCGCGAAGTTTATCCGCCCGAGCGTGCCAATCGGTCGTCATGTGATGCTCCGATGTGACCCATCACCCAATGCGTTTCACGAAGAGCGGTTCAATGCACCGTCGCGTGGCTTTGCGGTCGCGGCGCGCTGATCGCTCAGGATGGCGGCGATCGTTGCCAGGGCGAGCGCCGCAATCTCGCCGAGCAGCAGCTTCTCGCCATGCGCGGCCAGAAACGTGAGCAAACTCGATTGCTGGAGGTCGAGTTCGGCGGGGCCCCGCAACGACAAAAAAGCCAGCACGCCGTACGCGCACGCCGACACGCAGAACAGCGCCCCAATGAGCGTGAGCAGGATGTAGAACGGATTGAACGACGAACGCATGATCGGGCTCGCAACGAGTCGCGCAAGAAAAAACCCCGAGGATACGACTCCCAGCGCCGTAGAATGACTCCCACAAGGAGCCTTCACAGCCGTCGGCCTCGAGGTCTTGACGGAGTGTTTGAGGCAGACCGTCGCACACAACTTTATCGAACGGCATCTCAACTGACAAGGGATGATCGCCCGGTCGAGCGCATGAATCACTCGGGCGAGCGTGCTGCGTCTTCGGCGCAGATTGCGTCGCGTGCCGCGAGCACGTCGTGCAAAATCGACTGCATGTGCTCTTCGTCGGTGAACGGCGACAGCACGTACGACTTGAGTGCCGCGATGGGATGACCGAAGTCGCTATGCCGGTAACAGTCGGTCATCGAGAGCACGACCGCCTGGCCTTGCAGCGCCGCGGCATGCACGCGTTGAAACACACGCCGGTTCAGCTCGTTATATTCGAGCAACTTCGCTTGAAACCCCGCCTCCGAGCGTTCGCGGTCTTTGACACTGAACGTGTCGACCCCGCTGGGGTATACGCGAAACAGCGTGACAGGCCCAACGTTGTCGCCGTTGAGCACGGTCAGGTCGGGATGCGCTTCGAGCCCTTCGCGCAGGACCTCGGCCATCTCGACGACGTGCCCCAGCATGGTGCGGAGCCCTTCCTTGCCAAACATCAGCAGATTGGCCAGCGCCGCCATCGGCCCACATCCGCTGCGACTGGTTTCGAGCGTAAACATGGCCGGATGATGCTCGCCCGACTGGAACAAATAGGGCATGGCCTGCCGCGGCCGTTCGATGAATTTGAGGTCGGCGCGATCGCGAAAAAGGACGAGCGACGAGATGTACGGGGCATAGCCGGTCTTGTGAAAGTCGATCGCCAGCGAGTCGGCGAGCGACAGGGCGCTGACGCGCCGCTGGGCGGCGGCCAGCGCGCGGACCGTCCGGCCGCGAAAGCCCATCTCGTTGCGAATAAAATCGTAATCGTTGAACACGGACCAAGCCCAGCCAATCACGGCGTCGGCGTGAATGTGCGGCTTATAAGGCAACTTGAACTCGCGGACCAACTCCTCGCGCAGCTCATAAATGCCGCGCAGGTCGTCGAGCCCAAAGGCGTCGGTGGTCCCCATCGTGGCGATGAAGGCGGCGATTTTCTTGCCTGCCCTAAGCGCTTCACGCGCAGCGCTGGCCAGTTCGTCGAGCTTGATCGAGTTGTCCAGGTGCGTGTGCACCCGAATCACATGCTCTTGTCCGATCCCGAGCCAGCCGGCCACGTTGAGCGCGCAGTAGTGGCTTTGCATCGAGCACAAGATCACGGCGCTCTCGCGGAGCCCCTGCTGCATGGTGCCGGGGCAGGCTTTTTCGAGACCCACCTTGACGCCATAGAGCATGCAACCGGTGCCGCCGAACGTGAACACGCCCGAGGCGCGCTGCGGATCGTAGCCCACGAGATCGGCGGCGATGTTGGCAGCCCGGGCCTCGGCCGCGCTCACGCCATGCCCACTCTCTTCGCTGCATAAGTTTGGGTTGAACGTGCTGCTGAGCACGACCCCAATCACGCTGGCGATGGTGGGGTGGGTAATGACATTGAGCTGGCTGTGCGGATGTCCCCAGATGAACATGCCTTCAAGATGCTTGACCAACTCGGGGATGACCTGTTCGAGCGACAGGCCGTGCTCGGCGATTCGCGCGGCCAGGGCACTGCGGAAATCGCTCTCGCGCGGCGCGCCCAGCAAGGGCGTCTGCGACTTGAGCGAATCGACCTCATTGAGCGCCCGGAGAATCGAGAACACGACGTAGGCGTCGTGGACTGGGTCGCTGACCGGCTGCGGAAACTGGCCGCGCAACCGCTCCAACTGCTGACGGTAGCGAGGCGGCGGCGAGACAGGACGCTGCGACGAGGTGTTCATAAGACGTGGACTGGCCGTCGAGTGATGGTTGAGGGCGTTGCTATGGGAATCTTATCGGTCTCGGGAAGCCTCCACTAGGTGGATCGACGAGGAACAACCGGGTCGCCATCGTGCTGCACGAGCCGAGCCCGCGTGCTACAATCGTGGCCGACCCAGGCATTTCGACGCATCCCGATTTTTAGGAAACCGCCACCATGCTGAGCACTGCGACCTTCTATCGGAACCTACTCTTGGGAAGCTTGTTCATGATGGCGAGCTGGTCTCGGGCATCGGCCGCGGTGCAGGTCTCGGGCCCCAGCGAGTTGGGTCGCACCGCGGAGGGGCAGAAGGTCGAACTCTACACGCTTAGCAACAAGAATGGCGTGGTGGCCAAGATCATGACGCGCGGCGCAACGCTCGCGCAGCTCCTAACGCCCGATCGGCAAGGAACAGCGGCCGACATTGTGTTGGGGTTCGACACCGTGGCGGGCTACGAAGGCGAGGACAATCAGTTCTTCGGCTGCACGACCGGCCGCGTCGCCAATCGCATTGCCAAGGGGCGTTTTACGCTCGATGGGCAAGCCTATGAGCTGGCCGTGAACAATGGGCCCAACCACTTGCATGGCGGCGTCAAGCGCAATCTCGACAAGGTGATTTGGCAGGCGCTCCCCAACAGCGATCAAGGGAGCGTGCGATTCACCTACACGAGCCCTGACGGCGAGGAAGGTTATCCCGGCACCTTAAAAATTGCCGTGACCTACACGCTCAACGACCGCAACGAACTTACGATCGACTATTGGGCGCAGACCGACAAGGCCACGCCGGTCAACCTGACCAATCACAGCTATTTCAATCTGACAGGGGCTGGCGCGGCGACGGTCTTGGACCATGAGCTCGAGTTGGCGGCCGACCGCTACACGCCGACCGACGACACGTTGATCCCCAGCGGTCAGATCGCCAGCGTGAGCGGCACGCCGCTCGACTTTACGAAGCGGACGCGACTCGGTGCCCGGATCGATCAACTGATCAGCACGGCGGCGCTGGGCTACGACCACAATTTTGTGCTCCGCGATCGACAGGCCACTCCGACGCTGGCGGCGCGGCTACGCGACCCGAGCTCGGGACGCACGCTGACGGTGCTCGCCAATCAACCGGCGATTCAGCTTTACTCGGGCAATTTCTTGAAAGGACAAACGGGCAAGGGGGGGCTTGTGTACCCGCAGCGCAGCGCTGTGTGCCTTGAGACGCAGCACTATCCTGACAGCGTGAACCACGCGAATTTTCCTTCGACGATTGTGCGCCCTGGCCAGACGTACCAATACGCCACGGTGTTTGTGTTTGGCGTAGAGTAAGTGGCGTCTCACAACATGACGGCGGAGCCGGGGACAGTCCCATGTGAGCGTCACCGTTGTGGGTGGCTGGCGGTTTGCGAAGCAAACCCCGGCGAGT
>CAZZBK010000111.1:0-20475 GCA_964652155.1 uncultured Planctomycetaceae bacterium | reverse complement strand
AGCGTTCCTCATGGCGACGATAATGCTGCGGGGCCTCGATCTTTTCGCCGGTCGAGAGCGTGGCGAGGTCTTTCAGGCCGAGATCAATGCCCACGACGGCCTCGCCAGACCTTGCGAATTCATCGGGTGCAAGCTCGACTGGCATATTGATGTACCAGTGGCCCGCGCTGTCTTGATTGAAGCTGCCGGCATGGATCACCGCCCCTTCTGGCAGCTTGCGCCAGTGCATCGTTTCGTATGCGACGCCTCGGAACTTGATCTTGCTGGGCTCGATGACAGTGACGTGGCCTTGGTTGAACGGCACCCATCCGAGAGACTTGCGACCGCGAAAACGAAGCCACGCCTTCTTGTGCTGCTTCCGCGAGCGATCGTACTGCTGGCACACCTTCTGGATCGTGTGCGCGTGCAGGTTCAGATCCTTCGACGCGCCCGCCGTAAGTCGCTGCAAATCGACGGCGGTGAGCCACTTGCGATGTGCCCTGGCTGCCTTCTGCTGTGTCTCGTTGCAATAATTCCAGACAAAGTTCACGGCTCGCGCTTGCCGGTTGAGTTCGCGCGCATGCTTGTCGCGCAAGCGGAGACGCATCACAAGCACCTGGGGCGGGCTATCCCCGGCCTGAAAGCCGGGGCATGCGCCCGCGATACCGCGGCTATCATCCATTCCAGTCACTTGGCCACCATCATATCCAGGAGAGACGGCCCAGCAGAAGAAGACTTCTCAGCATCCCGGCAGTTTTTCACCGCCTGCTCAAAATAGCTTGGCTTAAGCTCGGCTCCGATCGCCTTACGGCCCATTTGTAATGCCACGTAAAGCTCAGAACCGATGCCTGCAAACGGCGAAAACACCACGTCCCCCGGATTGCTCCACAGATCAACACACCTGCGAATGACCGTTAGCTGCAGCGGCGAAATGTGCGCCTCGTCCGGTTCGTCCCGCGCATCCTTTCGGCTCAGAACGTCGCCTTGCGCGATATCCATCCAGACCGATTCCGCATAACGCTGCCAAACCGCAACAGAATACCATGGCGTTCCTGGCTTATCGAACGAAGTTCCGCGATAGTTGCTTTCCGACTTCAATGGCCCATCCGGCGAAGCCTCATTGCCATAGTATGCGTCGAACGGACCCGATACCGGCTCGGCATTGTCTCCTGGCTTGCGAAACACGACGACGTAATCCGCTAGCGCCATGCGGCTGATCGTCGAGTCTTTGACCAACTGCTTGTGCAATAACCCAATGGATTTAGATCGCTGCATGGCCGAGACTGGATCTTTTCTGATCATGACCTCGGAATGAAAGTAAAAACCTGCTTCCTGATGCGCGCGCACGACCTCCCCACGGAAATCGCGAATGCCGATAAAGCCATCTCGAGTTTTTGACGTTGGCAACTGCATGACATGGACACAAACGATCCGCCCTGGTTTCAGCACTCGATAATATTCCGCAATCAAAAACTTGAAATGCGTCCAAAATGTCTCCTTGTCCGTGCAATTGGACATATCGCGCGGATCGTCAGAAAATGTGTAAAGTGATTCGAATGGCGGAGAAAAGATGATTTGGTGCACGCTATTGTCCGGCAGCCCACGAGCGACTTCAACACAGTCGCCATTGTACACGTGCCATCCATTTCCTTTTGATTGGTTCGCGATCACAGCCATGACGGCACCTCCATGCGCTTCTTGTGTTCAACAAACGCCTTCACTTCGGCGCCTTGAAGAGATTTTTTAGTCAAATCCTTCATGTGCTCGGCCATCTGTGCCAGCATGTAATCTGCCGCTTTTTCTTTAGCGTCCAGATTAGCCACAACCGCACCCTCTGTCTCGGCTGCAATAATGTAGATATGCACATCCCGCATCTGCCCAAACCGCCACGATCGCCGTATGGCCTGGTACTGGCTCTCGAATGAATGATTGATGCCGAGATGTATTTGCCGTGCGCACCGCTGCCAGTTCAACCCAAACCCTGCGATCTTACTTTTCGTCAACAAGCGGTCGTATTTTCCATTGCCAAATCCTAAAAGCCGATCCGCCTTTACGTCTGGATCATCACTGCCCCGAACCTCGGTCATGTCTGGAACGGCTGTCCGCATAGCGTCAGCTTCATCGTTCAATTGGCACCACACAAGCCATGGCTCGTCAGGTTCCCGTGCAATAATCTCGGCAGCCGCTTTCACGCGAGCATCAATGCTGGATCGCGATGCCGCGCGCTGCTCCGCCAAAGTCACCGCTTCGACAGCAAACAACATACCACTCGACTGTGCTGACTTATAGTCAACGCCGACCGTCACCTGATGCTTGTGCAGCGGCGGCAGGTCATATCCCGGCTCATCATATCCAATATCTTTCGGATGTCGGATGACAACCGCCCACGTGGACAGCCAACGCCAAAATTCCTTTTCTGCGTGGCCCTTCAATCGCCAATCTGCAATCGGTTTTGATCCATGGTTGGCCATGTTCGTGGCTCGGATCGAGCCGTCATGCACAAACCATGCCGCAAGCATTTCCTTCGCATTGAGAACACCAAGAAATTCCGAATGCTGACCAAGCTCTTGATAGTCGTTTGGCGCCGGAGTTGCCGTGCAACAAAGCTTGAACTTGATGTTGCGGCATAGGTCAGTCAGAAGTATGCGCGTCTTGCTATCGTGCGCCTTCAGGATCGAGGATTCATCCGCCACCAACGCCCCAAACTTGCTCATGTCAAATTTTTCGACACGATCATAGTTGGTGATGACGATGCCGGACGTGGCTTCGGATTGGTCGCGGGCATAGGCCACATCGGAGATGCCGAACTTCTTGGCCTCGGCGACCGTCTGTTGAGCGACCGCCAATGGCGTCAGGATTAGCACTTGCTGTCCCGCATGAGTACGCATGCAATCGGCCCAAACAAGCTGCATCAGGCTCTTGCCAAGCCCCGTGCCAGCAAAGATCGCGCATTGCCCCTGCCGTAGAGCCCATGCCACGATATCGCGTTGGAATGGCTTTAGGGCACTCGTCAGTTTTGGAATTTTTGTGAGCCCCACCGGGCGACGAACCCGCGTCTTGGTTCGTATGAATTCCGCATAGTCCACCATGACCCACCCCACATCCATCATCCTACCCTCAACCAAAGGCACCGCAATGCCCTTGATAAAAGGGGCGCCGAACTATAGGAAGGAACGGGAGGAAACTTCCTAAGTCCGGCGCCAGTTCCTGGTTCACGCCCAGGAGTTGGCACGCTTCCTGACAGGGAGGATTGCAAGAGCGCGCCGAACGTCGTTAGAACTTGATCCGGGCTCCGGCCATGATCACGTCAATTGCCGGAAAACCGGAGCCGTCAAGCTCAAATCTGCGATAGTCCGCAAACAGGTCAAGGGCCAGCCCATCGATTGATTGCACAACACCGCCGCCATAGACCGTGCCGCTCAGAAGTGCGAACGGCCCGCTTGCCCACGTCGGCAGATATCCAGCCGGGAACAGAGCCGACGTGATATCATCCGTCTTGGCGTACTCGGCAAACAGCGTCGTTGCGCCCATCCCGAAGAAATTACGCTCGACGCCACCTTGAGCCGAATAGGCGTTAAGCTCCGGGCCATTGTCCAGTTTGATCTGGGCCGCCGCGCCGGTCAGGAACAGACCCGTCAGCATGTGCTTGACCGAGGCCGAACCTGCAATGCGGTGCCCTGCCTGGATGGTCACGAACGGATTGTTGATCGAGATGCCGTCCGTGTAAGCGATGCCGGCCGCGAATCGAAACTCGCCCATCTCCAGAGTGTACCTCAGTGCAGCATCCCAGACCTTATCATCCGTCCGCGATGCCGATAGCTCGAAGCCTGCAAAGACCGGAGAGACCCACTTGACCAGATCGGTCCGGCGCCCGTCGAATGCGTTGTTGTAAGCCAAAACATTGAGCGCGGCGACGTTAGTATTGGCCAGATTGACCTCGACGATCCCGTCTGCAGCATCCGATGTCATGCCAAGATAGACGCGACCGACTGGCGTCCCAACCCACAGGGCATTGTGCCGAATCACAACGCCCGTGGTGCCAAAGCCGCCAAACCCACCATCCGCCAAGCCAAGCTCGATCAAATAGCCCGCGGTTACATGCTCGCTGATCTTGGCCTCGCCGACAATGCGCACGCGCGAAGCATAGTTGTAGTTCTCGCCAACGCCCTGGTAGCCATTCGAGAACGGCCCAAGACCGCCAGCGCCGGCATCCCACCACAGAACGCCCTTAGAAATTTCCCCCGAGATGGTCAAGGTGACCTTGCGGTTGCCCTTCCGAGCCGTGGTTGCCTCAAGTTCGGCAATCCGCTCCTCAAGATCGGCGCAGCAGTTGCCTCCGAGATCAGCAGCCTTGGCTTTGCCGGTTACCATGTACGCACCCGCGAGCAGGCCGGCAGCCAAAGCGGCCCCGATCCAATACGTTCGATTTGAGAGTTGCATGCGATCCCTTTTGGTTGGTTGACGAGCGGGACGCAGGCACTTGGTACGCGGCAACACATAAGCCGCTCTTGCGAAAAACGCAATACGAAATCTAGCGAAATCTACATCGGTGCACAAGCAAGGATGCCGGGGAGGAACGATTTTGATGTGAACGTGTGGCGTCATTGACGCGGCGTGGCATGCCTGACCATGGGCAGCCTATGCCTTGGCGCTGGCAGCCGATGCCACCCTTACCGGCACTCGCCGTTGGTGATGAACCCGTGCCAGTGGCCGGACGCGGAAGCGTCAATCGAAGGCGTAACGCTAACGTCATGGAAGCTTTCACCGCTCCGGCCCCATGCGAAGTCCTGGCGCGACGGAACGACTTGACCGCCGCTCGCTTCTCCCTCTGGCCGGTACAGTTCCATCTGCGTGCTCATCTTGATCGGCTGGAATGTGCAGGTGAGCCAGATGCCCTGACAGTGGGGACATTTGAAAATCAGCGCAGCCTTCGGGTTTCCATCATGCTTGATCCATCGCGGCGACAAGTCGACCAGCTTCATCGCTATGCCTCCTATGATTGCTTTCGGTTCTTAGCTTCGACGATCAACGCATCGCCCTCGCTTCGTGCGAGGTTGAGCAGGACCAAAGCGAATAAGTGTGCTGGGTATCGCATTGCAAACCACGTGAGCCGGAGCATGCTCACGACGTTCTTGATGCGTTGACGTACCTCATCCGTTCGTGTCCACGGCGGGGCGTTCGGGTCGGCAAGATTAACGCGCATCTTCGTGGCTCCTCGATTGTCATTTTCCCAAAGCCTGGAACGGCGCGAGCTTCAACGCTTCCGCATCAAGCCATTCAGCCGTTCGTCTCCATGATGACGCCGCGCTGGAGTTCGGGTCGCGCGCGAGCGCGCCATGAAATTCGTTCGCCTTTTGTCGGAAAGCGAACAGAACTTGCGCAATCATGTCGTCGGGGATTTCCAGCGTTCGCATCCTTGCCTCCCCTACTGCCGGGCTCGGCGCACCATGCGCCGACCGCATTCTAGCGTCTTCCATTCAAGGGCGCGCGGGGCGTCGGCCTCGATAACAACCTCGACGCCGTTCAAGGCGGCATAGAGCGCGCGCTCGAGTTCGCGCTTCTCGCGCGTCAACTCCGCGACGATCGTCGCGTACTCATCAAGGACGCCCTCCATCACCTCAAGTTCGGTTTGCGCCTGCGCCATCCTGCGGCTCCTGTGAAAGTTGCGGGCGCCGGGAGGGATTCGAACCCTCGGGCCCCCGTAGGGGCCTCCCGTGCACGGGAGGCTTAAACCGCTCGCCCACCGGGCCCTATCGCCGACCGATCGTGCCGGCGAATTGATGCTCCCATCCAGCTCAGGTTGGTTTACGCCGTTTGCACTCTGGACACTCCGCGCGCCACGCAGCGTCGATCAGAGATTGCAGCGCGATGGCGACAAGGCATCCGCCGACGCCGCCGATGAGAAGACCAGCCACAAAGGACGTCGACACGTTCGTCTCCCTCAGTGTGCCATGTGTTTGCCGCATGCGCGGCGGTAACCGGACGGCGTTGACCATCCGTGCGTTGCCTCCGCCGCACATCCGGGATCGTCACACATGAGCGTGAAGCAATTCACACCACCGCACTCCGGGCACTGTGGTACGGGCACCGGCTCATTCGTTTTCGGATGCGTCACGGCGATGAATATAAGGTCGTGATCCATACCGACGCCCCCGCACTCGTTGCACGAATACTTTTTCACCGCCGACCCTCCTATTGTGCCAGGGCGGCATCCGCCGCTTTCTGGATCATGCTGAGACACGTCATATGCAAGCCGGACGGGTAGTCCTGTTCGTTGACAGCGAGGAAACGCACTTCGCGCAGCGCTGCCTCAAGCTCTGCAATGCGAACGAGTGCTGCATCGTGCGTATTGAACTGTTCAAGCAACTCTTCAAGCTTGGTCATGTCCTTCACGTGTCCCTCCATGGTTATCGTTTCTCTCGCCTTACGCGCGCTGGTTACGCCACCAACAGATGATAGGCGCCAGAAACCCGCCGGAGGCGAAAGAGAGCGGGGCGCCGTCCTGCTGCCCCTCATAGCGAGCAAGCGGCAGACGCTTGAGCCGTGCGTCGGCTTCCTCTTTCGATCTCGCGGCGATCGAGAAACTGTATGTCGCGCCGTCCCAGTCGTAGGTGTAAAGCCAGTTCCACCACTTCACGCCGTCAGGGTCGATCATCATCGGTTTCGGCTCTCGCATACGGGCCTCCCTCATTGTGCGCGCTTGAGCGCGTTCCTACTCGTCACCATCCGCCAGCCATCGTCGAACTCAAGCAGACAGCTATTCAGCGTCCCGCGCGCCAGGACGCGGCAGCGCTGGCCCTTCCGGCCGCAGCGGTTCCAGCGGTAGATGTAAAACTGCACGCTGCGCTCCATTGTTATCTTGACAGTAAGCGTTCGATCTCTGGTCGCATTGCGGGGTGCGCGATTAGCGTGCTGCCAAGCATGAACATGGCTGGCTTGGCGATCAGTCGTGGCGCGCATCGCCGGCCGCGCCAACGGAACGCGCGAGTCTGAAAACTGCACAGTGAGACTTTGGCCGGGCGCTTCCGGCGTGAGCCGTATTTTGGGCGTGCGCCTCGATACGTCTTGCGATCCGATCGCGGCGACAATCGCATGACGCTCGGATCAAATCTCACAGTTATCCCGCCGAACATGCTGCGGCTCCCCTGATTACATGCCGTCGAAGATGCGGCGCATCGTGCCATCATCTTCATGGATGGTGGTGATCGAGACGCCGGGGACGTATGTCAGCGCCTCGGCCACAGCATATGATCCGTCCGGGTTGCGCTGCTGCGTCGTCACCTGAACGAGACAACCGCCGGGTAGCTCGCACGCCTTCGTTGACTTCATCCAGCCCTGACTTTCGCTCGATGCTTTGGCCATGAGAACAAACAAGTCGCCGTCGCCGAAGAATACCACGTCACTGACGTTTTTCTTCGTGCCGTTGGCGTCGGTATTGTGCAGTGACTTAGCTTCCATTTTATCGCTCCCTCAGTGGCGCGCAAACTTGCGCACGGCCTCGTTTTTAAGATCGTAGATGCGCCGGGTCAGCTCGTCCCGGTACGCGCCCGGTGGCAGAGCCAGCAGACCGGCCCAGATTAGTAGACGCGCGACGTGGTAGCGGGTCATCCACAGCATCGGCAGGTCACCTCGGTTGTCATTTCTTCGCGCAAATCCAGCGGCTCTGGTCTCGTAGGGATAGACCACCGCGACCCCACTCGGCCGCCATCGCCTTACCCGCCGCCTCGCACGCATCCTTGGTCGCAAACTCGACCGATGTGACGGACACGCCGCCGCGATCCCCCGTCAGGTACAACCCAATAATCAATACCCACACGTTCATTGTTCAAGCCTCCTATGATTGCCTCGTTGCAATCCGCAACTCGGCCACAGCGTCGATCAGTTGACGATGCGCGATCTCAACGGCCTTGATCGTGGTCTCAAGGTCGTTGATTACCGAGACCTCCTGTCCGCGTTGCCACGCCAGCGCGCGAGCGACCTGGGCGGAGCATGCCGCGATGTTGCCGGCGGCCGTTGCCACAAGGTGGCGGGCATCGAGAATGTCGGCGGACATGGCTGCAGCTCCTATGATTTACGCAGTGCGTCTAATCGCGCATCTCGCGAGGCGTCGTCACGACCCTGCACATAGCCGCGCAGCGCTGCCATCTCGATCAGATACCTTACTCCACCGTGCTCGCGGTATTTCTCGCCCGCAAGTGACTCGACAATCGGCTCGATGACGATGGAATGCCATGCCGATGCGGCTTCGTTGTCTACGCCCCATTGAGCGCAGTAGCGCTCAAGTGCCGCGAGTCTCTGTTCGCGAAACAGTTGACCATCCTCGGCCATCATCACTATCGCTCCCTAAATGGTTGCCACAACGTCATCAACGATTTTACGAGCCCGTATGATCGCATCCCAACAGCACCACACCTCATAGTATTGGCCATAGCCGATGGCCGAGCGGGCCTCGTCATGGTTCGTGCCGACTGGCGGATGATTGTCCGGCAACAGCGCTACTAAGTGATTGCCGCCGACCATGCATCTGTCCCCAAATTTGATAAATTCTTTCTCGGCTAATGCCAAATTCTATGCTTAAATCTTTCGCCTTGGCGCCAACCGCCAACTTGGCAATGATCACAGCGTCTCTTGCTTCCCTGTCCGCGCGGCTCATTCAACGTCCTCCAGTTTCTTCAAATTTGCGCCGTGAGCCTCGGCTAAGACATCTCGGCTACCCTGACCGCCACCACGCTCGATTTGCCCGCCAGCGGCTGAATTTGGCCCGGCAATCCGCATCCCATTAAAGGCCTGCGGTGGCTGGAATGCCCTGCGCGCATGAACCTCGCAGTACGGCAGCCCCGAAACTTTGCCCTTCGCGCAATAGTGAAAATCTGCTTTCAGCGGATCGCCAATCGGCCACCTGCAATCCCGATCATCCAGATCAAGCGTCCCCTTGCGCTCGGAAACCGGGATGAAAACTTCCTCGACGTTGGGCAGCGGCTCAAACGGGATGCCCTTGCGCCAATCTCCGAAAACATGCCGTGGCGGCCGAGCTGCAGTTGCGGGATCAAAAACCCGCTTCGGCGCAGCATGGATCGAGCTTGTGTTTGTTTTCCCGAGAACGCCAAGCCGATGCAATTTCGCGATGACCGCATTGCGTGTGGCTTGCACCGGAAGCCGGTCCGCGATTTTTTGCGCGCTCAGACCTTTTTTCCAAAGGTCCAACGTCAGCTTTACGATTTCGTCGTCATCCCAGATGCTCATTCGTGAGTTACCTCCCCGCGATAGATTTCAGCAAGCCCACGCTCCGCCACAACGTCAGGGTGAACGATGCACTCGGGATGTCCTGGAGGCGCCCCAAGGTCCCACCAAGGCCAAGTCCCGTTCGGCTTCACCGCATCAAGGCGCCGCCGCCAATACGCCGCGTCAAACCCCGTCCGATATTTTTCGACGTTGGGATTCCACCATCCCCACGCCTTACCGTTCGGGCTTGTTGCGACTGCCGTCTGTCCGCTCATTTCGAGCAGCCGAGCCAGTACATCCCCAAGGCCGCCGTCAGCCTGCAGCAACCTGTCGATTGTCAGCAGGAACGGCTTTTGCCCCGGCTTCGGTGGCACTCGCCCCATGAGAAAATCATCCCGGCCGATTGATCGCAGAGCTTTTCGGAAATTTTCAATCCCGCCGATGTCGAATACCCGCTTTGCCAGCCGCCGACGACGCTCGTCGCTCAAAACCTCGCATCGGGCAAATCCCCAATGCTTGGCCGCCAGATTGTAGACCTCATGGGCTTCGGCCACGACCGCATCGCGATCAGCATTGCGGCGTCGAGTTGCTGCTGCTTTTTCAGCCCTTGCAATCGATGGATCATCCAACGGCAGGCCCGCTTGCGGGCCAACGACGGCAACCTCGTTCGTGGGGGGTAGGGGGGATACTATCTTGTTTATACTATTTGTTTCTTCCTTATATTGTTGCCCTTTTATTTGCCCTTTTATTTGCCCTTCTGTTTGCCCTTGTTGTCTATACGACAATTGATAAATGTCGTATTTACAGATAGTTAGCACCCTAGCTTGTTTGCCCTTGTGTTTGCCTTCTTGTTTGTCCTTTTGTTTGCCCTTGCTATCGTCAATTTCAGAAGCACCGTTCAATTTCGTTGAATTTGCTGCATTTTCTTCGGCCCCGTAGCCGGGCTCGATCATGCCCTCGTCCTCAAGCCTGTCGAGAAAAAGACGCACGGTTTTAGGTGTCCAATTCCATCTTTGACCAAGGTAGGACACGGCTCCGACAAGCTGTCCCGGCAGCAACGCAATCGCCTTGCCGCCGTTCATCACCTTGCCGGGCTCGTAGCGACACTCCATGATCAAATCCTGCCATGCCTCATAGCGCGACCATACGCCGCGGGACGGGTCCGATGCGGCTACTGATTGTCCGCATCCGACGAGAGGATGAAAACGCATGGCACGGGCAACGGCAACCCACCCATCGGCTCCGCCTTCGTATGTATCTCTGTCGTTTTCCATCGGCGGCCCATTATTGGCGCCAATGCTATGCCTATCGCGCGTCATAGCGACCCTCCCGCATCAGGTTACCAAATCGTGTCAAGCTGGCATCAAAGGCGAGCGGGACAATACCCGTTGGACCATGCCGATGCTTCGCCACGATAACCTCGGCTTTTCCAGATGCGTTATCCAGTCGGTCTTTCCATTTCAGTTTTTCGTCCAATTGATCGTCGGACGGCTCCTCGCGACTGAGATAATAATCATCGCGATAGACAAATAAAACAACGTCAGCATCCTGCTCGATTGATCCAGATTCCCGCAAATCAGCAAGCTGCGGTCTTTTATCCGCCCTTTCTTCAACCTTGCGTGAAAGTTGAGATAGCGCAAGAATTGGAACGCGAAGCTCTTTTGCCAAAGCCTTGAGACCTGTCGTGATGGCAGTTATCTCATTGACTCTATTGTCAGATTTTCTTGCTGCGTTGCCCGACATCAACTGCAGATAATCAATTACGATCAAGCGCGTGCCGCTGCGGCGCTTAATCCTCCGAGCTCTCGCCGCTAGCTGGGCAAGAGATATTCCACCCGTTTCATCAATCGTAATTGGCGCCGAGCCAATGCGTTGTGCGGATCGGATGACAGTTTCTAGCGTTGAGGTTTCCACCTGGCCGCGCCGCATCATATCTCCTGATATGCCAGTGCGCTCCGCAAGAATCCGCAACGCAAGCTGCGCCGCGCTCATTTCCTGAGAAAAGAAATGAACGTGCCCGCCGCCAAACTCTCCGGTATCTGGATTTGCATTTGTGGCCACGGAATAAGCTAAATTCGTCGCGAGCGCCGTCTTGCCCATGGCGGGACGTCCAGCAAGCACGATCAAGTCTGTCGGCTGCATGCCGCCAAGCTTGGCATCCAGGTCCACAAGACCTGTTGATAGACCAGCCAAGCGTCCCTTGCGTTGATGCGCATCGCTGACTTGCTGGACGGCCATGTTAATTGCTGATGAAAATTCAAGTTCCGATGTTAAGTGCCCGCTCTCGGCCAGCTTGCAAAGTTGAGATTCAGCATGCTTGATTTGATCATCGGCCGACAACTCGCCGCCCATATCATAGGCAGCAGCTGCCACATCCTCGGCGATCACAATCAAAGACCGGCGAGCCGCGCACTCAATGATGATGTCCGCATATCCCCGCAGGCTGCTTGGAACTGCCGCCATTGCCGCTAAACGGCCCAGATATTGAGGTACGGTTGTATTCTGATCAATAGGCTCATGGCTCGCGAATGCCCCCTGCATCGTGACGGGGGATGCCAACCGTCCACCACTAACTGCCGTTGCGATGGCAGAAAAAATTTGTGCGTGGATGGGATCAAAAAAATGATACTCGGCAAGAGGCTCAGTCTTTTCCAGATGCCGGTTATCAAGCAAGACCGCGCCCAGCACTCCTTGCTCTGCCTCAATGTTATGAGGCGGACGCCGGACGGATGTTTCATCATTCATCATCGGAATTGTCTCCCGACGATGGCTGCGGAATTGAGGCTAGAACGGCGGTTAATGCAACGCTAATGTGCACCCAATCGTCAACCGCGCTGATGTCTTGCGTTGCCCCGGCTTCTTTATCAGAAGCGTCGTCGGCGACATTTGTGGCATTATTAACTTTCCGCTTGCGCGGGCTATGCAAATCGTCTACTTTCATTGTCGTGCTCCCGTGAGCTGATGAACGTCTCGTTCGTTGGTTTACGCATGTGGTCTTGGTCGGCTACGCACACATTCTCGCTGCCCGGCGAGAATTCCATAAGCCCCGAGCTTACCGGCTCGGGGCTTATTGCTTTCGTGGGACGGGGCCTGAAATAGCCTCGGTTTTCCGGACGGCCAGGAACGCCGCGGCATGGTTTCTGGTCGAAACCGATGGAAACCGACCAATCGGACGTGTCATGCGGGAAAACTGACGGCGCAACTCAACATGCGCCGAAAATAGGTTTCCTGTGGGATCGCGCCAGTTCATGCGGCGATCCTCAAATCTGGCATTGAGATCGGTCGAATGCTCCAGATGACATGGCGAGCGCGCTTTCCCGTCGCGGCTGATCTGCCATTGGGTTGCTGGCGCAATACGCCGGGAATTCTCCGCATGGCCCCGCGCAACCGATTGGATGCCGTCTCATAATGGCCGATGCTCGATGCATGCTCGGAGTATAGAGCTTCGAGCTCGTCATCCGAATACGGCCCGACGTGTTTCGTGTTGCGCAGCCAGAAAACGAACCGGCGCGCGGCATCGTCGGCCGATAGTGCCGGCTTCAGTCGGACAAAGTTGACTGCTGGTTGTGGGGCTGTCGCAAGATCAGGCTCGGCCTGCGGGATCGCAATCGGTTCAACAACCGATGCAACGCGCTGATCCTGCGCTTCCGCGTCCAGACGATTCGCGCACAATAGCACGGCTCGATCAAATTCGGCTCGCGTCCGAGGAACTTTCGGTGACCATCCCTTGAGACGACAAAGCTCGATGTGTGAGTCCCACCAAGGCGCCGGCTGGTTCGGATCGTCGGGATAGAGCCAATTGCCGAGATCGTCGCGGGGAAGCTCCCTCAGGTAGGAGGACAAGCGCGCGGCGCGCGCTGCAGCCTCACCCGTATTGTGGGCTTTTGGCGTGGCGCGCTCGAAAAACGCATGGATCGAGCGAAACATTGGCGTGGCACCCCCGAGCAAAGAATCGCAACAGCCCGTGCGGATTGATTTTTCCGCATCTCCGGCACGCTGGACGCCACATTACGTTGATAATTCAACTCAGCCCTAAAGTGTCAAGTAGACCTGAGGCAATTCGACGTTGTTCTGCTTGGCCCAATCCTTGATTTTAGCCAGCCGCTTCCGTGGGATAAAGCCGTCGCTGCCGCCGTTTTCCTTCGGCGCGCACCAGCGCCAGACGGTCTCGGGCGTCACGCCTGCGATCGACGCAGCCCGGTTCGGGCCGCCGACCATAAGAACGATGGTCCGCGCGGGCTCTAGTACACCGATCGTTGCTTTATCCGGTTGACACATAGCAATCAGCATGTTGCGCGTTTTGAGTGCCCGTGTCAAGAAAAACGCAATACCGCCGAAAGCATTGCGGAACAACGGGGACAGACTGTGAATGTCCCGAAAAATCGCTAGTTTTGCAGCAAAAATGTCACGCAAGACGGGTGCGTCAACGTGACCAGCGGATAACGGGCTCGCCACAAAATTAAGAAAATCGCAAGATGGGGCTTGACGGGCATTGCGTTTTCCGCAATGTTTGTGCCGTGGCCAAGCGCACACAGTGGGCCTCGGGAACGAGACAAGTGGGGCGTTCTCGCGGTGTGGCGCTGGCCGGCGGAGCGGGGCTCAGTGGGGTAAGCTGAGACATGTGGGATGGGCGCCGCTCCGCTCGACGTTTGGGCCGATGATGAGCGATGGGAGCGAGCAATGTCCACACCGGATCAATGGGCGTATTGGCGGCAGGCTTTGAAGGGGCATATTGGCCCGATCCAAGAGAGCAACCCGCAATCAGGATTTTACCGCCACTACATTGGCGTCCCCGTTGCAATCTGGCGTGTCGGCGATGTCATTTATATGCTCGTTGACGGAGGTCCCGTGCTTGATCGGGTCCAGATGGGACGCACTTGGCTTTCGGTGGCCAAGTATCCCGTGACCAAGGCAGCCTATGACCAGAAGATTGCGACAAAGGCATGGCCTGCCGATCTTCCTGAAGTCGCCGCGCCAGTGACTGCCGTAACGCGGGCACCCAATGCCAATGTCGTGGCAGGGGATGCCGCAGTCACATCCGAGCCCCGCGGCCCCGGTGACAATTCCGGAGATCTTGACACCTTCCGGCGGATGCGTGCGGACGTGCTTGGCGATGTTGCCGAGGCGCAAGCGCATTGCGCAAGGGTTAAGGTCGAGACGAAGGACGATGCTGACAAGCTGTCGGATTGGGCCGATCGTCTCGCGAAGTCTGCCAGAGATGCGGAATCAGCCCGCAAGGCCGAAAAGGCCCCGCTGCTGCAAGACATTGCTGACCTCGATGCGCGGTGGGGTGGCATCATTGAGCCGGCGACAGTCACGTCGAAGGCGATGCGCAGCATGGCCGACGCATGGGGCAAGCGTGAAGCCGACAGGCTGGCGAAGATTGCCGCCGATGAGGCTAAAAAAAAGTGGGAAGCGCAGAAAGCCGCGCTCATTGAAGAACAGAACCGGCGGGCTGCGGAACGCCCAGTCCAGAGTTCGGGACACGATGGCGTGCCCGAAGTTCCCTACTTGGATTTGACGCCACCTCCGCAGCCCGTCGTGCCGCCGCCCAAGATCAGCCTTGGCACGGGAACTTATGGCAATCGCCGTAGCGTGAAGACGGCGCCACCGGAAACGGCGTCCATTGTCGATCTGAAGGCAGCGGCAGAGTATTTGGCCAAGCAGCAACATCCTGATCTTGTTGAGCTGGTTCAAAAGATTGCCGATCGCGCCGTCAAGTCTCGCGCGGCTATGCCGGGCATCCGGTTTTCATGGCAAGCTCCGGCGAAATCTGAGGCGTCAAGTGAGGCGACAGCATGAACGATAGTGGTCCAATCGACATGATGCTGCGAGAGATCGCCAGCACATACAACACACCAGAACTTCGGGCGGCGTATCGGGCAGCCCTTACCACTGCTGCTATCATTTGCCTTGACGTGGCAATGCAAGTGAAAAATGAAAATCCAGGTCGCAGCAAGGGCACCTTGTCAGCCGTTGGAGAATTTGGATATGACATCGCACAATCATGCGCAAACATGATCATAATCGCACGCAAAGAAATCTCAGTCCGCGATGACAATGCGGAAGGCTAACCACATGCCAAGCAAGCCTTTAACCGGGGCGCGGGTTGTGCCGCCCAAAAATCCAGGCGAGCGCCCCAAGATCAAGATGGCCAAGACCGGCAAGCGATCCGTGTCTCGCGCGATTGCCGATTGCAAGAATGCAAAAAAGCCGAGATTTGTATCGCGTGCAAAAGCGGTCACACTTGACCGTGCAGAATTGGTCGAACGCGAAATCAAAGCAGCGAGGCGCAAGGGATGAACATTGAAAAGCTATGGGGATTGTGGTCGGCTCGCGTCGAGCAAGACGGCGCCATTCACAAGGATGCCTTTGCTGAGGTCATCAACGATTGGCTTGCGGCAGAGCGGGATGTCTTGATCAAGCGCGAGCCGGCGCAACCGTGCGATGCTGCGTTGGATGCCAACATGGCAGCGCGTCATGCAGCATACCAAAAGACATTGGTAAGTGCACGAGGATTAGGGGATGGCGCCATTTTTGTAAAGTCGCCATTGACCGGCACTGTCATGCGCTGGTGGGTCTCGGACTGCCAAGGCGAGGGCTGATTATGCCGACTGTTCCGATCTCGATGCAGATCAAGGAAGTCGAGCGCGAGCTTGATCAGCGCGAGGATGTTTATGCACGGTTCGTCGCGGCCAAGCGGATGAAGGTTGAGACCGCCGAGGCCCGCAAGGCTGCGATGCGGGCCGTGCTCGCGACATTGCGCACGGTTTCCGCACATGCCGATGGGTTGCGCGTGCTGATCCAGCATCTACGGCAGGAAACCGAGGCGGAAACCAAGGCCCTGCTCGGCCATAGCGCCGTGCGTAAGCTGCTCGAAACATTCCCGGATGCCGTGCTGTCCGGAGTTTCCCCGATCAAGACAACGGCCCCTGATGCAGAAACCGAGGAATCCGACCTATGACGTGTGTTCTGGTTGACGGCTCATCCTATATCTATCGGGCGTTCTACTCGCAGCCGCCCATGACCAAGATGGACGGCACCCCGATTGGGGCCATTCATGGATACAGCCGCATGCTGTGGAACCTGAAGAAAAAGCACGTCACGGCCACGCATTTTGCTGTCGTTCTGGATAAGGGACGGAGCACGGCGAGAACGGCCATTTACCCGGAGTACAAGGCGCAGCGGACGCCCATGCCTGACGATCTCAGATCACAGCTCGGATTGATCCGGGATGCCACGCGCGCCTTTCGCATTCCAGTAGTCGAGGCACAAGGCATCGAGGCCGATGACCTGATTGCGTCTTATGCCTCGGCATCCAACGCCAACGGTGATGACGCTCTGATCATCTCGGTGGACAAGGACTTGATGCAGACAATCACAACCGGGCGCCCGAGCACGGCCATGTGGGACCCGGTAAAAGAGACCGAAATCACGCCCGATTACGTCTATGCCAAGTTTGGCGTCTGGCCGCATCAGATGCGCGATCTGCAGGCGCTCATGGGCGACACATCGGACAATGTGCCCGGCATTCCCAGCGTCGGCCCCAAGACGGCGGCAGCCCTGCTTAAGCAGTTCGGATCATTCGACGGTGTGATGGAACGCTGGCGCGAGATCAACAAGCCCAAAATTCGTGATATGGTAATGGCGCATCGGGCGAATGCCCTTCTGAGCCGCGAACTCGTCACGCTCAAGACCGACGCTGAATTGCCCGTGCCGATGAAGGAACTTGAATCCGTCGATGTGGACGCCGCAACGCTGGTTGATTTCGCCAAGTCCATGGAAATGATCAGCTTTGCGGCGGATGTGGAAAGCTTTTATGGAGTGCCTGCCTGATGAGCGATCGAACCGACATAGACGTTGTCGAGACGCAGACAATGGACGAAAGCATGGCGATCTCGCTGTCCAGAGCCGAGATCGACCAGCAAATTGCAACGGCGCGTGCATACCCGCGATCCATTGACCGCGCCATGCGCAATATCATGACGTTGGCAACACTGGACGAGACAACGGCCGAGGAATGCGTTTATGCGCTTCCGCGCGGCGGTAAACCGATCAAGGGACCAAGCGCACGGTTTGCCGAGATTATCCACAGTCAATGGGGCAACTGCCGTGCGTCGGCTCGTGTCGTGCACGTCGATCGGACGGATAAGTTCGTCGAGGCCGAGGGCATTTTCCACGACCTCGAAACCAACACAGCCAGGCGCGCCCTGGTCCGTCGTCCTATCCGGGATAAGCACGGCCGGCTGTTGCCCGAGGATATGATCATCGTGACGGGCAATGCAGCGTGCTCGATTGCATCCCGCAATGCGATCCTGGCGGGCGTTCCCAAGGGCGTTTGGCGCAGGGCCTATGAGCGTTGCGAGCAGGTCATTGCCGGCACCGTCGAGACCCTAGCCGTGACACTGGACAAGACCATGAAGGCCTTTGCGGCGTTTGGCGTGACGCCGGAAAAGGTATGCATGGCAATCGGTGTATCCGGCATCGCGGATATCAAGATAGATCACATCCCGACGTTGCGGGGGATGTTCGCAGCGTTGAAAAACGGCGAGGCCACCGTCGAAGAAATGTTCCCGGACGCCAATGGCAACGGAAAGCCAAAGCCACAAGCCACGAAGGCTGCAGCACCCCCTACCATGCCACCTGATCCCGACGTGGCATCAGACACCAACACGAGCCCGCCAACGCCACCAGACCCGCCAGAGGAAGGAAACTAAGCCATGTCCGTCAGAACACTTTCACGCCCCGCGAAGTCAAAGAAAACACCAGTCACGATTACGCATGAGATTGTTACGGTGACGCCGACCTTGGCTGCGGCATGGCTGGACAAGAACAAGATCAATCGCACGCCTAAGAAGGCTACAATTGACGCCTATGCGCGAGACATGTTGGCCGGGAACTGGCCATTGACGGGCGATGGCATCCGGTTTTTGCCAAATGGCGATCTTCTCGACGGGCAGCATCGGCTCAAGGCCTGTATTCAAGCCGATGTTCCGTTTCAGACGTTCGTGTTCTACGGCGTTGAGCCTGGCGCACGTAATTACATTGACATCGGGAAGTCCAGAAGCGTCCGAGATATGCTGGCGATGTCCGGCGTGGCAAACAACGTCGTTGTTGCGGCGGTGGCAAACAATCTGTTGCAGATGAAGCGCGCTTCTGGATGGAGAAAAACGACCAAAAACACTCCGGCTGAAATTCTGGATATGGTTGATCGGCATCCTCTCATTCAAAGGTCGGCCCATCTTGCAACAAAGTGCAAGGGGCCACCGGTAAGCATGCTCGCAACCGTCCATTATCTGGCAGCGGAGATTGTTGGCAAGCGCGACCGAGTCGATGAATTCCTTGAGGTATTCCGCACGGGCGTGCCGGATTATGATGGATGTCCAGCACACAAGTTGCGCGAGCGGATGCTGCGCACGGGGCTGACAATGCATCGCATGGCTCGCGAGCATCAATGGTTTTCTGTTGTGCATGCCTGGAATACGTTCGAAAATGGGGGCACGCTTGAGTATTTCCGCGTCCCCAAGGAAGCCAGCATCCGCGGACTGAAGACTGACGACATCTAATGACTCCGACCGAACGCAACACATCAGCCGTCCAACCCATGCGGCAGGACGAGAGACCGATTTCCGAGCAATTTCGGATCGTGGCCCTGCATTACGTCGATGCAGATGGCGCGGCTTCACTCTTGGAAGAACTGAAGACGACGACACTTGCCGACATGAAGACCAAGTTGATGTTGGAGATTGGTGATATGCCGGACAGCAAGGCCGAGCGGATCGTCAAAAGCACTCCCGAATGGCGCGAGTACATTACCAAGATGGTCGATGCGCGTTCGCAGGCTCACAAGTTGCGGTTGCAACTAGAATTTTTACGCATGAAGGAGCGCGAACAGGACCGCTCGTCCTGGCTGCAACGGACCGAGCACAAAATGGGGAGAAGCACACCATGATATCTGCAACCATTCTTGTCGGACTACTGTGTTTCATGTTGATTATCGTTCTGGCTCTGATCATCGCCGAGATGCGGATCATGCGAGAGGATATCAACAAGCTTCACACTCGCGTGCATGGCACGCCTTACTATCCCGATGACGAGCCTGAGTTGCTGTCCAAAGACAGATGGCGCGTTGTGGACGGGGGCAAGAAGGACAACCGAACAACGTCAGCATAGCGGGTTGCGATTCCTTGTTGTGTTGGCGTGCGGGCTGGGGCGATGCGGCTCCTGACGAATTGACCCAGCCCGCGTTGGATGAAAGGAATGACTGCCATGGAGCGATCATGCGCGACATCACTACGATCCAAGTCAATCGGCACCGTGAGATGAAGTTCAGAGGCATTTCCCGAGATGCAATGCTGTTGTCATCCGACGTTGCATCCGCTGTAATTGTTCCGGACGGTGTGCTGGTCGATCTCAAGTGTGGGGAGAAATTCTTGCTGATAGCAGTAAACAAAACTGGGTCCGACCATGGCAATGACAGCGCCAGAAATCAATCGAAAGATCGGCGAGGCTAACCGCGAGCGTGTGCGACGGTTTTTCTCCGAGCATCTATGCGCAACGAACAAAGAGTGTGCGCAAGCATTAGACCTTAATCCGTGCGTTGTCGGGCGCCACGTAAAGGCAATCCGCGCGGAATGGAATAAGGAATAGGATGCGCATATGTTGGGCAAGCCTATCAACCTACTTGGCTCCACGATGATCTGGTGGAGCATGTCGGCCGTCGAGATGGTCCCGAGATCGGATCGCAAGCAGTATCGCGCCAAACGCCCAGACTACGGCCAGCATCGCAAGCGAGCCATTGTAGGCATGCCTCGCCGAGTGACAATCATCCGGTCAAGTCGCCGCTGCGCACCGAGGCTAACCGCAAAGCCGGCCATCTATCGCATGCGGGACAAACTGCTCGTGCACCCGGCCTTTCGTGCAAAGTTTGAGCATCACTTTTCGGAACAACACAAAGCTTAGGGGAGCACCATGGCCGACACAATCGACATCACAAGATTTGCAGCAAGAGACACTGAGCGGACGCACCTTTCTCAGCCGTGGAGTGTCGGCGAATGGAGCGTGGCAACGAACGGTCATATTCTCATTCGCGTTCCGAGACGTGATGACATCCCGGAAAACAACAAGGCTCCTGATCTGTCAAAGCTATTGGCGCAAGCTGCACCACAAATCGACATGGCACCGATCCCGGACTTCCCGATGCCGGAAACGAAAGTATGCCGCCAGTGCCGCGGCAACAAAATGATGACCTCTTGCCAAGAATGCTCCGGCAAC
>CAZZBK010000110.1:0-20801 GCA_964652155.1 uncultured Planctomycetaceae bacterium | reverse complement strand
TCGCGTTGCTCGGCCTATGAAGTTCATTGACTGAGGATCACTCGCCGCGCTGCGTTCGCGCGGCGAGTTGAGCGAGCAACGCGGCGGCAGCGCCGCAGTCGATGGCGTTGGCCACGCGCTCCGCAGCTCGCAGCGGCGTCGCTTCGGCCCCGACGGTCCAGACGGCGGCGGCGGCGTTGAGCACCACGATGTCACGTGCCGCGCCACGCTCTCCGGCAAGAATCCGGCGAATCATCGCGGCGCTCTCGGCGGGCGTTTCGACTTGCATGCCGGCGAGACTTTGCGAGGCGAGGCCAAACGCCTCGGGCTGCCAAGTAAACGAACGCACCCCGGCACTCGAGGCCTCGCTCACCTGCGAGCTGGTGGCGAGCGTCACCTCGTCCAGACCGTCATCGCCGCTGACAACCAGCGCGCGGCGCGTGCCGAGCTGCGCCAGGGCTTCGGCCATCAGAGGGCGGAGCGCCGCGCGGCCAACTCCCAACAGCTGATACGGTGCCAGGGCCGGATTCGAGAGCGGCCCGAGGATGTTGAAGATTGTCGGAAACGCGAGTTGCCGCCGGACTTGTGCGACGCGCTTCATGGCCGGGTGCAGCAAGGGGGCGAAACAGAAGCCGATCCCCAACTCGTCGAGGCACGCTTCGACACAGGTCACGCTGGCCTCGATGTTCACGCCCAACTCGGTGAGCACGTCGGCCGAGCCGGTCCGGCTGGTGATTTTGCGATTGCCATGCTTGGCGACCGGCACGCCGGCGGCGGCCGTGACGAGGGCGGCGGCCGTGCTGATGTTAAACGTCCCTGACGCGTCGCCGCCGGTGCCGCAGGTATCGATCAGATCCGGGCGAGATGTGCGGATGGGGGTCATGTGCCGCCGCAGGGCCTCGGCCGCCCCGGCCACCTCGGCCACGGTCTCCCCTTTGTGGTGGAGCGCCGTGAGCAGCAGCGCCAATTCATGATCGGGCCAGTCGCCGCGCATCACCTGGTCGATCGTGTCGGCCATTTCCTGCCGCGCGAGGTGTTCGCCGCCGCTAACGCGGCCCAATAGGTCGTGACGAGTATTCATGTCGTTCGTAGTGGGTGTCGCTCGGAGAGGCTCTCATCATAACGAGTGTGGGCGCGACACTCTATCCGTCCGCGCTGCGGTCGAGATTGGATGACCGCGACGCTGCATCACCCTTCTCCCCCTTGGACGAGGATGGCGAACGAAGTGAGCCAGATGAGGGTGTAGCGCAGCGATATTTCGCCTTGCGATCCCCTCATCCGCCCTGCGGGCACCTTCTAAGAGCGTCTAACAAATGGCAGCAGCGAGGGGGACAGTCCGATTTTTCTCGTCGGCCCTCAAAAAATTGGGACCGTCACCAGCCATTTTGTTAGACGCTTGAAGGGTGGGAGAAAGGGACTCGGCCATCCTCGTGCAATCGGGGCAAGGCATCTGGAGTCCTGCCGCTTGTTTCGGTCCCGGGGCTGGCTCTACAATCGAGCGCAGGTATTCGCCGCCCGAATTGCCCTCTCGTCAAGGATGGCCTGCTCATGGCTCGCAAGGTGATTTTGGACGTAGATCCTGGCATCGATGACGCCGTGGCGCTCGCGATGGCGTTGTTTCATCCAGATTTGGACGTGGTCGCGGTGACGGCGGTCGCCGGGACGGTCGGGGCCGAGCAGGCGACGAAAAACGTCCAGGCGCTGATCGAGCAACTGGATCCGCCACGCTGGCCGCGCGTGGGCGCGGCGATCGAACCGCTCCGCACCCCCGTGGCCGACATGCAGTGGTTGCATGGCTCGAACGGGCTCGCAGGGGTCGAGTTCCCTTGTGCCCAACTGCATCATCGTCACACGAGCGACAAGGTGCTGCTCGATGAACTGCGCTCCGCGCCAGAGCAGGTGACCATTCTGACGCTGGGCCCGTTGACCAATGTGGCGCAGTTATTTTTGCGCGATGCGGCGCTCGTGGGATTGGTTGGCGAGTTGGTCATCACCGGCGGCACGGTCCGCGCGGCGGGCAATGTGACGGCGGCCGCCGAGTTCAACATCTACAGCGACCCCGCCGCGGCCCGCGCGGTGTTTCACTCCCGCACCACCAAACGGGTCGTGCCGCTCGACGTGACTCAGCAGGTGTCGATGACCCTCGATCATTTCGATCAATTGCCGCTCGAGCACACGCGCGTCGGGCGATTGCTGCGTCGGCTGTTGCCCCAGATGTTCCGCGGCTACCGGCAGCATTGGGGACAAGAGACGATCCAGCTCCCCGCGGCCGTCGGCCTGACGCTGCTGTTGCATCCCGAGCTGTTCACCATGCAGTCGTTGCCGGGGGACGTCGAGGCGTCGGGGGACGTGACGCTGGGCGCGACGGTGTTCGATCGCCGGCCGGTGCCCGAGCCGCGGATGCGCATGGAAGTGGCGATGGAAGTCGATGCCGTCGGGGTGATGGACGTGATCCTGCGCTCGCTCGCCGCGATACCAGAGTAAGAGTTAGCCGCACAGCGGCTAACTTGATAGGAACCGGAACTCGTCGCGCTGCGGACGGCTGAGCATGCCGTTGGCTTCGATGTCGTTGACGAAGTGTTCCTGTTGCGGGTCCCAGGTCAATTTGCGTCCGAGCCGGATGGCGATATTGGCCAGATGGCATACCGTCGCGCTGCGATGTTGGCTGGCCACGTCGGAGATGGGTTGCGCGCCGGTCTCGACGCAGTGCAGAAACTCGAGCATGTGAATGTCGTTCATCGTGCCCCAAGGGCGCACGCCGTTGGCCAATCGAGTGGCGTTGGCAGGCAGTGGATCGTGCGCGAGGCGCTCCAGCGGCTCGCCGGTGACGCGACGGCGATTGACGAAGATCGAGCCTTGCTCGCCGACGAACTCGATGCCGCTTACTTTACTGTCGAGCACGACATCCATCGTCACGCCGTTCTCGTAGCTCAGCCGCACCTGGAGGTCTTGCGGCGTGTTGTACCCGTTGGGGATGTTGGGCAATTCGGCCTGGGCCTCGATCTGCGTGGGTCCGCCGTGTTCGAGGCCCATCGCCCACTGCGCGATGTCGATATGATGCGCGCCCCAGTCGGTCATGAAGCCGCCGCTGTACTCGAACCACCAGCGGAACGGATTGTATCGCTGCTTGCAAAACTCGACCCAGGGGGCCTGGCCGAGCCAGGCGTTCCAATCGAGCTCCGCGGGCGGCGGCTCATGGGTGAACGGCCCGGCAAAGCTGCCCGGGGGCAGCGAGGCGTTCGGCAGCGACACCTTGATGCGCTGCAACGGACCGAGCCGACCGTTGCGAACGAGCGCACACGCGGTCTGAAACATCCAGCCGCTCCGCTGCTGGGTGCCGACCTGAAACACCTGCGGTCGCTGCTGCACGGCGCGGACGAGTTGCTGCCCCTCGGCCACGGTCAGTGTCAGGGGCTTCTCGCAGTACACCGCCTTGCCGGCATCGAGCGCGGCCAGCGACATCGCCGTGTGCCAGTGATCGGGCGTGGCAATGACGACGGCGTCGAGATCGTCGCGCTCCAGGAGTTTCGCGTAGCTAGCAACCAACTCGGCCTGGGGAAAATACGCGTCGCGGAGTTGGCGTGCCCGCGCGGCATGCACGTCGCAAACCGCGAGCACGTCGCCGTAGAGCGGTCGAGCCCGGGTCCAGCGCAGGACGTTCGCCAGTTGCGTACCGCGCCCACCGGCACCGATCAGGCCAAGCCGAATGCGCCGCTGACTCAGCGCGTAACCGCCCGTACCAACGGCACCGAGCGCGCCGACCACGGCCGTCGTTTTGAGCCAGCCGCGACGGGTGATTCGTCCGTGCATCATTGCCGCATTCGTCCTGTCAGGTAGCACTGGGTCGGATCGTACTGAGGGGAGCGTGCTAGCGTCAATCTATCTTTCTGCGTGGGCTCAATCTCGCTATGATTTGCTCCCCCAGCAGACTCCGCTTGCCCACGGCACATCCATCGTGATGAACCCGCACATACGACTGATCGACCTTGTCCCGCGCCGCCCACGCGCCTACGTGCTGGGCGGACTGGCGGCACTGTTGATGGTCGGCGGCCTGGAAGCCCTCTACTCGCTGATGCCGCTGCTGGCTCCACAGACGACCGACGGCCGCGTGGCGGCGTTCGATCTCGATGGCGAAGGGAGCTTGGCCGTGTGGTTCAGCACGGTGACGCTGCTGTTCGCCGCGTTGGCCAGCACGCTGGTGTATGTCGTGCATGCGAACGAGACGCGCGGCCGACGGCTCTGGCTGTGGGGGGCGGCCTGCTGGCTCGTGATGAGCATCGACGAATGCTCAAGCGTGCACGAGGCGTTCAAGGAGCTGATGTCGCACGTCACCGGCGAACGACTCATCCACGACGGCACGATCTGGTGGGTGATGGGCTACTTCGCCGTGCTGTCGGTCATCGGAGCGCAGATCTTGTGGCGGATGCGCGTCTGCGCCTCGGCCGCGCTCGCTTGGCTCAGCGTGGCCGGCTTCTACGCGACTGCCGTGCTGGCCGAGTTGGCTTGGATCACGCCGAAAGATCAGCGGGGTGTGATGCTCGAAGAGGGTTGCGAGATGCTTGGCAACGTCGCGCTGCTCATGTCGCTGCTGCTGTTTGCGCGCCACCAGATCATGCGTGACGAGCCAGTAGCGCGGGAGACGACACGCACGCCGTCCCGGCCTGAGCAGCGCTGGGCCGCGTAGCCAAATCGCACAGCCTACGGCGCGATCAATTTGACGGTCACGCGTTGCGGCTTGCGGTCGCGATACACCTCGGCCGTGATGTCGGACCCGACGAGCGTCGTGGCGACGATATTCACCAAGTGGGTGTCGTTCTCGACTTCGAGGCCGTCAAAACGAACGATCACGTCGCCATCGCGGATGCCTGCCTGCTCGGCCGCCGAGTTTTTGCCCACGCCAATGACCCGCGCGCCAACGAGCCGCGTGAGCCCGGCGTTGAGCGCTTTATCGTAGGTGAACTTCGAGTCGAGCGTGACGCCGAGCTTGCCGCGGACGACGTTGCCACGATCGACCAGTTGACGGACGATCTTCATCGCCATGTTGATCGGAATGGCGAAGCCGATCCCCTCGCTGCCGCCGCTGTTGCTGGCGATGGCCGTGTTGATGCCAATCGCTTCGCCACGCAAGTTAAAGAGCGGGCCGCCGCTGTTGCCCGGATTGATCGCGGCGTCGGTCTGAATAAAGTCCTGGTAGCGAACGCCGCCGTCGCCCAACTCCAGGTCGCGGCGCCCTTTGGCGCTGATCACGCCATAGGTCATGCTATGACTGAGACCGAACGGGCTGCCAACCGCCACGACAAAATCGCCAATTTCAGCTTGTTCGCTGTCGCCAAGTCGAGCCGGGACGAGGTTGGGAACCGTCACGGCCAAGACGGCAAGGTCGGTGTCGCGGTCGGCCCACATCTGCGTCGGGTGGGACGAGTTGCCGTCGCTGAACCGGATGGTGATGTTGGCCAAGCTGGCGTCTTTAACCACATGCCGATTGGTGACGACATAGGTTTTTTGCTGCAACTCGATGATCACGCCCGAGCCCGCTTCCTGCACCGTTCGCTTGCCGCCATTGCGCCCGGACTCGACCACCTCGGCATCGAGATGCACGACCGAGGGGCTGGCGAGTTTGAACAGTTTTTTGAGCAAACTGTGATGCCGCTGGAACTCGTCGACCTCGCGGAACAATTGCTGGTAGAGCTGTTCGCGTTGTTGGGGCTTGAGCGCCTCGCTGGGACTTTGGGCGCGTGCGGCCGAGACGACGCAGCCCAACCCCAGCAGGCTGGCGAGAATCCATGAATGCCGCCCAGATGCGAACAGGCGGGGGACCGAGCGTAGCATGAGATTCTCTCCAGCGCGGAAACACCCAACGCAACGACCGTTTCCAGGGGCAAAGCGAACTCTGCCCACGGAAACGGTCGCGCAGGGACTCGACAACTGTTGACGCGCTTCTCTCGTTGGTCAAGCGCGCGGGCTCGATTACGAGACGTCGATCTCCAGATCGTTGATCGACAGGTCGGCGTCGCCGGAAGAATCGGACAATCGACCCCAATCGTTATCGGCTGAACTCGACGCGCCGTAACGCTCGCTCTCGCGTTGGCAGTCGATGCAGGTGGTGGCGTAAGGCAAGGCGTTGAGCCGTGCCAGTGGAATGCGCGTGCCGCAGCCTTCGCATTTGCCGTAATGGCCGGTGCGCATCTTTTCGAGGGCGTTTTCGATCATGGCCAGTTCGCGGCTTTCGACCTCGGCCAACTGCGAACTGAGTTCGTTTTGGGCCGAGTCGAGGGCGACATCGACCAAGTCACCGGCGGTTTGTTCGCGGAGTTCTTTCAAGGCGCTCAGATCGCCGGCCAGCACACGGCGCAGGGCATCGCGGCGCATCACGAGAATCTCGCGCATGTTCAAGATCGCTTCTTTGCGTGCCATCGTTCGATCACCTGTTCTGATGTCCGATCTTGGTCGCGCCGAGGGTGCCCCCCTTCAGTCGCCGCCAATCCGAACTCCTAAGTGGAGTGCCTCATACGCCGCCATCCTATACAACGCAACTCAACGGTTGAGTGCGTCATGCGGCATTGCAACTATAGTACGCATGTCGAGGCCTGCCGGTTTTCCTCATCGGCAAAACCGGCCGGGTCGTTTGACCTGGGCGTTGGCCTGCAGATGAACTCAAGCTCGCTCGGGAGCAAGGGTTTCACCGTTTCAGACCAAGCCACGATCCACGACCTTGTCCGGTGATTGACAAACCGGACATTTTGCCGGTTCATCAACGACCCGTGTTTTGTACTATCGTTGCGGCAAAAATAATCGGCAGAACCGGCACCACTATCCAACCGATTTGGCTGCTAGCGGCAAAATTCGCTCGATTTGGGAATAAAACCTCGCGTGCCCTCCCCTGATAGCATGACATTGTGACGATCGTCACGATCTTCGCCCCCTCGCCGAGCCAAGGTCGCGACTCCCTCCGCGGGTGAACTTTGACCCGGTGTTGTCCATAAGCTACATGCTTCTGGGGGGATTTTGCGATTTTCAATGACCCCGCCGATGATTGGCCTCTGCGAGGAATGCGCAATGATGTCTGTGATGAGCCCCACGGGGCCGATGAGCTTGTTGGGCGCGACGGAGCCGGAACTCACGCTCCGCATTTGCAACGGCGCCCAGCGTGGCCAGTTGGTGCGACTGACCGCCCCGAAATGCACGATCGGGTCTGCTCCGTCCTGCACCTTGCGATTGCGGGGAGAACAGATCGCTCCCTGGCACTGTGTCGTGTTGCGCGGCCAGCAGCGAACCATCATTCGCCGACTCTCGGCGGCAACCCGACTCAATCACGCGGCCTTCGACGATGCCGAACTCGTCAGCGGCGACCGGCTCACGGTGGGCAATGTTGAATTCGAGGTGCTCGCCGGCCCGCACTCGCTGCGGCCGCGCATGCGACCCGAAGACCAACAGCAATTCGACACGCTGGAACAACGCCGGCAACTCGCCAATCGACTCGGCCGAGACCGCTTGCGGCGGGTGTTGCATCGACTCCGCAAAGCGGAGCGGCGGCTGCTCGACAGCGAACAACGGCGGCGTCAATACGAACGAGACGTCCGCGACCTGGAAACACGTCACGAGCAACTGGTCATTCAACGCGAACAGCTCGACGCGGCGCTCGTCGAGCTGCGCGGCCGCGAGGCCGCCGCGGCCGAGCAAGCCAAGCAGAGTCAGTTGCAATCGCAACAGCACAAGCAATCGTTGAGCGAATTGCGCGACCAGTTTGAGCACGCGCAACAGGATTTTGCCCAGCAGCAGGCACAGTGGGACGCGCAGCACGCGGAGTGGCAGCGTGACCAAGACGCTTTCGAGCGACAACGGGCCGCCTTGGAAACGGAGCGGGCTGAGCTTGCGGCTCGCCATGCGGCTTGGACGCAAACCCGGCAGCAACAACTCGACGAATTGCATCAACTCGAACAATCGCTCGCCGCGCGCGAAGCGACCGTCAGCGAGGATGCGCGGACGCGACAGGCGGCGCTCGACGAGCTCGCACGCTCCTTGGCCGCGCGAAACACGGCCGTCGAGGTCGAGCAGCAGGCCTTGGCCAGCGAGCGGGCGGCCGTCACGCAGCTGCGCGCCCAGCTCGAACTCGATCACGCCACACAACAAGCCCGCTGGCAAGCCGAGGCAGCGGCTCAGGCGGCGGAAATCAACCACCGGCACGAAGCGCAGCAACGCCAGCTTGAGCAGCAGCACAGCGACTTGCTGGGACGCACCAGCGAGCTCCAATCGCTCCGCGCCGAACTCGATGCCGAGCGCGAACAGCTCGCCGTGCAAGCGGCCGCACTGGCCCTGCGGGCGCAAGAGTCGCCCGTGGCGGTCGAGCATGACGAGAGCCTTGCGGAAGAGGCGGCGCGGTTGTCCGAGCAACAAGCACAACTGTCGACGGCCTGGGCCGAACTCGCCCAACAACAGGCCGCGCTGACCACGGCTCGGCATACCCTGGACGAGCAGCGCCGCGCCGAGCAGACCGCGCTTGATGAGCAGCGGGCCGCCTTGGCGACCGAGCGCGACTCGCTCTCACGGGAACGTGAACAATTTCAACACGACTCGACGCAGGCCGCCCAGCGTCAGCAGGAATTGAGCATCGAGCTCGCGCGCCAACAGCAGGAGCTCGATCGTCGCTCAACCGAGTTGGCCGACCGTGGCGAAGTGCTGTTGCAGTTACAGCAGCGTCTGGAGTACGAGCAAGCCCAGCTCGCGGAAGCAACCGCGGCATCGGCCCAGGCATCGAAAGCAGAGCCCCGCGAGCTTGCAACCGAGGACGCGGCTCCGCGCGCGGCGATACTGGCCGAGTTGCAACTAGCTCATCAAGCGCTCGTCGAGCAGCAGGCGGCGATGGACGACGAACGCGAACAAATCATCCTCGAGAAGGCCGAGTGGAAGCGAGAATACGAGGCCTGGCAACGCGAGGTGGCCGAGGAAGCCGAGCGTCGCGCGGCAGCCGCGGCCGAACTGGCGCGGCAGGAAGAGGATTTGCGCCAGCGACTCTCCGAGCATGCCCAGCAACACGAGCAAGCGCAGCGCGAGCTGCCCCACGACGATCACGACGAGACGTTCGAGGAGCGGGCGCAGCGCATTCGCAACGAGCTCCTGGCCCAGGCCGAGGCCTTGCGAGCCGAGTCCATCGACGTCTCACGCCACGATGACGAACCGGCACCCGCCGTTGAGTCGGAACCGGCTCAAACCAAGCCGGTGGTTGACACACCGCAGGCATCACCCGAGCCGGAACCGCTGTTGATACGTTCGCACGAACGGGAGAGCGCCGCGGAAGTGATGCGTCGCATGGGTTTGCTGTCGGACCTGAATGACGACGAAGGTGTCGAGCCTGCGTCGGCCCAAGCCTCCGCGCAGCCCATCGCCCCGCAGCCGTCCACGGAGCCCGCGCCCGTCGAGCGCAAGCGGCCTGCTCCTGAGCCGGCCGGTGACGAGGAAGAGGACATTAGTGCGTACATGGCACAATTGCTGCAGCGGGTCGGTGGTCGCAAGGGAGAAGCGGTCGAACCGAGCGCGCCGGCCGCGCGCAGTGAAGCCGCGCCCGCGAGCCCAACGACGACCGCAGCTTCCGAGCCCGCGCCGGAACCCGAGCCTGCGCAACCCTTGCTTGATCCGCGCGAGATGACCCCCCGCTCGTTGCCTCCCGAGTTGTCAGCCAATCTGAGCGCGATGCGTGCCATCGCCAATCGCAATGCCCGCGACGCGGTCACCAAGCACATGATCACGAAGACCACCGGCTCGCGTGACGGGCGGATGTACGTGATTGCGACCAGTGCGTTGGCCCTGCCGGTGTTGGCGTGGTTCTATTTCAGTGGAAACGAATGGGCTCTGATGCCCTTGGCTTTGGCCGGTGTCACGTTGATGGTTTGGGGCCTGATGGCATACCGCGAGACGCGCCGTCTCAAAGATATCAACCAGAAACAGCACGAGTCGCACTAAAACGAAGCCGCGACCAGCGCGGCGGGCACGTTACTTGAGCGTTGGGGCGTACACGGCATTTGCGGCGGCGACACCCGCGCCGTGCTCAAATGGGTAACCTTGCTCAGCCAATAGCTGCTCAATCGCGGCGAGGACGAGGAGCACGTTGTTGGGTCGCGAGCCGTGACCCATCAGGCCGATGCGCCAGGCTTTCCCCTTGAACGCGCCGAGCCCGCCGCCGATCTCGATCCCGAACCGCTCGAGCAGCGCCTTGCGAACGGCGGCGTCGTCGACCCCGTCGGGCACTTTCACCGCATTGAGCATCGGCAACTGGTGTCCCTCGGCCGCCGCATAACGCAGGCCCAGCGCCGTGACCCCCGCCTTGAGCGCGCGGTGATTGAGCAGATGTCGCGCGAAGCAGCTTTCCAGCCCTTCCTCGAGGATCAACCGCAGGGCCTCGTACAGCCCGTAGGTCATGTTGATGGGCGCGGTGTGGTGATACACGCGCTCGCTCCCCCAGTACTTGGCGAGCATCGAGACATCAAGGTACCAGCTTTGCACTTTCGTCTTGCGGTTGAGCACCACCTGCATCGCGCGATCGGAGAACGAGACGGGTGCCAAGCCCGGCGGACAACTGAGGCATTTTTGCGAGCCGGAGTAAATCGCGTCGATCTGCCAGGCGTCGACCTCGACCGGTATGCCACCGAGCGCCGTGACGGCGTCGACGAGCAACAACGCCCCGGCGTCATGCACCAGCTTCGAGATTTCCTCGATCGGCTGCCAAGCACCGGTCGACGTCTCGGCCATGACGATGCCCACGACCTTCGGCTTGGCCTGAGCGATCGCGTCTTTCAGATCGGCCGGCGAGAACACCTCGCCCCAGGGTCGATCGACGCGGGTCACCTTGGCGCCGGCGCGGGTGGCGACGTCGACCATCCGCTCGCCGAAAACACCGTTGACGCAGACGATCATCGAGTCGCCCGGCTCGATCAGATTGACGACCGTGCTCTCCATGCCGGCCGAGCCCGTGGCGCTAATCGCCATCGTGAGCGGGTTCTTCGTGCGGAACAACTCGCGCAGCATCTGCTGCATGTCGTTCATGAGCGCGAGGTAGTACGGGTCCAAGTGCCCGACGGTGTTGGCGCCCAGGGCCCGCAAGACGCGCGGATGAATTTCGCTCGGGCCGGGACCCATGAGCACGCGAGCAGGCGGATTGAGCGGCGGGGGCAACTGCGACATGAGAGCCTCGATGGTGCGAGCGAACGATGTGGACGCGCCGCGCGAGCTGGCGGCGACTATTTTTTCTGGGCGATGGCCCGTTTGAGCGCTTGACCCATGTCGGCGGGACTCTCGGCGACCTCGATGCCAGCGGCTTGCAGGGCGGCCATCTTTTCCTTGGCAGTCCCCTTGCCCCCCGAGATAATCGCACCGGCGTGACCCATCCGCTTGCCCGGAGGCGCGGCCCGACCAGCGATAAACGCCGCGACCGGCTTGGTGACATATTCCTTGACGAAAGCGGCGGCCTCTTCTTCGGCCGAGCCACCGATCTCCCCCATCATCATGATCGCTTCGGTGGCCGGGTCGTCTTGGAACCACCGCAAGACGTCGATGAACGACGTCCCCACGATCGGGTCGCCTCCCAAGCCGACGCAGGTGCTCTGGCCCAGGCCGAGGCTCGTGAGTTGCCACACCGCTTCGTAGGTCAACGTGCCACTACGGCTCATGACGCCGACCGGACCCTTCTTGTGAATGTATCCCGGCATGATGCCGATCTTGCATTCCTCGGGCGTAATCACACCGGGGCAGTTGGGGCCCACGAGGATCGAGTTGCTCGCCTTGACCCGCTTGTAGACGCGGACCATGTCGATGACCGGCACCCCTTCGGTGATCGCGATCACGACCTTGATGCCGGCATCGATCGCTTCGAGGATCGCGTCGGCCGCGGCCGGGGGCGGGACGAAAATCATCGTCGCGTTGGCTCCCGTCTGCTCGACCGCTTCGGTCACGGTGTCGAACACGGGCAAGCCCTCGACACTCTCGCCCCCTCGGCCGGGCGTGACGCCGCCGACCATTTTCGTGCCGTACTCTTTGCATCCCTTGGTGTGGAACGTGCCCACCTTGCCGGTAATGCCTTGGCAGATGACCCGCGTGTCTTTGTTGATCAGGATGCTCATGGGAAGTGATAAATGCTAAGTGCTAAGTGATAAATGGAAGGCATCGGAAGTGAGCGTGCGTCCGTGATTGATCATTTATCACTGAGCACTTATCACTTTTTACTTGGCGGCTGCAACAACTTTCTTGGCGGCGTCGGTCAGGCCTTCGGCACTGATGACGTTCAGACCACTGTTGGCGATGATCTTGCGACCTTCTTCGACCTCGGTCCCTTCGAGCCGCACAACCAGCGGCACGCGGAACTCGACACTCTTGGCGGCCTCGACCACGGCCGTGGCGATCGTCGTGCAGCGCATGATGCCGCCGAAGATGTTCACAAGCACCGCCCGCACGTTCTGGTCGTCGAGAATAATCCGGAACGCTTCGGTGACCTGCTGCACATTGGCGCCGCCGCCGACATCGAGGAAGTTGGCCGGCTGTCCGCCGTGCAACTGAATGATGTCGAGTGTGCTCATCGCCAGTCCAGCGCCGTTGACCAGACAGCCGATCGTACCATCGAGCTTGACGTAGCTCAGCCCCGCCTCGCCGGCACGAACCTCGGCCGGCTCTTCCTCGGCCTTGTCACGGAACTCGGCCAGGTCCTTGTGGCGGAACATCGCGTTGTCGTCGAACGTCATCTTGCAATCAAGCGCGATCAAGTCGCCGCTCTTCGTGACGACCAGCGGGTTGATCTCGGCCATCGAGCAGTCGCACTGCACGAACACGCGGCACAAACCCTTCATGAACTTCTCGGCCGAGGCGACACTCGCCCCGGTGATGTTCAGCTTCTTGCACAGCTTGCGAACCTGATAGCTCTGCAAACCGGCGTCGGGATCGAATTTCTCGTAGAAGATTTTCTCAGGCGTGTGGGCAGCAACCTCTTCGATATCCATGCCCCCTTCGCTCGACACCATCAGCACGGGGCCCGCCGCGGCCCGATCGATGACAATGCCCAGGTACAGCTCGCGGGCGATTTCGCAACCCGCCTCGACGAGCACCTGCCGGACCGTTTGACCCACCGGGCCGGTCTGGATCGTGACGAGCGACTGACCGAGCAATCGGCCCGCGACCTCGCCGGCCTCTTGTGCGCTTTTGACCAGTTGCACGCCGCGCTGCTTGGGATTGGTCTTGATCGTCCCCTTGCCACGGCCACCGGCATGGATTTGGGCTTTGACGACGGCAATCGCTCCGCCCAGCTCGGCATAGGCCTTGGCAGCCTCGTCGGCGGTGCGGGCCACGATCGACCGCGGCACGGCGACCCCCGCGTCACGGAGGATCTGTTTGGCTTGAAACTCGTGAATCTTCATGGAGTTGCGGCTCGCGGCAAGCGTGTTAAGGAGACAAAGAGCAACAGCGCGAAGCGGCGATTATACGGCTCGCGGCGAAGCAGGGTCAAGTTGCCGCAAACGAACAGAATTCGCGACATTTCCAGCCCCTCTCGATACAATCGCGAGCATGATCGAGCCACAATCGCAACACGACATCAATCAAGCCGAGTGGAAAAATCCAGCCAACTGGAGTGAGTCGAGGTTCTTCTCTGCCTATTTCAGCAAGCGTGATTCAAGGATCTTTGTGCCCGCTACTCGATTGGGACTTTGGGGCCCTTCCACGCTCAACTTTGGGCATCGATGGGGAATGGCGACACTTACGGCAATTCAGTTATGCGCCCTTCTCATCTTTTTTATAGGAATCTATCGCGGTTTCTAATCAATCGCGTCACCGAAGAGTCAAATTGGCAAGGGGAAAATCTAGATCACCCACTACTCCGGCAGCGGCTGGCCGAAGGCGATCTTGATGGTCAGATGCTGGCCGTGATCGCCCGGCTTAGGCTTAAAGATGAGGAGTTCCATAACACGTTGCGAGCCTGCGAGCCAAATGGTTTGTCGCTGACTACGCTGCAAAGCGTCGAATCCTCGAAATCATCGGTTTGAACTGGACGCTCGAAGGCGTAAGTCTTGTCCCACAAAAGAGAAAGCCCTTTGACGCTTTCGCCGAAGGGCTCAATCTTAACGATAGTCGGGGCGACAGGATTTGAACCTGTCAGCGAAATTGACGGAACCGATAACACCGCTTGCGCTTGTGACTTTTGCCAAGGGTATCGCGCTGCAAATGCGCTGCATTCTCGGCGCTCTGATTGTCGCTGCGCGTCGCCGCATGACGCGATGCTCGCGGCGTTGATCGCCGCGTGGCCGTCGCTTTCCATCGAGATGCGGCAGGCGATCCTGCGGATGGCGAACGTTGCCGAGACATAGGTTGTCACGCCGCACCAAGTGTCCCGTCGCGCATTCTTGGAGTATGGAAAGTGGAGGCGATCTGCCTCCAACCCGTGTCGCGATCGCCTGCCGGTGTTGGGCCCTCGCCCTCCGAGGTACACTCCGGATCTGGCCGCTTCTTTTCACAATGTCTCCGACCTGTCTCACGCGATCCGCAGCTTGGTTGAGTCCCTTGTCGGCCACCCCGCTGCGCGACGGCGAGAAACTCTATATCGCCGTGTTGGATCGCGTCGAGCCGACGAAACATGATCGCAATCAGGCGTTGGTTGAGTTGCAGGAAATCCTTCACGAGGCACACGAGAATGCCCGCGCGTCGGGCCTTTCGGCCGATGAGATTGAACGGCTGATCGACGAGACGTGCGAATAAGTCCGGTATGGCAAGCGGGCATGAAGGTCACCTGCGATACGAACGTACTCGTGCGAGTCTTGCTCTCGCCCGCGAGCGCGTCGCCGCACTGTTCGGCGAGCTTCGCCAATCACACCGGCTGATTACGTCGGCCGCTCAGATACGCGAAGTGTTGCGCTCGTCGCTTTGCACAAACTGCCGGTCACGGCAGCGGAATCTCGCGCACCACGCGGATGCCTGTGCCGGGATTAGTATCGCTAAGCATCGCGTTGCCGGAAAATGCGCTGCGTCCGCGAACGCCGCCGTGCTTATACGACCCGCCCCGCAATGGTCTCGTTCGCGAAACTGGGACGGTCCCATGGTCGCGCGAGCCAAACTCCTCTTTGGCTCCATACTGACACCACTCAGCGACGTTGCCATGCATATCGAATAAGCCAAATGCATTGGGAAGTTTTGAGGCGACCGGGGCCGGTCGTTCGGCATTGAACACGGCATATCGGGGTGCTTCCTTAATGTCGTCCCCGAACGAGTATTGAGTCGTCGTACCGGCGCGACATGCATGTTCCCACTGAGCTTCGCCCGCGAGATGATAACCGTCGGCGGTCTTCACTACGCTCCATTCGTCGTCGCGCGATTCGTAGACGGGTGCAAAACCATCTACCCGGCTCAGCCAGTTACAGAAATCGGCGGCTTTGTGCCAGTTAGCGTTCGAGATCGGCAAATCAGCAGCTTCCAAGGGGAGAACCAAAGACGTTCCGGCGGCGACGCTCATGGCTCGCATGTACTGTTCAAGCTGACCATGAGTCACCTCGGTCGCGCTCATCCAGAAGGGGCGGGTAATGACGACGCGCTGCCGAGGGCCTTCGTTTTGTATTTTCCCAAGCACACGATTGTCTGGTTCCTCGTTTTTCACCAATTTTAAGGCCGCCTTGATTTCATCGTCGGTGCTGCCCATTAGGAACTCACCCGGCGGGATGAGCATGAACTTCATGCCGATCGAGTTCGTCGTCTCGACCGTCACGCCGAGATACTTGGCCCAAGCCTCTTGATGGGCGCGGGCCGTTGCTGCATCGAATGGCGCGACGGCAATCCGTGGAGCCGTTACGGTCGGCTTCGCTTCCAGCGGAGGCGTGACGCGCGCTGCCTGCGCCGTCGTAGGCGGATTATCGAGGACCTGCACAACACGAAAGCCGTAGTAGTTGTATCGGTCCGACCGCCTGTCGTTTTTGCGAAACGCGGTACGACAGTACGAAGCCGGGAGGTTCCAGTAGCCGCCTCGGAGCACACCATAGGAGCCCACAGCTGGGCCTTTCGGGTCGTTTGATGAATGCTTCTCGTACCACTTTTCATCATAGAAATCGCCGCACCATTCGTGAATATTTCCATGCATGTCGAAGAGGCCAAAACCGTTCGGCGATTTTACTCCTACTGGATGTGACTGACGGCTGGCGTTGATGCCGTACCAACCATACTGCCCCAACAACGATGCGTCGTCGCCGAACGAATACAGCGTCGTCGTGCCGGCTCGGCAGGCATATTCCCATTCGGCCTCGGTCGGCAGACGATACGCTGTTTTCTCTTGCTCGCCGAGCCACTGACAGTAGGCCACGGCGTCATTCCAAGAGATCGCCCCCGCCGGCGATGCATCTGTCACGGCAAAGCCGGGGTTGAGAAAGGTCGAAATCGGCTTGGGTGCTGCTTGGCCGGCATCGGCAGGCGGCGCAATCTTCGCGGCGGCCTCGGCTTTTTCCGCTTCGGTCTGGTAGCCCGTGGCGCTGAACTTCTTGAACTGTCCGATCGTGACTTCGGTTGCACTCATTCGCAACGGATTCGGAATCACCACTTTGTGTTGCGGCCGTTCGGACTTTTCGATTCTGCCAGTGACTTCGCTATCGGCCTTCATCTGCTCAGCTATCTTCAACGCGGCTTCGACCTGCTCATCCGTACTGCCCATCAGAAACTCGCCGGGCGGGATGAGAACCATCTTCATGCCGACAGAGTTTGTTGTTTCGACCGTTGTGCCAAGTTGCTTGGCCCATGTCTCTTGGTGGGCGCGGGCCTGAGCTGCATCGAACGGAGCCTTCGCTATCGCAGGGGGCGGCGACACGACCGGCGTTAGTTCCAGCTTGTGGAAGCGCGTCGAGTTGTAGACCTTGAGATAGAACGGGGTGTCAACGTACTCGCGCGAAAGCCGATCCAAAGTGCCGTCGTAAGTGAGCACGACACGATCGTCGACGCGGACGCGAATGCCGGAGCGACGCACCTCGACTCGCACATCATGGGCTTTCCCGGGCGTCAACCAAGGCCCAGACGTCCCGAGAACGGCCTTGCCATCGACCTCGGCGAGTTTTGTGTTGCGTGCCGAGGCGTAGTCGAGATCAATTCGGAATCGGGCCGCCCCGGCGCTCAGGCCCAAGGTGACTCCTGCGTTCTCCGTCGTGAGCCGATCGACGACCGCCGAGAGGTCATACTCTTCGGGAGCGACGAACGGTACAGCGACTTGCGTTGCCTTGGTGGGATCGTTGACGATCGCATCTAATTTCGTTTCGCTGGCGGTCCAAATACCGGTGGCATTCGTTTGCGACGGAATCTGTTTCAGCAGATCGATGGGTGAGGACAATGAAGCTACGGCAACCGGTGGTCCAGTGGCAACCTCCGTTGACGACTGACCTAAGTCGATTTCAAGACCCGGTAACGCTCGCCGAATCGACTCTAAACCCTGCGAACTAACCCTGGTTCTTTCGAGAATAAGCGTCTTCAGTTTCTTCAGATTCGTGAGATGCTCAAGACCGACATCGCTGATCGACGTGCCTCGGAAGTTCAGGTAAGTCAATTGTCTGAGGTTCGAAAGCTCCCGCAATCCGCTATCGGAAACAGTCGTACCACTTACGTCAAGGAAAGTGAGTTGTGGCATCTGCTTGAGGTAATTTAGCGATGCGTCCGAAATGTTCGTTAGAGCAATCACCAGACGTTTCAGCGCCGGCAGGCGAACAACGTCTTTCATGATCTCATCCCCAACAGGCACATGCGTAAGCCAAAGCTCTTCGAGCGTGGGAATCGCACACAGATGGCGAACCCCGATAGCCGTTAGTTTTGCATCATGTAAATAGAGCCTTCGCACATTCGGCACTTGAGCAAGGCGACTCATGAAGTCGTCTGTGGCGAGTGAATTGGTGCGTAGGGAAATTGCCTCTATTGTCCAGTCGCCAGAAGGGAGTTCAGAAACACGGCCAACTTCAAGCGGCCGCCCGTCGTCACCTTTGAATCCAACCGGTGTCACTTTTCCGCCATGTGAAATGATGAACTCAGCAAATGCGCGGGCATTCCGTGGATCTGGCGTAGAAACTGACGTTTCTCTAGCCGACAATTTGGACTTCGCATTTGGGTCCTCAACTGGTTTGGGCTCCGCTCCTTCCGATGGCTGATGAACATCGATAACTATGGCGCTTCCGCTGCCGGGAACTTTCATGCGGCCGACTTCATTCCCGTCTTTATCGCGGACGATGACCCAAACCGCCCAGCAAACGAACAAGAACCCGGCGGCTCCGGCGGCGAGCAGCTTTCGCGACGGTGGTTTCTTCCCTCCGCCATGATTTAGCTTGTCTTCATCTTTCTTTAGAGTGTGGGTTGCCGCGGATTGCTTTCGATCAAAGTCCTCCGTAAATCTGCTAGTAGCGTAAGTCGTCGTCGATTCGCCTTTGAAGAAATTTTCTAGCTCGACGACCAACTCGGCCATCGTCGGGCGATCTGTAGGCTGCTTGGCCACCATGCGCTGATAGATTGCGTCGAGTTGCGGCGGCACATTGGGGCACGCAACGACGAGCGACGGGATCGGCTGCTCGCGATGAGCAAGAATCTTTTGCACCAGCGTGTCGCCGCTGAACATGTTCTGCCCGGTGAGCAGCCGGTAGAGCGTGCAGCCGAGGCTGTACAAGTCGGCCTTCGCGTCGGCCGTGCTGGTGTCGAACGCCTGCTCGGGGGCCATGTAGTCGACGGTGCCCATCACTTGGCCGGTCTGCGTGAGGCCTTCGCCGGCCGCTTTCGAGGCCGCGTCGCCGTCGAGCCGCGCGAGCCCCATGTCCAAAATGCGGACGGTCCCTTCGTGATCGACGAGCAGGTTGCCCGGCTTGATGTCGCGATGGACGACGCCCTTGGCATGGGCAAAGGCCAACCCACGAGCCGCCTGCGTGATGTATGAGACGACTTTGTCGACCGGCAACGGACCCTCGCGCTTGACGAGCGCTGACAGATCGCTGCCGGGAACATATTCCATCACAAGGAAGTGGACTCCGTCTTGTTGCCCGGCATCGTGCGCGATCACGATGTTCGGATGAATGAGCTTGGCCGCCGCTTTGACTTCGCGCTGAAAGCGTTTGATGGCATCAGGCGAGTTGACGGCGGCTTTGGCCAGCACCTTGAGCGCTACGATCCGGTCCATACTGCGGTGCCGAGCCTTGAAGACTTGGCCCATGCCGCCGGCCCCCAGCAGATCGAGTACAACTTACTCGCCGAACAACAAACCCTTCGGCTTGTTCTGGTACAGGAGAGTCGCTTGAAACTTGGTCAGCGCGCCGCAGTCGACCAGTATGCACGCCAGTGCGGCTCCATCGGCAGCCTCAGCCACGGCTGGCAGCTTTTCGAGCGTCGCCCAGTGTTCGGTGTCGAGGATGCCGGAGGTTCGTAATGCGGCGAGAAACGCTTCACGCGAAGGAATAACCTCACCCGAGGCGATGGACACGCAAAGAGGCGACGCCGAACTCGACTTGGCCGGTTCCGGACCAGACGACAGGACGGCACCGGCCCATTCGACCGCCAGCCGACACTCCGGGTCGGACTCGGGGGATGGCGGCGGTGGCTGTCGCAGATCGTGGAGCAGCGTGTCTTTGTGGGCTTCCAGGTCGTGGATCGTTTCTTGGCAGGGTGGGCATTGTTCCAGGTGGTCGGCGACGGCGTCGGAGACCTCCAGCGGCAGCTTCCCGAGAATAAATCCCGACAATTCGTCCTTCGTGGGATGCCCTGACATAAGTTCTTCTCGCTGGAAACAGTTGCTGGGCTTCATCACCGTCGGCCAACAGGCGTCGTCGCCGACGGGCTTCATTCATAACAACGCAGGTATTGGACACAAATCTTGCCCCCACGTCGGTCTCAATCGAGCAACCCGTCGAGTTCTTGACGTAACCGTATTAAAACACGCGACTTAGCTTTGTAGACGGCAGCCACGGTGAGCCCCAGCTCATGTGCCGCATCGGTCGTCGACCGGCCCTCGACGACGACGGCCCAGAATGCCCGCCAGGTGGTCGATTCAAAGTCACTTTGGATGAGCCGCAAGGCACGGTGCGCCAATTCAGCGCTGAGCGAAGCGGGTGCGTCATCCGTGGCCTCGGGCAAATCGGGCACCTGCTGAATCTGATGGAGGGCTGCTGTTCCACCGACCGCCGAAGGTTCTTGCCGTCGGCGACGATGGTGATCGTGAATTTTGTTGCGCGTCACCGTCCACAACCAACCCCGCAGACTGTCGGCGGATCCCCGACGTTGAAAGCGATCGAGATGTTCGGCCACGGTGCGGAATACTTCCTGAGTCACATCGGCCGCATCATGCGGTTGTAGGCCGTACCGCACCGACCAGCGGTACACGAACGGTCCATAGAGCGCCGCGAATCGTTGCCACGCTTCGGGGTCGCGTCTCCGGACGCGCTCTAAGAGCGTTTGCGAAGTTGATTCACCCGCCTCGGAGGGGACGCTGATGCTCATCGAGTTCTTGATAACTCACTAAAGGTTAAGAATGCCTTCAAACCAGGAACTAAATGCAACGCACGGCTAGTTTACTTACATCGGGTGGGTCTTGCACGTCAGCGCGGCCCTGTTTCTTGGTATTGCGTAAAGCCAACGGAACTCGCAATCCGTTCAAACAGTCTCGACTCAACGGCTTCAGCTTGGTGGTGATGCCGCACAGAGTCACACGATTGTAGGCACTCGCCCGGCTAATATGACGGACGGGCCCGGCTATGCTGGCAATGTCGCAGTCGTCGTCTGGCCCGCCGGTCCGAAATACCACCACGTTCTGGATACTCATCATGGCCTCCGGTCGTCGGGGGCGGCAGTCCTAAGTGATAATC
>CAZZBK010000109.1:13308-21149 GCA_964652155.1 uncultured Planctomycetaceae bacterium | reverse complement strand
AGGCAGCGGGATGACGAAGGAACGCTTTGTGAGCGACGCGAAACAAGCGTGGTGAGGTGAGCTGCTGCGCAGAAGGGATGAAGTATGAAGGATGAGGGATGAAAGGGAAGACACGCTCACGCGATAGCGCTCCGTTTTCATACTTCATACTTCATACTTCATACTTCATCATTTCTCACTTCCTCTTCGCTGGAGTTGAGCGGAGAGTTGCGCGAGCCAAGCGTCGTCGGGCAGATTGTAGGGACGGAACTTTTCGAGCCGGCCTTGCTCCTCGCTGTGCAGCAAGGCGCGGTTCGGGCCGAGCTTGCTGGCCTGCGGCGAGTCGATCAGCGTGCTGCTGTCGGAGACGCTCATTTGGAACAACACGCGCGTCTCGAATTCGCGAATCGTGCCCCGCTCGAACGAACGCTGCATGTTCGTGAGCGAGTCGGCCCACAGGATCACGTGCATTCCCAGGGCGGGTCCCTCGCGCAGCAATGTGACCAACTGCTTCGAGGGGCTCGCCTTCGCCTCGCGGCCGAAGCCGAAATCCTCCTCGGCCTTGCGCAGCTCACGGAAGCGTTGAATGTCGTAAATGAACAAATAGACCGGCGGCAAATCGGCCTCGCGGCTCGACTGACGACGCTCCAATTCGGCCGACAACTCGTCGAGCAGCCGGGCCGTGTCGCGAGGGGAGCCGACTTCGAGTGGATGCGGCAGCGATTTTTTGAGCCGTGGGAAGAGTCCGGCGTGCGTGGCGTCGGGGGCTTGGCCATCGAGCACGACGAACCGCGCGCCCTGCGGCGCGGTGTCGCTCAGTGGCGGCTGTTGCACGGCGATGCCGATGATCATCGTGGCCATCAGTCCCAGCGCGGCCTCGCTCTGCTGGCCGATGAGCACGACGTGGTTGCCGCTCTGGGCGCGGAAGACGCAGGCGGTGGGGTCCTTGATGGCGATCGCCTCGCCGAGCCAGGCCGTGGCCGCGAGGGCCCGCGCGGGCCACGCCTCGGCGGCGAGCGCGGCGCGCAGCAGCCGGTTGGCCTGCACGTCGGCCGGCAGGTTCCCCTCGAACACGATCTGTTCGCGATCACTCATGTGCCGCTCGGCGGCGAGCTTGGACAGGCTCTTGAGGTACTGCTCGCGGCGTTCGTCGCCGAGCCACACGACCTGGAACAGGTGGTTCCCCTCGGCCCGACCGTTGGCATCGTTGTAGATCGCTTCGCCGGGTCGGGTCAGCAGCCGGGCGGCCGGATTCTCCTCGCTCAGGATCAAGGTCGAGTCGGCCTCGCTGCACTGCAACGCGATGCGGATGGCCATTTGCCCCAGCGTGCTGCGGGCAAGACTGTAGGTGCCGCCGAGCGTCTGGCTGCCCAGGTGTACGTGGATGCCGAAGGCGCGTCCTTGCCGCACCAGTCGGTCCATGAGCAGCGACACGTCTTGCGCGATCTTGTCGTCTTCGACAAAGAACTCCTGAAACTCGTCGACCAGCAGCAGGATGCGTGGCAGCGCGACGAGGGTCGAGTCGCGGTAGCTGCCCAGGTCCTGCACGTTGTGTTCGCGAAACTTCTCGCCCCGTTCCTTCAACTCGACGTCGAGCCGCTGCAAGACGCTCAGGCCAAACTCGCGTTCGCTCTCGATGGCAATGACCCGGGCGTGGGGCAGACGATGCTCGGCGTAGACTTTGAACTCGACCCCCTTCTTGAAGTCGATGAGATAGAGTTCGAGTTCGTCGGGGCTGTACATGAGCGCGGCGTTGGTGATGAGCGCGTGCAGCAAGGTCGACTTGCCCGAGCCCGTCTTGCCGGCGATGAGCACGTGCTGGCTGGTGCCGCGTCCCAACTGCAAGTGCTGTCGCTTGGTGGCACCGGCGCGGCCGAGCGGAATGTCGACCCCAGCGCGGCTGTCGTGCGTCCACCAACGGGCCTCGGCGGGGGCAATGAACTCGAACGGCACTTCGACCCGGTTGGCGTCCTTGGCTGCCTCGCCCACCTGATGCACGATTTGCGAGAAGAGCTCCCCCTCGGGCGGACCATCGACGAGCAGCGGAAAGCGTTCGAACGTGTCGTCCTTGCGGGCGAAACCGTTCTCGCGCCACACGAGCTTGATGCAACTTTGTTCCAAGTCGGAGGGACGAAAGCCGTGCGGCAAAGGGAGTTTGGGGTCGATGCTGATCAGCGTGTAAACCCCGCAGCGAGCGCCGGTCGTCGCGATGCTGACCAGATGGCGCGTCGCGGCCTCGGTAAAGTTGAAGGGGAAATTCGCCACGACCACGACGCGATACGGTTCGGCCACCTCGCCGGCGTGCACATTGTACTCGTCGATTGTCTCGAACTCATTGCGCAGATACTTCTGGATCACGTTGGCCATGTGGCTCGAAAGCTCGGCGAGCCGCTGCTCGATTTGTTGCGGCTCGGTCCAAATCTTGTGCGTGACGAGCAGTTCGTCGTAGTCGGCCAGGTGCATGAACCCGGCGAAGTTCTGGCCGAGCCCGACAGGATCGACGATCGTGTACCGCACCTTGCCCGGCGGGATCGAGGTGAGGAACCGCATCATGACCGCCTGGAGCAAATCGACGGCGTGCACGCGTCCTGCCCCGCCGGCGCGGATCATCAGCGAGCAGCGGTCTGGGAACTCGAGCAGCGCGGGCAACACGATCCGAGCCTGGTCATCGAGCTTGGGCAAATCGTCGGCCACGTGCTCGCTGCGAATCGCGTACTGACCAAAGCGGATGACTGGGGCAATGTCCTTGGGGGGCGGCCAACTCTGCCAGGCCTCGGCTTTCCACGGCGGGAACCATTGCCGACACTGCTGGGCGATCGCGGCCGACGCCGCTTGGCTCTCGAGCCACGCTTGTTGCCACACCTGGTCGGCGGCGGCGTGCTTGTGTCGCGCGGCCTCGCTGGCGGCGGCGAGCGACTCGTCGTGCGCCTGCTGGGCCAAGGCCAACGCCTGCTCGAGGACCTCGTCGGCCTGGCGCTCGGCCGCGTGCAACGCCTCTTCCAACTCGACCGACTCCTGCGAGTGGTACATTTCGAACTGCGAGACGGGGGGGCCAAACTCGTTCTCGGCCGCGGCCAATTGCTGATCGCGCTCGGCGATCGCGGCGGACTTGGTGGTCTCGTAGTGCGACTTGGCGGCGGCCATGTCGGCCTGATACTTCTGCACAATCGCCGTGGTCTCTCGCTGACAACGCTGCACGGCCAGTTCGAGCCAGCGGGCCTTGGCCTGCTCGGCTTCAAGCAACTGCTGACAGAGCGTGTCGTAGAACAGACTCGTGCGGCGGCGGGCCAGCGCGTAGAGCCAGACGCACAGCAGCGTGCCGAGCGCCACCGCCGCGCCACCACTGCTGGCCAAGTAGGCATAGTCCCAATCGTGCAAATGACCGGCCGGATAAGCGAGCAGCAACCACAACGCGAGGTACGCCCAGACGGGCGTGCCGCCGGCAAAAAACCGCGGCAACTTGAGTGCGGTCAGCTCGGCCAGCTTCGTTTCCGACTCGGAGAGCCGGGCCAGGAATGTTTGCAGCGCCTCGTCCTCGGTCGCGGGGCGAGGCACTTCAGGGTCGACCTGCGGTGGGCGGAACAGCCGGCAGTCGAACAGAAAATGCTTGGCTTCCTCGGCCAGCGCTTCGAGCCGCGCGGCACGCTGATCGACCTGCTTCTGCGCCTCCTGAAACTCGCGTCGAGGGCGGTGCTTCGTGGCGTCGAACACGTTCTGGATGTCGAGACTGCTCTCCTTCAGGTCGCGCTTGGCTTTGCCCCGAATGGCATTCACGCGGGCGTTGATCTTGTCACGGCGCTCGCCCCAGCGCTGCTGCATGACACGGTAGTCCCCCTCGTAACGCTGCTGGAGCAGGTGCAGACGTTGATGCCGCGATTGTTGAGCCACGGCCAGGGCGCGTTGCCGCGCCCCCTCGGCGCGTTCGGTGGCGGCTTGCAGCGCGTCGCGGGCGGCGACCTTGGCCTCTTGCAGTGCGCCGTCGATGGTGGCGATCGCCGCGGCGCGGGCTTGCGCCGCTTGGGTGAGCCGCTCGAGCAGCGCCTCTTGCGCGCGGACCGGATGTTCTCGCTCGGCGTCGGCTTTCACGAGCACTCCTCGCGGGCACGTTCCAAGACCGACGCCAGACGGTTGATCGCCTTGAGCGTGTTGAGCACCGTGGGCTCGATGGGCTCGATGTGCTGTTCGTCGAACCGCTTGCGGACCACGTCGCGCCAGACCTCCTCGGTGTCGTCCCAACGCTGCCGCAGCACTTTGTACGCGTACTGCAACGAACTGCTGACCAGGCTCAGGTCTCCCTCACGCATCGTGTCCGACTCCGAAGAGAGCAAAGCGGCTCGAACGAGCCGTGTTGCATTCCATTCTAATGCCAAGACGACGACTTGGGGAGGAAACAAAGCGGGGTCCGGTTCACAACGTGTGCAAACCGAACCCCGCGGCACTGGCTCAGAAACCTGCTCACGCAGACGTGAGCAGGGCACCCCGTGGGCCTACTCGTGAGATAGCGGACTAGCTCTTGGCCTTCTCGGCGGCACCGTCCTTGGGGGCGGGCGGAGGAACCGGAGCGGCCGGGCTCGGCGCGGCGGGACCGGGCAACTCGGCCGGCTTCTGCGTGGTGGTCGCGGTCGGGCCGGTCGGCAAGCTCGGCTGAGCCGTCGGGGCACCAACGCTCGGCGCAGTCGATGTGGCCGGAGTGGGCTCAGTCGGCACGCTCGCGGCCGGTGCCGGGCTCGTCGCGGCCGCCGGGATCTCGTTCCCACATGGGTCCAGAGGCACCCGATACACGATCGTCCGCGGCACCTTGTAGGTGTAGGTCACTGGCGTCCGCTTCTCGACACAGCGCGGCGTCTTGACCGTCTGCACCTCGGCCACCTGCTTGCAGACGCGATACGGCGTCTGCTCGACCTTCTCTTCGTAGACCATGCGGCACACGGTCACCGGCACCTTGCGGACTTGCTCTTCAGTGACGTACTTGCAAACCTGCACGGGGACCTTGTTCTCGACCCGCTCGACCACCTGGCGACACACAGTCACCGGCACCTTGCGGACTTGCTCCTCGGCGACCACGCGGCAGACGGTCACGGGGACCTGTTGCACGACGCGCTCGTCGACCCAGCGGACGGTTTGCACCGGCACCTTGCGGACCTGCGCCTGCGGCACGTAGCTCACCTGTGGCACGTTGTACGTGACGACATTCGGCTGCCACGCGCGATACACCTGCGTCACCGGCGGAGCTTGCACGGGGGTCCAAGCCAAACCGCCCGGCTTGTACGCGGTGACTCCGGTAGCCGGATCGACGACACAAGCCGCCGGCTGCCAAGCGAGTCGGTTATGGACCGCGCCGGGCCGGCACACGAGTTGATCGACGTAGTTGCCTTGATCGACCTGGACGGGCCGATAGCTGGTCACCGGCTGCATGACCGTGTAGTGCTCTTCACGCTCGCTGGTCTCGTAGACCGGGCGGCGCACGGTGTACGAGCGATCTTGTTGATAGGTTTCGTACACCGGCTTCTGCACGGTGATGCGCTCTTCGCGCTCGCTGGTCTCGTACACGTTACGCACGACGTTGTAGCTGCGGTCCTCGACGACGGTCTCGTAGACCGGCTTCTGCACGGTGATGCGCTCTTCGCGCTCGCTCGTCTCGTAGACCGGCCGCGCGACTTGGTAGCGACGCTCGCGGACCTCGGTCTCCCAGACGGGTCGGTAGGTGGTGACCTGCCGCTCGTCATAGACGGTCTCGTAGTCGACGCGGAAGGCGTTGACCTGCCGTTCCTCGTAAACGGTTTCGCACTTCAATCGATAAGCCTGCACGCACGAGGCGCACGGGACTTGCGCCCAGGCCGAGGCCGCGCCTCCGCCCAGCAATATCAAGGTGGCCAGCAAAGGTGTCCGCATCGAAGTCACTCCACAGCTCTCGGGTCCACGCGCTTCCCCGACCCACGGTTCGGGGAACCCACTCCGCAATGGCTCGTTGAGCGCAACATGCGCGCAGAACGGCCTACCGCAAATGTGTCTGAACAATGCACCTTGTGCAAACGAAAATCCGCGGCGGGCTCGGGCGAAACCGGCTCAAGTGATTGCCGAGCGGCCACTTGCGGCGAATGAAAAAAATTCAAGTTTCTGGGTGCCAGCAGCCGACACATGTGCCCCAGCGGCGCTGACTTTTCGCATCATGCCGCCTGGGGTAAACAGGCAGAGCGTAACGACGTGGCGAACAGGCAACGGCACGCAGCGGGTACGAATGTGTATCCGTCCGTTGGCGTACGACGACGCGCTGAATACACGCTCGTTAGCCGCGACGCGCAGCGGAGCGCGCTAGCGGCTAACGAGGAACGCGCTTTAGAGCAACTCGGCGATCGGCGCGCCGTGGTCGACCAGCGGCAGGCCACGCCCTTGGCGATCGACAAACGAGACCTGCTCGGCGCGGATGCCCAGATGATGGAACACGGTCGACGTGACGTCCTGCGGCGTGATCGGTCGATCGGCCACATACTCGCCGCGCTCGTCGCTGCGTCCGATCGCCTGACCCATGCGCATGCTGCCGCACCCCATCAACACGCTGAACGTGTGCCCCCAGTGGTCACGGCCCCCTTCGGCATTCATCTTCGGCGTGCGACCGAATTCACCCATCGCCACGACCAGCGTCTTCTCATACAGACCGCGATCGATCAAGTCGGTCACCAAGGCCGCGATGGCTCGATCAAGCGGCGGGATGAGCAGCTTGGCTCCTTCCTCGGTCCGCAGTCGACCCGCCGTGCCGTGATGATCCCAGGGGACACAGTTGACGGTGACGAACGGGACACCGGACTCGACCATGCGGCGAGCGAGTAACGCGCTCTGACCAAAGGTGTGCCGGCCGTAACGATCGCGCGTCGCGGCACTCTCGGCGTTGATGTCGAACGCGCCGGACACCTGACGACTGGTGAGCAAGTCGAACGCCCGTTGGTATTGCTGCTCGCGATCGGCGAACGAGCGCTCGCTGTCTCGGCGGAACTGGTCGAGCGTTTCGAGCACGCGGCGGCGGTCGGCTAGTCGATCGAACGACAGTTCGGGTTGCAGCGTCAAATTTTTGACGGCGAACTCGCTCGAGTTCGGGTCGCTTTCGACGTTGAACGGATTCGCGCCCGCGCCGAGGTACGTTGCGTAGTGGAAGAAATTATCGGTGCCGCCGCGCAGGTTGGGCACGGCGACATACGGGGGCATGCCGCTCGTCTGCAGCCCCTTGAGTTTGGCCACGACCGAGCCCATTGACGGCCGGCGTTGCACGTTGAAATCGATCGCATTGAAGCTCGGGCCTTCAAAGCCCGTGAGCATCCAATGGTTCCCCTTGGTATGGTCGCCGCTGCCATGATTGACGGTCCGCAACACCGCGAGCCGATCCATGATCTTGGCCTGTTCGGGTATCATCTCGCTCATGAGCAGGCCGCTGACGGCAGAACTCACCGCCCCAAACGGTCCGCGGTACTGATCGACGGCTTCAGGCTTGGGATCATAGGTCTCCATGTGACCGGGCCCGCCGCTGAGCCAGAACAGGATGACGCTCGTGTCGCGCCGCTGATCGACGGCCCCTTGGGCCTCGCGTAGTCGGAACCAGTCGCTCAGGCCGAAGCCGCCCAGCCCGAGGCAGCCGGCCTGGACGAAGCTGCGTCGGGTTTGCCCCTGGCAATTGTCCGCGCGCTCGCCGATGATTCGTAGCATGAGTTGAACTCCGCCAGCAATCTGTTCCAATTCGACGCATCAATTATGGCAGATGAACTAGGCACGGTCGAGAGCGTCGCGAAGTTCACCTTAAGTAGGACGGCAAAGTCGACTGGGTAGCCCCGACAACTCGTTGTCGGGGCCGCGCTCGCGACAAGAGGTGCTGC
>CAZZBK010000109.1:0-13208 GCA_964652155.1 uncultured Planctomycetaceae bacterium | reverse complement strand
TTGTCCGGGCTACCCTCAGTATGCCATTGCAGTCCGATTGGGTTCGTCTGTCCTCCTAACCTCGTCCCACACCCCGCTCCCCACTCTCCTTTCCCATGAACAACACACCCTGGGTAGCCCCGACAACTCGTTGTCGGGGCCGCGCTCGCGACAAGAGGTGCTGCTTCGTCAAGCTTCCATACCCTCTTGTGGCTTCGCCACCCGGACAACAAGTTGTCCGGGCTACCCTCAGTATGCCATTGCAGTCCGATTGGGTTCGTCTGTCCTCTTAACCTCGTCCCACACCCCGCTCCCCACTCCCCTTTCCCATGAACAACACACCCTGCGTGATGGCCGATGGGCCGTTGGCACCTATCATCGAACAACTCACCTCCGGCCGGGTCACGTGGCGGCCGTGGCAAGCGACGCTGAGCGCGCCTGATGAGCAGATCGTGGCGCTATACACCTACGGGCATCCGCACGTGGGCGATGCGCTGCTGCGGCAACTACCAAAGTTGCGGGTGATTAGCAATTACGGCGTGGGCGTGGATCATATCGACCTTGCGGCCGCCGCGGCACATAAGGTGCCCGTGGGCAACACGCCGGGCATCCTCGACGGCGCGACGGCCGACATGGGCTTTGCACTGCTGCTGGCCACGGCGCGGCGCGTGGTCGAAGGGGATCGTTACGCCCGGTCGCCGCAGTTCACCATTTACGATCCGGGCTACATGCTGGGGAGCGAAGTCCACAGCAGCACGCTGGGCATCGTGGGGTTGGGACGCATTGGGGCTCAGGTGGCCAAGCGGGCCCGCGGCTTCGACATGACCGTGCTGTATCACAATCGACGGCGCCGCGCGGACCTGGAAGCCAGCCTGGACGTGCGCTACGCCGAGTTCGATGAACTGCTCGCGCAGAGCGACTACGTCATGCTCTGCTGTCCGCTCACGAGCGACACACGCGGGCTGATCGACGCCGCGGCGCTCGATAAGATGAAGCGGACTGGCACGCTGATCAACATTGCGCGGGGCGGGGTGGTCGACACGCAGGCGCTGACCGATGCCCTGGCCGCTCGACGTATTGCCGCGGCGGGACTCGACGTGACCGACCCTGAGCCGTTGCCGAGAAATCATCCGTTGCTCAAGCTGCACAACGTCGTCATCGCGCCGCACTTGGGGAGCGCCACGAACGAAACGAGGCGGAAGATGGCCGAGATGTCGGTCGAGAATTTGCTGCTCGGGCTCGATGGAAAGCCGCTCGCGTATCGAGTGGGGTGAGGCGAGTGGGATGAAGGACGCGAGACGAGGTGGTGCTGCGACCTTGATTGCGGTTGGCGCTCGCCTTGGGTCTAGCCCCCCACTTTCGCGCTCATGCCTTGGGCCATCGTAATGCCCCGTTCGTGATTGACGGTAAACGCGGTCTTGTGCGTCACGGCGTCGACCAAAGCGGCGGCGGACGGCTGCCCGTTGCCGCTGCGCTTGACGCCGCCAAAGGGCAAATGCACCTCGGCTCCGATGCACGGCAAGTTCACGTAGCCCATGCCGTAATCGCACTCGTCGCGATACAGTCGCCAGCGGCGATAATCTTCGCTGATGACGGCCATCGAGAGCCCGTAGGGCGTGTCGTTGTAGATGTGAATGGCTTCGTCGTCGCTCGTAAAGGGGATCAGCGCCAGGTGTGGGCCAAAGACCTCTTCGTGGATCGTTCGCTTCTTGGGGCCGTAACTTTGTCGATAGATGAAGGGAGACATGAAGAACCCGGCCGCGTGCTCGGCGCTGGTCATGCGTCCGCCGCTGAGCAGCACGCTGGCTCCCTCTTGCTGGGCCAGGTCGTTGTACCGCGTCACCTTGTCGAGCGCCGCTTGATTGATGAGCGGCCCGGCAAATACGCCTGGCATGAAGGGGTCGCCGAACTTGAGGAGCTTGGCGCGTTCGACGAACTGCGCCGCGAAGCGTTCGAACAGCCGCTCGTGGACCAGCACGCGACCGGCCGACACGCAGCGCTGTCCGGACGTTTTGAAGGCGCTCAGGATCGCGGCGTTCACGGCCAGTTCGAGGTTCGCGTCTTCGCACACGATCACGGCGCTCTTGGAGCCCATCTCGCAGGCGCAGGTCTTCTTCTCGTTGTCGGCCGCCAGGCGACGGATGTGCGATCCGACATCGTAGCTTCCGGTAAAGCACACCACGTCCACGTCGTCGTGTCGCGCCAGTGCGTCGCCGCATTCCTCTCCCAAGCCGTGCAGCAGGCTAATGGTCCCGGTCGGAAAGCCGGCCTCGATGAACAATTTTGTGAGCCGAGAGCCGATCTCGGGGGTCTCTTCCGACGGCTTGAAGACGACCGTGTTCCCCTCGAGCAAGCTGGGGGCGAGCATCCACAGCGGCACGGCGAACGGAAAGTTCCAAGGCGTGATCACCGCGACGACCCCGCGCGGCTTGCGTCGCACGTACAGGTCTTTGGCTTCGATCTCGGACGCGACGCACTCGCCGATCGGTTGCCGAGCGGTGCCGTACACGTACTGCACCATGTGCAGGCCTTCGATCACCTCGGCCTTGGCCTCGTCGAAAATTTTGCCGCTCTCGCGCGACACCACCGTGGCCAGCTCGACGACGTTCGCCTCGATGAGCGCCGCCAGCTTGCCGAACAGTTCGCCGCGCTTGATGCGGCTCAGTCGTCGCCACGGGCCCTGCGCTTTCCGCGCCGCGGCGACAGCCGCCTGCGCGTCGTCACTCGTGCCGCGTGGGTAATGGCCGAGCAGTTGCGCGCTGTTGGCCGGGTTGTGATTCGCGAACGTCGCGCGGCCCTCGGCGGCGAGCCAACGCCCGTCGATGAATTGTTCCCCTTGCCAGAGCGAGGTGGACGGTGCAGTCGACATACGGAGCTTCCTTTCCGCGCACAAATGTCAAATTCGTTCCCGAGATCGGGGCGAAGTGATAAGCAAGGATACGCAGCGAGGCTCGATCGAGACAAGGGGACTCGATGTCGCTAACTCAATTGGGTAGCCTGGACAACTGGTTGTCCAGGTCGCTCTGAGCGACTGGAGGCGCAGCTTCGAGACGCTGCATTGCCCTCTTGTGGCTACGCCACCCCGACAACCAGTTGTCAGGGCCACCCGAGAAAGTCGAGGAGCGATGGCATCTCCACCGCTTTCCTGGTTCCGCTTTTTGCTATAATTTGGCCCGACTCACGTGTTACCGGAACATCACCTCCAAGGAGTTCGTCATCTTGGCCGAGAAAGTTGTCATCATTGGGAGTGGCCCCGCCGGTTGGTCGGCAGCCATCTACGCCGCCCGCGCCAATTTGCAGCCTCTGGTGTACGAGGGGACCTTCAAGAGCGACATGGTCCCGCTGGGGCAACTCGCGTTCACGACCGAGGTCGAGAACTACCCGGGCTTTCCGATGGGCAACATCCGCGCCTTTGTCGAGAGCGCGATCGCGCAGGAGCGACAGTACGTGCTGCCTCCCGTGCCGACGGGACATGTGCGCAACGACGTGCCCCATTACGCCGTGCAAGGCACCGAACTGGTCGCGCTCATGAAGGAGCAGGCGATCAACTTCGGCACGCGCGTCGAGTCGGACGACATCGTCTCGGTCGACTTCACCGGTCATCCGTTCAAGTTGACCTCGGGGAGCAACACGGTCGTCGAGGCGTTGACCGTGATCGTGGCGACCGGCGCGAAGGCCAACTACCTGGGGCTGGCGTCGGAAGACAAGTACAAGAATCGGGGCGTGAGCGCGTGTGCCGTGTGCGATGGCGCTCTGCCGCGGTTTCGCAATCAGCCGCTCGTCGTCGTCGGCGGCGGCGACTCGGCCGTCGAGGAAGCGACGTACCTCACGAAGTTTGCCAGCAAGGTGTACATGGTTGTGCGCCGCGATCAGCTCCGCGCCTCGAAGATCATGGCGCAGCGGGCGCTGAACGAGCCGAAAATCGAGATGCTCTGGAACAGCGTGGTGGACGAGGTCATTGGCAACGACAAGACCGGTGTGACCAGCGTGCGACTCAAGCATGCCCAGACCGGCGAGCCGCGCGAGATCGCCTGCTCGGGCATGTTCCTGGCGATCGGCCATACACCCAACACCGACTTTCTCAATGGCGCGCTGGAGCTTAACGACAAGGGCTATGTCGCGTGGAAGCAGAAGTTCCGCACCGCGACGAGCGTCGACGGGGTGTTCGCGGCCGGCGACGTGGCCGACGATTATTATCGCCAGGCGATCACCTCGGCAGGCACGGGTTGCATGGCCGCCCTCGACGCCGAACGCTGGCTCGGCGCGCAGGGGCACCACTAAAAACAAGTTATCTATGGCACAAAGAACACAACAGGTCGCAAAAAGAAGACGGAGCTAATCAGACAGTCGATCTGATTCGTCGCTTTTTGTTTTTATTGTGCTCTTTGCGGCAAATTATTCTTAATCCGAAGCTAGGTGAGGCTGCGGCAGTGAGGTCACGGATCGCATTGTTGGCTGGCGATTCATGAGTGGAGGTTGAATGTCATGCAGATACGTTGTGCTTTGATTGTCGGATTACTTTGGCTGGTCACGGCGCCCCTCTCCGCCGCGCCGAGCGGTCCGTTCAAGCTCGACTTGCCGGACGAGGCGGTGAGCGATCGAGTGAGTCTGGTTCGGCTACAGGCGGCAAACGTCCGCGAGACCTGGGCCGCGCTCGACGGACCGGGCTGCATCCGGCACATTTGGCTGACGCTGGGCAAGCCGATCGCGGCCAACGCGGTGCCGCTGATGAATCGGCGGATGATCATTCGCATTTACTTCGATGACTCGCCGGTGCCGCATGTCGAAGCGCCGCTCGGTGACTTTTTCGGAGTCATGCACGGCGTGAACCATTACCCGATCAACAACAGCCTGCTGAGCGTGAAGACCTGGAGCGGCTATAACTGCTACTTCGAGATGCCCTTTGCCAAAAATGCCCGCATCGAATTGGAGAGCGGCGATCAACAACTGCCCGTTTACATGCAAGTCGACTGGCATCGTTACCCGGGCCAGGAGTTGCGAGAGCCGCGGCGATTTTGTGCCGCCTGGCGACGCGAGATGCCGACGGCCCGGTATGGCGAAGACTTTCTCATGCTTGACGCGACGGGGCCTGGGCAGTTGATCGGCTTCGTGTACGGTGTCCGATTGATCGACAATGTCGATCGCTGGAGCCACGGCGGCGCGGAGAACATTTATCTCGATGGCCAGGGAGAGCACCCGGCCTACATTCGCGGCATCGGCGGCGAAGACACGTTTGGCACGTCCTACGGCGGAGCGCTGCACCCGCCCGAGACGCATCTGTTTGCCGGCATGCCCTACTACACGCACGAAGACACGGGCGAGGCGCGAGTCGCTCAGCGGTTGGTCGGGTATCGCTTCTTCATCAACGACTCGATCCGCTGGCGCGAGAGCGTGCACATGCGGTTTGGCACGATGCAGAACGATGTCTGCGCCACGGTTTATTGGTATCAGAGTGAACCGCGCCGCGCGTATGTCAAGCTGCCGCCGTTCGACAAGCTGCTGCCGGGAGTCGAATTGAAACGGGGCGAGATGGACGAGCCTTTGCCCGACCGCGGCGCGTGGTCGGTGCAAGGCCCCATCGCCAACGCCAACAACGAGGCGCTGCACCGCGCGCTGCAGAACCCGCTCGACGAGACGGCGAAACTTGTCGAGGGGGGCTGGGTCACGCGACCGAGCCTGCATGGCTTTGTCGACTTCAACCATGTCTATCGGCCCGAGCGTCGCGGGGCGGCGGTGCATCATCGCGGCATGGCCGGGCTCGCGGCCTGCGTGATCGACGTTCCGCAGGCCATGACCGCGAAGCTGCAACTGGCCTGGGACGACCAACTCGTGCTGCGCGTGAATCGCGGCCGGCCGATGGACCTCGGGCAGCACGCGCACTTTCGGGCTCAGACGGTCGACGTGCCGTTGCAAGCTGGCCCCAACTCGCTGATCGTGTTACTGAGCAACGAGCAAGGGACGAATCATGGCGGCTGGACCTTTGCCTGCAAAGTGACCGACTCGGCCGGCAAGACCCTTAGACCGCGCGCGATCAATGCAGCACGATAGGTAAGTCAGGTGGCTGTAGATTGCTCCCTCTCCCTTGCGGGAGAGGTGTTCAAGGCAGTCTGCCCTGCAAGCTACTCGAGATCCTTGGGGCGTGGTGATGGGGCGTTGTCCTTGGCCCCTTTGGACTCGCTGGTCACGCTCAGCTTGCTGAGATCGTCGTCGTGGAATATCTCCCAGCCCTGCTTGGTGAGCTTGAAGGTGTAGATGCCGGGGGACATCGAGTAGCGGGCCAGGCCAAAGTCGCCGCCGCGATCGAATTCGATTTCCCAGTCCCGATCGTTCAGCAGCCATTGGCTCTCGCCGGGGCGAATTTTGTACTCGTGGTCATTGAGCGTGTAGGAGAGTGGCGCATCGAATTCATCGTTGCGGACGATCTTGATGGGTAAGTGGGCCCCAACACGCGGGAGCGGATTTTCGACCACGCGGCGCTGCGCGCCCCCACCGTTGTGATGATAGTACGTCGGCGACGGGGCCACGATGCCGACACCCACGTTCACGCCGCCACGGTAGCCGTAGGGGTTGCCATAGCCATGAGGCCCGACATACGTGGGACCGCCAATCGAGATGCCGAAGCCTCGACCGCCGAATGAGATTTGAGCCTGGACCTCGTCAACGCTGCCGAGAAACCACGCGAGTGAGAACAGGGGCACTGCCAGCATCGACCGTCGCATAGATCACCTCATGGATCGAAGGGGGTTGTCGCCATCAGGGATGTTATCGACCGTTTCGATGAACAATTACCGCGATCGATGCCGACGACGGAGCGGTCGGGAGCCCAAGGACCATTAAACGCTACAGGCCGCAAGCTCTCTGGGGAGCGCGCTGGCACAGGGCAGCTCCCTGGCCTTGAATGGTCAGACAAGCTTAGAGCCAGTTGCCGACGGTCGCAAAGCTGTAGTTGATCGCCGAGCGGAGGACGCGATCGGTCCCGGCATTGCTTTTGGTGGCCACGACGCGACCGTAGCTGCTGACGGTCACTCGAGTGCTGGGGAATTGGATATCGGCCTGCGCGCCGCCGAGGGTGACGATGTCGCTGCCGAGCGAGTCGTAGAACAGCGCCAGGTCGTTGCCACCGGCCGAGGGAGCGGCCGCAACGGTGCCAAAACCGGTGGCCTGATAGAAGAACGCCGCGCCGCTGAGCGAACTGAAGTCGGCGAGGCCATTGAAGGTCTCGTCGCCGGTCGAGTCGTGGAGCGTGGCGGCATCGGTTCCCCCCTGCGAGGCGTCGGCGTACACGTAACGGAACGAGGAGACCTGCAACGAGTACGCTTGGCCCACGAGCGTGCCAAGCGTAGGTCGCGCGGTGAAGGTGTCGTTGCCGCTAGAGCCATAGAGCAGCGCCGTGTCAGCGCCCCCGGTCGAGGCGTCGACATTGACGCTGGCGTAGGCTCCGACTTGCAGAAAATAGTTGGGACCGCTCAGCACGCTGAATTGGGGCAAGCCGGTGAAGGTGTCGTCACCACTGGAGCCGTTGAGCTGCACCGTATCGTTGCCACCGAAAGCGTGGAAGGAGAACACCCGATCGTAGTTGTTGAGGGTGGTGTTGTAGCCGGGGCCTTCGATGCGTGCCTGAGTGGGGCTGCCGGTGAAGGTGTCGTCGCCACTGGAGTCGAAGACGAAGGCCAGGTCGTCGCCGCCGAGCGTGGGAGCAGCCGTGTACTGGTTAAAAAACAGCGTCTGATAGAAGTAGCTGCCCGGTCGTTGCAACGAGGCAAATTCCTTGATGCAGCCAAAGATATCATCGCCGCTGGAGTCGTTGAGGGTGGCGACATCGGTTCCTCCGTTGCCGGCAAAGGCGTAGACGGCGGAGTAGCCGGTGGTCTGGAGTTGGTAGCCGGCACCGCTGAGCGTGCAGGTGGTGGAACTGCCGACGAACGTGTCGTTGCCGTTGCTGCCGCTGAGGATGGCCGTGTCGATGCCGCCGCCCGACTGGGCGCTGAAGCTGCCAAAGCCATTGAGAAAATGACTCGTGCCGCTGGTTTGAATTTGCTCGTGATCGGGGAAGCCGTACAGGACATCGACGCCGCTGGAGCCGGTGAACGTGGCGTTGTCTTCGCTTTGGCCCACGGCGATGATCGTCTCGAAGCGGTCGGCTTGCAGGTGGACCGTGGGGCCGTCGAGCAACAGGCCGTTGGGTTGCAAGGTGACGGAGTCGGTGACACCGGCCAAGCTGTTGACCGTGAGCGTGTCGTTGCCACCGCGGCCGTCGAACAGCAGGGCCGTGATGCCCGCGAAGTTGCTGGCGGCGAGTGCTAGGCCGTTGGCAATGACCGAGTACCCGGTCGCCGACGAGAAGTTGATCGTGAATTGGTCGCTAAGGCTGGTGCCGGCCAATTGAGCCGTCGTGCCGTTGATGCGCGTGACGTGTGGCGCGGCGTTTTGGACGTTGAGCGTGATGGCCAAGGAGTCGGAGTCGGTCAGGGGCGTGCCGCTGCCGGAGTTGCCGAGGTCATTGGAGACGACCGTGAGCAGATCGCTGCCGACGTAGTTGAGCGCGCCTTGATAGCTTAGCCCCGCGATGTTGCCGAGGGTATTGTTGATGGCCAGTAGCGGCGCGGTGATGCGGACCGTGGCGGACGCGTTGCCGCTGATTTGCTCCGCCGACAGGCCTAGGGCCACGCCGGTGCTGAGCGTGAGCGAGCCGTGAGCCACGCTCAGCGAGACCGCGATGCTGGCCGACCCGGCGTCGATATCGCTGATCGACACGCCGGTGATGGCCGTGGGCAGGTCTTCGCTCGTGGTGATGGGTGCCGGCAGGGTGTTGATCGGAGCGGTGTTGACCGCTGCGGCCGAAAAGCTGACCGAGCCTTGCGCGGTGCGGAAGTCATTGGCGCCCGCCGTGGTCCCGTTGTCTTGGGCCGTGTAGTTAAAACTGGCTTGGCCGCTGAAACCGCCCGTGGGGGTAAAGATCACATTGCTGCCGCTGAGCGCGACCGTGCCGCCGACCGGATTACTGACGCCGATAATGGTAAGCGTCTGGGCGCTCTCGTCTGGGGGCCCCGCGTTGTCGTTGCTCAACAGGCTGACAAAGCTCAAGGCGCGCGGATTCGAGTCGGTCAACGGTGACGGCGCGTCGGCGTTGGCCGTGGGGGCGTCGTTCACCTCGATGATCGGAAAACTCGCGACGGCGCTGCTCGTTTGTGGGTCGCTCACGCCAAACGACGTGCCGTCATCTTGCAGCACGTAGCTGAAACTGGCGGTGCCATGAAAGTTGGCCGTGGGACTGAAACGGACATTCGAGCCGCTGATGCTCACCGTGCCGCCGACAGCGCTGTTCACGCCGACGATCGTCAGCGATTGATTGCTCTCGTTTGTTGGCCCCATGCCGTCGTTGCCAAGCAGCGTGGCAAAGCTGATGGTGCGGACGCCACTGTCCTCGTTCACGCTCGACAGCGGATCGTCGCCGCCCGTGGGCGGATCGTTCACCGCGCTAATATTAAACGTCACCGAGGCGGTCGAGGATTTTGGATCGTCAGCTCCGGCCGTGGTCCCGTTGTCGCGCAGCGTATAAACGAAACCGGCCGGGCCGTTGTAATCGAGCGTGGGATAGAACAGGACTTCCGTGCCGCTGATCGAGACCGTGCCGCCCAGCGCGTTACCCACCCCGCTGACTGTGAGTTGTTGGTTGCTCTCATCGGTCGGCCCCGGCGAGTCGTCGCTCAGTAACGTGCCAAAGGGGATGCTGTACACCGCGTCATCTTCGGAAATGTCGCTGATCGAGTTGCTCGCGCCGACGGGCGGATCATTGACTTCCGTCACCGTAAACGACACCGTCACGTCGGCGGTTTGAGGATCGAACAGGCCATCGGTCGTGCCGTCGTCCTGAATCGTGTAGACAAAACTGGCCGTGCCGTTGAAATGGGCGTCGGGCGTGAACAGAATGCTCGACCCCGTAAACGAGGCGTTGCCGCCGACTTCGCTGCCGATCGAGATGATCGTCAACGATTGGTTGCTCTCAAAGCTGGGGCCCGGTGCGTCGTTGACCAGCAAACTGGCGAAACTCATGGTACGCCCCGCGCTATCCTCGGCCACGCTGCTCAGCGCGTCGTTGCCACCCAAGGGCGGGGCGTTGGTCTCGTAAATGGTCAAACTCACGTTCGCAGTCGAAGAGAGAAAATCGTCGCCGCCGTTGGTTTGGCCATTGTCTTCAATCGTGTATTGAAAACTGGCCGCGCCGCTGTAGTGCGCCGTGGGCGTGAACAGCACCGTCGAGCCACTGATCGAGACGTCGCCGCCGATGGGGTTACTGACCGTGAGAAACGTGAGCGTTTGATCGCTCTCGTTGGCCGGTCCTGACACGTCATTGATCAGCAGCGCGCTGATGCTGATCGTCTGCGTGCCGCTGTCTTGAGCGATGTTCGCCAGCAGATCATCCCCCGCGATCGGCGCGTCGTTGACCGGGGTCACGGTGATGTCCGCCGTGACCAACTCGCCCCCCAGTCCGCTGTCGCTATTCGACACCGCAGCCTGGGCCACAAAACTGCCGGAGCTCACCGAGTCCGAGAAGGGCGTAAACTTCAGACCGTTCACCCCGTCGTCGAAGTCAATAAAGTTGCCGTCATGAATCGACGTCACGCCATCGCTCAGATACAGCGTTCCTCCGTTGATCGACGTGATCTTGAGAAAACTCACCTCGGCACCGTCGAGCGCGTTGCGGGTAAAGATCAGCCCATTGGCCGTTTGCTCATCTTCGCTGGTGATCGCAGCGGTGACCGAGGGGGTGTTGGCGGCCAGGGGACTGACCGTGAGCAGGCGACGCTCTTCCAGAGGCTCCCAACGCAGGCGAGTTTGACGACGCGCAGAGGCTTGGCTCCGCGTCGAACACCTTCGCCATCGGCGCCATACATTCCAATCCACGGGAGTGACCCTGCCTAGCGCCACAAAAACGTGGCTGATGCCCCAAGGAAATGATCTCAGCCTTTTAACCAATCCTTATGGTAGGGAGACCTGCTACCCGTCGCAAGAAAAATTAGCCTCAGGACATGCCGATGATTTACGACATAACTTGAACCTAATTAACCATTAAGGGATAGGCGTCTATTCCTGGGGCGTGGCCGATCGGAGCCATTCGGGAATCCGCTGCACGGTCCCTTGCGCGTCGACGCACGCCAGCGTGCTGTGCCCCTCGGCGAGCAGTTCCTCGCCGCGCATTAAATGGTACTCGTGCTCGATCTTCGCCGCGGTCACGCGCACCGTCCGGGTTCGCAGCGTGAGCAGGTCATCGTACTTGGCCGGTCGGATGTACCGGCAGCCGATTTTCACGACCACCATAAAGGTGCCTGACGCTTCAATATCGCGGTACGAATGCCCCGCTGCGCGGAGCATCTCGGTTCGACCCATCTCGAAGTAGGTCAAGTAGTTGGCGTGGTGCAAGATGCCCATCGCGTCGGTCTCTTGGTAGCGGACCCGAATGGGAATCTGATGCTCGTTCATAAGGGGCTCACGGCTCGACAACAGATTGGCAATCGACGGCCCATTCTAGGTTTGCCAGCCAACCATCCCAAGGGGGTGCCGATCATCGATCCAAACAACGATGCTCAATGGATCTTGCCTTGCACCTGAGATGGCGTTGGACTCGTTGACGGAACCTCAGGGCCCGTTTATAGTTCTGCCATGAGCACCGATGAAGGGATTGTGAACAATTTGGGCACCATGCGGGGTCGCGATTATCCGTCGATCCGGCAATTCACCGTGTTCCTCGAGAACAAGGTCGGGCAACTCCTCGAAGTGGTCCGCCGCTTCGAGAAAAGTCAGGTCAAAATCGTGGCCCTGTCGATCGTCGACTCGGCCGAGTGCGCCTTCGTGCGGTTCCTGCTGTCGCATCCTGAACAGGGACGCGAGATCCTCGAGCGGGCCGGGCTGGCCCTGATCGAGTCGGACCTGATCGGCGTCGAGCTGCCCGATGACGAGCAGCCGTTGCTCAAGGTCTGCACGGCGCTGCTCCAGGCCGAGGTGAACATCATTCAGGCGTATCCGTTGCTGGTCCGGCCACGTGGCTGCCCGGCGGTGGCCTTGATGGTCGACAACATCGAGATGGGGCAAGAAACCCTCGCCAACAAAGGCTTCACGATGATCACCGAAGCCGATCTGCTCGAGGATCAGTAGCCCCGGGCAGCGCGCGCTCTCGTGGGCGGAGTGCTCCGGCGGCGAAAAATTGCTCCCCAGCGGTGGAATGCTTGACGCGGGGACCATGACAGCCAAGACTTAGATTTCCTCATCGCATCGCGTTTCGTTTGGTCTGCATTATTTATAAGCGTCTCGATGCCCATTCGCGTTCAATGCCCGCAGTGTCGCGCAGAGTTCCAGGTGAACGAGAAGTTCGCCGGCAAGAAGGGGCCGTGCCCCAAGTGCAAGAACACGATCGAAATACCGCGCGGCGAGCCCGCGGCGCCCCCGCCCGCAGACGCCAAGACAGCCAAACGCGCGCCGGTGGCGAGCAAAGCTGCCCCCACAACCCAAGCGGCTCCGGCAGCCCCTCCAACTGTACCGGCCCCTTCCAAAGAGAAGGTGGTTATTCACGAGCCCGACATGGGGAGCATCAGGGCGGGCAGCCCCGACGCCAAAACACCCCAGCGCCATATTCGCCCGATTGCTCGTGAAGACGTCCGGCTCAGCCGAGGACAATGGATCCTGCTCGGTGCGGCGATTGTCGTGCCGATGGCCCTGGCGCACGCCCTGGGCGAATGGCTGCGCGAGAACATGCTGCTGCGCGGCGCGGGCCTGTGGCTGATGGCGTTCCCCGCGGCGATCGGTGGTTACGCCGTGCTGCGCGACGACGAGTTGGAACCCTATCGCGGCCGCTCCCTGTGGTTGCGCACGCTCTGCTGCACGCTGGTCTACTTTGGGCTGTGGGTCGTGTACGGGTATTTGCCACTCGACATCAAGCTCTCGGCGATGAACTGGCTGTTTCTCGGTCCCCCCATTTTTCTCGTCGGTGCCGCTGTTCCCACCGTGTGCTACGACCTCGATTACGGCTCCAGCCTGGGGCACTACGGGTTCTATCTGGTTGTATGCCTGATCTTGGGCCATTTGGCCGGCATCGAAGGCCCCTGGATCGGCGTGAAATTCTAGCCAGATCGATCGATTGCAGATGAATCGGAGCGTTGAAAACGCTCACACGGCTGCTAGTGTGAGCGTCACCGTTGTGGGTGGCTGGTGGTTTGCGAAGCAAACCCCGGCGA
>CAZZBK010000108.1:0-21612 GCA_964652155.1 uncultured Planctomycetaceae bacterium | reverse complement strand
GGCGCTGCAAGTCGGCGGCGACGAGCATCGGCTGCCGGCCTTTTTGCCGGATGAGCCCAGCCAGCTTGCCGCAGGTGGTCGTTTTGCCGGACCCCTGCAAGCCGCACATCATCAGGATCGAGACCTCGCCCGCACTCTTAAAGTGGAACGAGTGATCGACCGGTCCCATGAGGTTTTTGAGTTCCTCATGAACGATGCCCACCACTTGCTGGCTTGGATTAAGCGACTTGAGGACCTTTTCGCCGACGGCCTGCTCGGCGACCCGACCCATGAAATCCTGCACGACCTGATAGCTGACGTCGGCTTCGAGCAGGGCCTGGCGGACCATTTGCAGGCCGTCGCGCATGTTCGATTCTGTGAGCGCAGCCTTGCCGGTCAGCGTGCGAAGCGCGTTGCCGAGACTTTCTTGCAAGGAATCGAACATAACTCACGTTGGCCCGACGGGACGAATCCGTCGCGCTCATCCAAAATCCGCGAACCCCCGCACGCCGGCCAAGGCGCACCGTAAGCGCCACGCCCGTAAAGGGAAGCTTCGTAATATAACCGAACATAGAGCTGGTTGACAATGGTCGGAATTGCACTGAGTTCGCTTGCCCGAGAGGGAAAGTCGCGGTAGGCTGGACGTCCGCCGATCCGCCCAATTTTCGCCGCATTTCGAGTCTGCGGCCTATTATGACCAACACCTTCCACCGCTATAAGCCGCACAACGAACCGGTGCCTGGCTACCGGATCGAGGCCTGCCTCGGTTCGGGGGGCTTTGGCGAGGTCTGGAAGGGGGCTGGCCCGGGCGGCACCGAAGTCGCCGTCAAGATCATCGATCTCACCGGCCAACAAGGCGTCCAAGAATTTCGTTCCTTGCGGTTGGTCAAAAAGTGCCACCATCCGAATCTCGTGCCGCTGCATGGCTATTGGCTCAAGGACGAAGAAGGAAAGCTGATCGACGAGGCCGCGCTGGGGTGGTCGGAAGACTCGTCCGGCAATCCGTCAGAGAACACCCAGGCCACTCAAAACTTTAATCGACCAGTCGAGTTGATCGTGGTCATGGGGCTGGGGAGCAAATGCCTGCATAAGCGCTTGCTCGAGGTGCGCCAGGACGGGCTGCCGGGCGTCCCGCCCCAAGAACTGCTCGACTACATGGAAGGGGCATCCCGCGGCATCGATTTTCTCAACGGCCAGATTGGCATCGTGCATGGCGACATTAAGCCGCACAATATTTTGGTCGTCGGCGACGCCGCGGCGGTCTGCGACTTCGGTCTCGCCCGCGCGGTCGAAACGCTGCGCAAGACCTCGATGGCCCCGATGACCGTGGCCTACGCCGCTCCCGAATCGTTTCGCGGCAAGCCGACGATCAAAAGCGATCAATACTCGCTGGCGATCACCTACGTGGAGTTGCGTACCGGACTGCTGCCGTTCGACGAGGGGCTAAGCCCCTTCGATTTGATGAACACGCACGTTACCGGCCACCTCGACTTGCAACGTCTCCCCCCCTACGAACGCGAGGTCATCCGCCGCGCCACGGCACTCAATCCGGACGAGCGCTGGAACACGTGCCGCGATTTTGCCCGGGCGTTGCAACGCGCCTTCCAGTCCGACCCCCAGGCGCAATTGCTCGCAGGCTCTCCGTATGACGAGGACTTGGAGGTGCCGGGCTTTATTGCGACACTCATTACCGACGCGCCTCCGGGGCCGATGCCGCACGAGTATCTGCGGCAAACCCAAGGGGGTGTTAATCACGGTGTCACGCCGCGCACGATCACCTCGCCGCCGCCGTCGTCGCGCGGATCGATCGACCGCACCGGCCCGCCGCCTCAAGAGTCGCTCCACGGTCGGCTCGGTCGCAATTGGCTCACCCGGGTCGAAAATCGTCGGCAACTGGCCTACATCGGTTCGGCGGTTGGCCTGTTGCTGATCGTTGCCCTCGTCGGTTGGTCCTGGCTGGCGTCGGTCGAGGCCGCTCGGCAAGAGCAGGCTCAGTTGGAGCAGTTCACGCTCTCGGCAACGCAGATTGACGCGCTCATCGAGCAAAAGAAGTTTAGCGAGGCCATTGCGTTGCTCGAACGCACGCGCGGCGCGACGCCGGATCGCGACGATTGGCAAGCGCGTCTGAACGACCGACGACTTAAGTTGCGTTCGCAGTGGCTCGCTGCCGCGCAGCAGGCCATCGGTCAATCGCAGACCGACGAGGCGCGGCAACTCATCGAGGCTTTTTCACGCGCGTTCCCAGGCGACTCGCAGACATCGCGCTTGCTCGCCGAGGCGGCGCGATCCAAGACCCCGAGCAACGAGGCCAAGTTCAGCGAATTTCTCACCCTGGCCGACAATGCCCGTCAGTCAAAAGACCCGATGCGGGCGTTGGACCTCCTGCTCAAGCCGCCGACGGGGTTGTCGAGTGAACAGTCTCAGCAGGTCGACCAGCGGTTGGGCATCGTGCGGAAGCAATTGATCGATCTGGCGCTCGATAAGTTCCGGCAAGGGCAGTTTGCCGAGACCGTGGCGCAGTGCAAGACGCTGATCGATCGGCTTCCCAAGCCGGCGGAGTTGTATTTACTACGCGCACGAGCACTGCTGGCACAGAATCAAGCGCCGGCAGCCCGACAAGACCTGACGGCCATCGCGTCGGAGAGCGAGCTATCGCCCCCGCAGCGTGAGTTGGCGGAGTTGTTGAAGGTGCAGCTTGAGTTACTCTCGGGGCAATTGCGTGGCGAGGCGGCCTTGCAGCGATTGCTCAACATGAAGTTGCTCGCCGACTCCCCGGCGTCGGTCGAGTCCCCGTGGACACCAACCCCGGCCGAAAAAAGCTCATTGCAGCAGGTTCGACGCCGGCTGATCGACCAGGCCGTGCATTTGTGGCTCGAGGATGATCGCGACCCGCCTTTCGACACGCGCTACGATTTGCTCTTTGCGGCAGCGCCTGCCATGCAGCAGCGCATGCTCATGCGCAAGGCGCTGTTCGAGATGGAATCGCAACGTTGGGCTCCGGCGCAAGCGACGGTCGATCAACTCCTCAAGCTCATTGGAGAAACGAAGTCGACCGCCGCGTTCGAGGCCGCCGCGCTCGAGGCCTTGATTAAACTGCGCAACCCGGCCGCGAGCGCCGAGCAGCGCAAGGCCGCCTTGGCCGAGGCCCAGCGCGTCGAGTTGAACGTGGGCCCCGACCTGCGTGGCATGCTGTGTCAGGTTGTCTCGGTGTTGGCCCGCAATGAACCCGAAGCGTATCGCGAGACGGGGATCGATTACTTGCTCGCGGCGATCCAGGCCGAGCCCGACCGCAATGAACTGTACCGGATGCTGCGAGACATTTATGGCAGCAATGTGTGGACCCAGCGCATCAAGGCGCGACTCGAAGACCCCACTCGGCCCACCACCGCGCAGTGGCAGCAATTACTGGCCGATGCGACCGCCGCACAGGCGATTGCCACCAACGATCAGGACGTCCGGCTCGATGCCTCGCGCGTCGAGGCGCTGATGCAACTAGGGCAACGCGTCCCTCCGACGATGGCCAAGTCCTTGATCAAACGCGCCATTGGTCGGGTCAGCGACCCGTATTTGAATTATGTCGCCGCTCAAGCCGCGGTCTCGGCCAAGGTGGGAGACATCAACGACTGGCCCGACGAAGCGGCCAATTTGATCCTGCGGGCCTACGATAAAGGGGTCCGCCCCGCGGAGCTCATGGCACCGTTCCGGCAACAGATGGCCCGTCAAGTATTGGTGGACGCCGCGCGCGGCAAGCGGCGGATCGACGGCAATACCCTGCTGTCGAACATCGAAACCGACCCGTATCGGACCCTTTACGACAATCAGAACGTGCAGAAATGGATGCGCTTCGCGGGCACCATCAACAACGCTCCACCGACCGTCGGCGAACATGTCAATTTGACGCTGACGCAATACTTTCCCGCGCGCACGAGTCCGGCTTCGATCGCGGCACTCGCCGAGTACGGTGCCGACGAACTCGGTCCCGACGCACTGTATATATGGCTGTTGAACTACAAGCTTCACCGTGCCGAAGGGCTGAGCGGATTAGTGCGCAGCGTCCAACTATTGCGGACCAGCAAGGTCGAGGACGGGCAAGTCATCGAGCTTTACAACTCGGTGCTCAAAACGGCCTTGAGCGAGCAGGGCTCGGGGGCTGTGGCCAGCTCGCTGGCCGGGGAGTTCGCGCAACTGCTGGCCGAGCGTCGCAAGGCCCCTTGGCCCATCGCCGATATCGACGCAGAAATTGAAACGCTGCTCGGCCGCGCAATCGCCGTGCATTCCAACGAAGCGCGGTACGTGTTGCTGCGGGCCGAACAACGAGCCACGCGCGCTCAAGTCGATGCAGCGGGGGCGAAGGCCGATTTCGTAAAAGCCGGCTCACTCGTCAAGTCCGACGCCGACAAGGCGTGGCTCGCGCGGCTAATGCCCGTCATGCAAAAGCTCGACACCGGCGCTAAATAAGCACGCCGCGGCGGAGTGGGGGGCAGTCCCCAGCCATTTTGTTAGCCGCTCTAAACGATTTGAAGTTGGGCGTAGAACGGCCCAGTGGCCCTATTTAATAAATGGGTAGGGCGAGGAAGACATTTTGGCCATGTGGGAGTTTGTCGCCTACGACGGAAGCGGTTGTAACGATCCGTTCGCGACCCAAGAGCTTGTGTCGCAGGGGCGTGGCTAAGCCCGCCGGGCGTTGGGCAAGTGATGTCGACATAAGTCTATGTTGTAATGTGACTTGCAAAATCCGCTGGTCTTGCGCTGCTCACCTGGTCAACTCTTGGTAGAATTGGAGGGTTGCCGATAGGTGCCCTGTGTTGTCCCCGTGGGAGGATGCAGGACCCTAGGGGCGCTTTTCCCGTGGCTCATTACGGATCGTGTGAATAAGCACGGTTCGTTTTTCATGTTCCGGTCTCTGGATGTGTTGCCCGACGATCGGCCGTTGATATTGCCGTCGTTGTTGATGTGCGACTTTGGTTCGCTCGAAGCGGAAATTCGCCGCTTGGAACAGGCCGGCGTTGAGGCATTGCATCTCGACGTGATGGACGGGCATTTTGTCCCCAATCTGTCGTATGGCTTGCCGCTGGTCGAAAGCTGCCGCCGGCTGACCCAACTGCCGCTGGACGTGCATCTGATGGTGAGCAACGTGCTTGAGCACGATTACCTGCGTCGCTATCGCGAGGCCGGGGCCGACGTGATGACCGTCCACATCGAAGCGCTGCCGGACCCAACGGCCGCCCTGACCGAGATTCGCCGCCTGGGAGCCTTGGCGGGGCTGGCCCTCAATCCTCCCACCCCACTATCAGCCATTGAGGCCTACCTGGACCTCTGTGACGTGGTGCTCGTGATGAGCGTCATGCCAGGCTTCGGCGGCCAGTCGTTCGACCCGGTTGCCCTCGCTAAGCTCCAGGCACTCCGTGCTCGCACTCAGGGCCGACTGCGACTGGAGGTCGACGGTGGCGTGAATGCGTCGACGATCGCCGACTGTGCTGCGGCCGGCGCGCGTTGGTTGGTGGTTGGATCGGCCATCTTTGGCACCCCGGATTATGCATCCAGCACGCATCGGCTCTTGGCCGCTGCTCAACAAGTTTACCCCTCTCAGCCCCAAAAATGTTAACCCTCGTACTGATTCGCCCTGGCGAGACCGACTACGATCGTCACGGCCGTGTTCAAGGCCGTCTCGATGTTCCCCTGAACGACGAAGGGATGCGGCAGGTCGAGCAAATGGTGGCCGAGTTGCAACCGCTCGACATCGAGTTGATTTACTCGCCGGAGCATGAGCCGGCTTGGCAAACCGCCCAACGCCTGTCCACGGCGCTAGAACTGAAGCTCAAGTCGATTGACCACCTGGAGAACCTGGATTACGGCCTCTGGCAGGGGACGCTCGTCGACGAAATTCGCCGCAAGCAGCCCAAGGTGTACCGCCAGTGGCAAGAGCAGCCCGAGTGCGTGTGTCCCCCTGAAGGCGAGACATTGGCCGACGCCCAAGAGCGTGTTCAAGCCGCACTGGCTCGGTTGTTCAAGAAACACAAACAAGGCCGCGTGGCGGTCGTGGTCCCCGAGCCCTTGGCGAGCCTCGTTCGGGTCCAACTTGGCCACTGCGAGCTTGGAGACCTCTGGAGAGCCGGGGCAGAGCGTCCCCGCTGGGAGTTGATTGAGCCGAAAGTCCCCAGTGCCGCCCGATAACACGCCCCCAGGTGACGATTTGCCTCTTGGCGGAAACATAATCCCCGGTATAAGAACGTCTAACCATATGGCTGGGGACTGTCCCTCTCTCCGCCGCCATTTTGATAGACGCGTTGAGAAAAACGGCACCACCTTCGCGTCCTGAGGTGATGAGCATGGCCACCAGTGATCCGAGCATGTCGACAGCAACCGAACCGACGACCGTGACGACCCCCCGTTTGCGACCCAAGCGCGGTGTCCCCGAAGGGCTCTGGCTGGGCTGTCCTGGCTGCAACCAGACGGTCTATCGCAAGACGGTCGAAGAGCAGTTGGGGACCTGCCCCGAGTGCAACCATCACTTTTATGTCTCCGCGCCGCACCGCATCGCGCAGTTGCTCGACGAAGGGACGTTTGAAGAGTGGGATGCGCATTTGGAGCCCACGGACCCGCTCGGGTTCGTCGACAAACGCCCCTACGCTCAGAAGCTCAAGGCCGAGCAAGCCCGCACGGGCATGAAAGACGCAATCCTCACCGGCAGCGGCATGATCCGCGCCCGGCGCGTGGCGGTCGGAGTGACCGACTCGGCATTCATCATGGGGAGCATGGGCTCCGTGGTGGGAGAAAAACTGACCCGGCTCATCGAACGGGCCACTCAAGAGCATCTGCCGTTGATTATCATCAGTGGCTCGGGGGGCGGTGCCCGCATGCACGAGGGGATCCTCTCGCTCATGCAGATGGCCAAGGTCTCGGCGGCATTGGCGCGGTACGATCGGGCCGGTGGACTGTATATCTCCGTGCTCACCAATCCGACGATGGGTGGCGTCGCGGCCAGCTTCGCCTCGCTCGGCGACGTGGTCTTTGCCGAGCCTAAAGCGTTGATCGGCTTTGCCGGTCCACGCACCATTCAAGCCACGATTCGCATCGAACTTCCCAAGGGATTTCAGACCAGCGAGTTCCTCTTGGAGCACGGATTTGTCGATCGCATCGTGCGACGCGCGGAGTTGAAGAGTGAAATTGCCCGCGTGATTGACTACTGCGGCAAGTAAACCGATCGCGCCGCGGAAAGCAGCTCATGACCGGGCCTCTGGCATATCTCGACGGTCAGTTCATCGCAGCCGAGCAGGCACGAATCAGCGTCGCCGACGCGGGCTTTGTTCAGGGGGCCACCGTCAGCGAGCAACTCCGTACCTTCGACGGAGCGTTGTTCCAGCTTGACGCGCATCTCGATCGGCTCGAACAATCGCTGCGCGTCATCGAGACCGACTTGCCGATCACTCGCGATCACCTCGCAGCCACGGCGCACGAGTTGGTCGCGCATAACATGCGGCTGCTCGAATCGGGAGACGACCTCGGCTTGTCGATGTTCGTAACCCCCGGCCTGTATGCCACGATGGCCTTCGGGGAGTCGCGGGGGCCAACGCTGGGGCTGCACACCTATCCGCTGCCGTTTGCCCGTTGGGTCGACCAATATCGCACGGGCGATGCGCTCACGATCGTCGACATTCGCCAGGTCCCCGCGTCGAGTTGGCCTGCGACGCTGAAGTGCCGCAGTCGCATGCATTACGCATTGGCCGAGCGGCAGGCCCGCCAGCGCTCCCCAGGCAGTCGGCCGTTGCTGCTCGACGAGCACGGCTGCATCAACGAGACCCCCACGGCAAATCTCGTGATGCTCAAGGACTCACAATGGATCACGCCACGAGCGAGTCGTATTCTGCCGGGGATCAGCCAGCGCGTGCTCGCTGAATTGTCGACGCTTGAGCAGCGGTCGAGGCATGAGGCCGACGTGACCGTCGAGCAATTCCTGGCGATGGATGAGATTCTGCTCACTAGCACGCCGTTTTGTGTGCTGCCGGTCACGAGCGTCAACGGACAGACAGTCACCCAAGGCTCGCCGGGCGAAGTCTTTCGCCGCCTCATCGCCCGTTGGAGCGAGCAGGTGGGAATCGATATCATCGCTCAGGCCGAGCGCTTTCGGTCACGGTGAGTCGAGCATCGCCTAGGGCTCGCACAATCGTTACGTTCGGCAGGCTCGTCACCCCGTCAAGTTACGTAACCGATCGACTCATGGTTGCTTCGCGCGTTTACGAAACCAAAATAGTCGACCCATGCGTTTGAGCTTTCTCATCTTGCGCCGTCATTGTGCCGAAGACTAATGCTGGCACGATCCCTTTGCACCTGGAGCCTGGACGAGCATGGGCCTGGAACTGAACATCCACGATCCCAATCATGACCCCATCGCGGATGACGGCGAACACCATTGGACGGTTCAACTGGAAATCACTCGTGGGCGAGTCAAGCACCGATGGCGAAACGTTTCGCGAAAGGCGTTCTTGCTGGGCTCGGCCGACGATTGCGATCTGGTCTTAGGCGACGAGCGCTTCAGCAGCGTACACGCCTACGTGTTGCGAACGACGGAGGGAGTCACGATTCGCTGGCTGGGGGAAGGCCCTGAGCTGACGGTCAACGGCACGCCGGCGCGGGCTTCGAGCCCGCTCTCCGACGGTGACGTGATCCGGACCGGGATGTTCGAGTTTGTCATCCATATTCATCAAGAGACACCCCGGCTGGACAAGCATCGACTTGGACCGCACTTTTCGACCGCCCTGTTACGCCCCGCGGTTCGGTACCGCGAAAACGATACGACCTAGCAAGTTGAGCACCCCAGGCACAGGAAGGATCCGCGCCATGAAAGGGCCACCCACAAGAGGAGTCATCCATCTCGATGCGCTCGAGGCCTGGCATGCGCTACCGCTCTGGAGCGGCGACGAGGCTTGGTGGGATGAAGTTGCTCGTGTACTGCACACGGAGGCGCGAAGCCTAGCGGATTACATGCAAACGCACTCAGGCGGAGACACCCCTGCGAGAAGCCGACCCCATTGGAATCGTAAACGACTTCCGCAGGCAATTCGGGCCGATGCTCTGCAACTCGAGCAAGAATTGCTCGCGCTCTTTGATAACTGAGCGTCGTTAGCGTTGCAACGACTTGTCTTTCCACTCGATCTTGGCCATCCGTTCAGCGATGGGCTGGCTGGCGTCGGCGAGCTTGGCCGTCTCGATGTCGAACACCGCCAATTGCGTGACGGCCTTCATGCCAACGGATTCGTACTCCGAGGCATTGTAAACAAAGGCATAGAGTCGAACGTTCGTCACGCCGGGCTCTTTGTCGTAGCCGGCCTCGATCGCGAGATCGACACAACCCTGCAATAAATACGATCGCTTGCGATCCGCTGGCAACTGGCCTAGCTCATCTTTCACGTCCCAGAAATTGATCACCAAGATGACCGTGTCCTCACCCTTGCGTGTGGTGAGCGTGTGTTTAGGCTTCTTGGGTTCAGGTGCGGATTCTGTGGCGCTTTGTTCGTCTTTCGCGGGTGTCGCGGCAGGCTTGGTGTCGGCGGGGGGATTGGTTGCCGCTGGAACGACCGGAGTTGAGGGGGGGGCCGGGGCCGCGGCGCCAACTTGAGCCGCGGGAGCAACCGGATGCTTCTCGCTCGCAACTTCTTTCGCGCAGCCGATGAGTAGCAGGCAGCCGCAACACCCTAGTCGTCCCCAGGTCGTCGTGCTCAGTATTTGCCGGGTCATGGTTGCACTCCGAGTTATTTCTTTTTGGTTTCAAATTTTGGACTGTTGCGGGCTAACTCTTCGCGACGCTCAAGGTCGTTGTACGGCAAGTCGGCCAGAAACCGGGTTTCGATCAAATACTGGGCCAACCCTTCGCCAAACCATTGCATGCCGTACGGCGACGGATGCGTGTCGTACTTCCAGCCGGTCATTTGGGTTTGTGGGTAATGCCCCTCGATGTACTTGGTCAGGTCGCAGAACCCGATGCCCAATCGCTTGGCGATCGCATCGAGCCGTTCGGCCGCGAGGCTACGACGGTGCTCGTTGCCGCGCATGTCCTTCCAGGTCTCGCTGCGAAAATTGAGCAGCGGAATCTCGGCGGTCAGGATGATCATGAATCGGCAGTTCTGCTGGGCGAGTTCATCGCGGTAGTGTCGGGCGACGTTCTCGAAATGGGCAAGCGCCTGGTTTGCCACCGGAGGCAAGTCTACGCGGTGCAACATCTGTAGCCACTCGACCCCATCCATGTAGTAGTAGCCAATCTTCTTCTCTTCTGCCCGAAGCTTGGCGAGTTCTTCATTCTTGCCAAGGTGATTGAAGTACTCGGGGTCGGGCTGCACGTGTTCCAGCGAACCATCGGCCTTGCTGCGGAACAAATGCTGCGGCAAGTGTTGCGGGTCGTACTCATTGAACTTGGCGAGCAAATCCGGATCGCACTCCATGATCTCGGTTCCGCACATGACGGTTGCGGCCACGACATCGGGCTTCATCTCTTTGCCAAAAGTCGACCAGTAGGGCCAGAATCGCCCAAAGTTCACATTCGTGGCCGCGAGCGAGGCGACTTCAACATCGCTCCCCAATCGCTGACGCAGCACTCCCTCGGTGACGATGTTGGCATGCAACGCGCGCGGCATGCTGTGACCAAACGGGATGCAGTGCCCCAGCACGACGACGCGACGATTGCCGTCGACATTGGCAAAGCGACGGTCTTTGTCAAGAAAGCCGAGGTTGCTGATTTGCAGCGTATTGCACCACTCCTGTTTGACGGCCCCGGCGATGCCGCTGTTGGTGTACATCGACTTGGGCTTGAATCGAAAGCCTCCTTGCGGGTGAATTTCGCTCACGGCTTTGTCGATTCGCTTGAGCCCCTTGTCGACGTTGGCGTCGCGAATATCGGCGAGATCGATTGTCATCTCGACCTCGTCTTTGAAGATCTCATGCAGTCGGCCCGTGATGGCGAATCGTTTGGCCCCATCGGCGGGCAAAGCGTAGAGGCTGACCTGAGCGCCGCGCGGCACCCCTTCAGTGAAGAAGAATAGGCCGCCGTGGGCCGTGGTCGTCTTCAGCTCGCGTGCTTCGTGAAGGAGCACGACGCTCACGCCATCGGTCGGCGGAGTCACTCGACCGGCCACCAGGTATCGATCGTCACTCGGAAGCGGCAGCACCGGCTGCTGAATGAACTGAATGTTGTCAAAGTAGGATTGGTCCCCTTTCTCGCCGTGCAAGACAAGCTGAATCGACGACACGGCTCCGATGGGCGGTTGTTCGGCGGCCTCGGCCTGCGTCAGGGCTGCGAACGGGACCACCACGTCGTGCCAGTTGTTGTCGCGATGGTGCGGCAATTGCCAACCCTGTCCCTCGAAATCTGCTTCGCTCGCGATTAGCGTGCGGCCGTCGGCAAGCTGTAGTTGCAAGCCTACTTTCGCGGCCTCGTTGCTCTTGCGATAGGCAAACCGCAAATGGGTGTGACTGGCCGTGCTCAGCTTTGGCAGAGTCCACTCGGCCGTGGCGACTTGGTCCGTGGCCTTGAGTTCCAGGGCATGGCTGCTTAGGTAGCCGCCGCGACTGCGAAAGTAGCACTCGGCATGGCTGGTCACGCAATCGCCAAACCGCTGAAAAAGATCGAGTTCGCCAAAGACCACCGTGGGCAAGCTGTCGTCGACGATCGTGACGCTTTCCGCTCCGGTTTCATCGGCCGGGTTGCGAACGAGCGACGTGTACTCGACGTTGTCGATCAGCAATTTCGCCGTGGCCGAATCGCGGACGTATAACGTGAGATTACCGAGGCCATGTGCCCGCGAGCCGGTGGTCGGAATCACCTGCTGCGAGAGCGGGTCGGTCCAGGAACGAATGTGGATCGTGTTGGCGGCCGGGTCGTAGGTCGAGTTTGCTTTGACGGCCTGCATGGCTCGGGCGAAGTAATTGAACTCGCTGACGGGGGCAACCCATACGCGCTCGTGCGGCTTGCGTTCGAGCGTGAAGTTGTAGTGCGCGTCGGAGAGGCGAGCCAATTGCTCTTGAGAGTCGGCGCTGAGGCCGGTGTCTTTGGGATTGTATGTACCCCAATGCGTGTAGACAGCTCCCCCCGTGCCGCGACGGATGCTCTTGGCAAGCAGCTTTTCGATATTGAAGCCCATCCAAGGCTCGGAGGCCGAATTGAGCAGGCCCATCGTGCCATGGGGAATGTCCTTGGGACGAGGCTGAACCGCGAATCGCTCAACCCCGTGTCGCGCGCGGCCGTCGGCAAACACGAACGGCTGTAACAACTCGTTCGCCTTGATCGCGTCGTACTGACCGGCAGTAAGGCTGTAGGGGCCGAGAAAGATCATGCCCATCCGATCGAGAATGTCGAGGAAATACGTCGTCGGCGCGCCGATCGAGTCGTCCCCCATGAATGGGCGCCGCGTTTCGGGATACAGCGTGGGCATCGCACCGACGGCGAATTCATGACGGTATTTGCCGTGCTCGATGTACGTGGCAAACCGCGTGCGGTACTCGCGGAGAAAGTCGGCCTCGGCTTGCAGTCGCGCCCGACCGCCATTCGTCAGCGCCGCGTGTCGCACGCTTAGCGTCCCTTGCCCTTGGACTCGCAGCGTCACTTCGCAATGGGTCGTCCGAGGCAACATGACATACGCCGCCGTCCATTCCGACGGCCTCCCCATGCTATGGGGCAGGTCAACGATCGGAACAACGTTCAAGGCTTGGCCCGATTGAACCAGCTCCCAAGCCAGTTCGGGGGATGAGGTTTTATACTGCAAGAGCAGGTAATGCTGATTGCTTGGGTGCATCGACAAGGTCGGTTCGAATGTGAGCGTCTGTGTGACCGGCTGGCCGGTCGAAGTCAACTCGCAACTCTGATCGTTCGAGACCCAGAAACTCGCTCCCCAACCATGGACGGAGTCGATCCAGCCGCGACGGTGCCAGACCAGAAAGTCATAAAACTTCTGCCAATCGAGGGGCGAAATCTTCCCGTCACGCCATTCCAGGTCGATGGGCGCGCCGGGCTCGGGTCGCGATTGCGAAATAAAGACCTGATCTCCCATGTTGAGCTGATAGCGATCGTGGACAATCGCATAAATCTTCTGCCGGTCTTCAAACGTTTGGTTGTCGCAGTCGGAAATGACCGTCAGGTAATTATGAAACGGATAGGGCAGATCGCGCAGCTGCGGCGCCTGACCGGCCAAGGCGATGGCTTGAGAACGTGTGGCGGCCGCGGTCTGAACGGCGGCCAACGGTTGCATGGCAGGCAGCGTCGTCGCGGCTGCGGTGGCCGGAGGGGGTGCCTTCTGGGGTGCCACGGCCTCTCGGACAATCTCGGTCATCATCGGCTGGATACGTTTGACCAACGATTTTTTCATGCGCGACTGAAATGACGGCCGCGACACAATCGCGATCAGCGCACAGGTCGCCGCCACGATGACAACGTTGCGATGCACACGGCTCCAACGCCAGACGGACGGCCGGCGTTGAACGCTGGCCTGAGCGACAGCGTTCGCGCCTGCAGCGGCTTCCGCTTCGGCGGCCGCCAGGGCATCGAGCACTTGTTGCCGATAACGAGCAGGCAACGTCTTCGGAGCCGTCGCCGCTGCGGAGTTGTCTGACTGATCCGCTAAAACAGGCCGAGTAGGATGATCCGACTGAAGACTCGACATTCCGCGCCCTCCCTGGCGTTTTACTCCGCGAGTTGACAACGAACAGCCTTGTCCGTCGACCTAACGTCTCCGTTCACGCGGTGAGCGGAGGCTCACTGGTATAAGCCGACGACGGTCGAATCGTCAATGTCGCTTGCCTACGCTGCGCGTTGCTAGCAGAGCCAATCGGAGATTGCTTCCCCAATTAATTCCTGGATGAGATGAAGAGTTGGCCTCAAGACCCCACGGCCATTTGTCCGAAAAACAGGCTGCCCTTACGGACGCTTATCCGCCGCGCCTTTGACGTCGGTATGTCGTATTGCAAGTGCCGTTGTCAGCATGGCTTGCATGCTTCGCCCCTTACTCGACCCAAAATCTGTGATCTGAAAATGCCACCACTCGCTCAGATCAAACGAGCCATCGCTGCACGCTTGCGCAAGCTGCTAGCACCCCGGCAAGGGCAAACGCATCAGACGCTCTCTGGGCCGCACTTCACGCTCGCCAGCCCCGCTCAAACCGCGCTGCCAGACCACACGAGTCCAAATGGTGCAGCTGACGACCTGGCCGGGCTCTCCTGGGCCGAACGCTCATTGCGCAAGATCGAATCGCATCTGACACGTTTGCAAGCGGGATCATCCGACACCGATGGCGAGTTAACCAAACTACAAAGTCAGTTTGTCGGACTGGAGCAGCGATTGGTCAGCTTGGACGCAACATTGCGAGTGCTCGTTTCCGCTGAAACGCGCGCGTTGCGTCATGACCTGCTCCAGTCACGTCGCATACTCATCGAGCAACTAGGACAACCGGCTCATTCAACTCAAGGGGTTCCGGAGCCGGATCGATCGATGACCCTCAGCCGTAGTTTTGAGCGGTTGCAGGTCCTGGCGCCGCATGCCTTCGCGCACTGGAAGCGACTGCTCGACGTGAACGCATCGGCCTACGAGGGATTTCCGGTCGATAGTTGCAGCGTGCAAGGGCACCCGATGGCGGCGCTCTTTGAGTGTTTCTTGCGGCCCTACTTGAAGGGACGGGTGCTCGACATTGGCTGCGGGCCACAGCATGTCCCGTCGTATTTGTCGAGCGTGCCGACGCGGCAGATTGCCGGTGTGGACCCGCTCGCTCCGGCGACGCCCCATCCGTTCGTTTTCGCGCAAGGCGTGGCGGAGTATTTGCCCTGGCCCGACGCGACATTTGATGTCGTCACGGTCGCCACGTCGCTCGATCACGTGCTGTTGCTCGATCGCGCGCTCAAAGAGATGCGGCGCGTGCTCAAACCCGACGGCCGATTGGTGCTGTGGATGGGCTTCATTCGCGGTTCGCTGCGCTATGATCCGTACCGCGAGGATATCGAGCCCGTCGATCCTTACCACCTGTTTCATTTCGACGAAGCATGGTTTATGGACGTCGTCGCGAATGAGTTTGTCGTTGACGAATGTTTGTCGATTAACCGTGAGTATCCGGGTTACTGCGCTTTTCTGGCGCTGCGGCCGAGGTCTCCCGACTGCAACGCCCCATGAGCACCACCACGATGAATACCGACGAGTCCGCGGCCGACGAGCGGATCGCCCCCGAGTTGGCACGATGGATTGACGAATTCCGCGCGCAGCATGGTCGTCCGCCGCGAATGTTGCACATTGGTAACATTGCCAACAACGCCTACAACAACGCGCGGTTGCTGAATCAGCTGGGCCTCGATTGCGACGTGATCTGCCATAATTACTATCATGTCATGGGTTGTCCCGAGTGGGAGGACGCCGATTTTAGTGGCGATATTCGCAATGACTTTTTCCCCGCCTGGGAAAGGGTGCGACTTAACGGCTTCCAACGACCGCGTTGGTTTGCTCAGGCGCCGTTGCACATGTGTTGGAGTTACCTGCTTGCTCGGCGACGAGGCGATGAACGCGGCGCTCGCTATTGGTGGCGACGCATGGCCATCCAGCGAGTTATCGTCGGTCTCTCGGCACGCAATCCCCTCTTGGAACACGCACGCCAATTTGCTCGCAAATATCGGTCCACGATTCGCCAAGCCAGCCACGGAATCCGCAGCCTTCCCGATGCGTGGCAACATCTGAAATCGCGATTGCGTGCCTGGGCTGCCGGCTTCAAATCGTCGTCGCCCATCGGCGGGGCGATTTTTCATGCGGGGATGATCGTGTGGCTGACCAGCCAGATGGTCGCTCTCATCGTCGTCGGTCCGTTCTTGTTGATGCGGTGGATGGGCACCTATCCGATCGAGCAACAACTCGAGCCCGTGCACAAAATCTATCTTGTTGGAACCTGGCTGTTTCATGTGCTGCTGTTGGGTTGGCGGTTGGTCCAATCGGCCTTGCAACTTATCTTCTTGCCGCTGTTGCTGCTGGTCGCTCTGATTCGGATGAGGCCTCGTCGCCAAGTGACCGCGCCCGTCGAACATCGTGTGCCGTTTGACTTGATGATTGCGCAACTCATTCGTCAGTTTCGCGAGGCGTTCCCGGACCGTGGCGACGCGCTGAAACCCGTCGACATCGAACCGTATCGATCGGTCGTGGGTCGTTGGAGCGAATTGTTTGCTTGTTATGACATGGTGTTGGGTTACTCGACCGACCCCATTCTGCCAATGCTCTCGGGGGTACCGTACCTGGCCTTGGAGCACGGCACGTTAAGAGAGATCCCCTTTCAACCCACGCCGACGGGCCGCTTGACCGCGCTGGCCTACCATCTGGCCGAGCACGTGTTCGTGACCAACTCAGACTGTTATGAAAAAGGCCGGTTGTTGGCGGGTGACAAGGTCACGTTTCTCAACCATCCGTTTGATGACGATCATTTTCGGCTCGTGCAAAATGTCGAGCAAACGCGCAGCCAACTTTGTCAACAACTAAGCGTCGAGCACCTAATCTTCTTTCCGACACGACATGACTGGGTGCCCGGCACGGGGTACGCCGACAAGGGGAACGACAAGTTCTTGCGCGCTTATGCGAAACTTGTCCACGAAGGGTTGCGTGTCGGGCTTGTCTGCTGCGACTGGGGCAAAAATGTCGCGCAGAGCCGCGCGCTGCTCAAGGAACTCCAGGCGGACCGTCACGTTCGCTGGATCAAGCCGCTCGGCATGGTTCCATTCGAACGCCTGGCGCTCGCGTGTGGATTGGTCGCCGATCAGTTTCACCTGGGCAGCTTTGGCGGCATTATGCTCAAGGCGATGGCAGCGGGAGTCCCCGTCATCACGTATTTGGATGAGACGGCCGTCTTGGCTCGCTTTCAGTCCATTCCACCTGTGCTCAATGCGGCAACCGTGGATGATATCTCTCACGGCTTGGCAGAATTAATGACGCATCCTGAACGCTTGACCCGGCTGGGTCGACAGTCACGCGAATGGATTAAACAACACTACTCCACACGCGAGACACTCAACAAACAACTCGCCGTGCTCCAGTCTCTCCTTCAACTTCGCAACTCCTCGGCCCTCACGACATCGACCGAGACACCGTCCGCCCTGCGCCACGCGGCCTGAGACGGGGAACAGCCGGCATGACCGTTGGGCCGTGCTCAAGGCCCAGTTCGCGATAAACAAGTGCCAGCCGCTGGGCAAACGCGTCGAGGGTAAAGTACTGCTCGATGTAACGCCGACCTTGTTGGCCAAGTTCGTGCAACTTCTTGCGGTCGGCTGCCAAGCGTCGCAGATCATCAACCAATGTCGTCGGCGAGGTGTTCTGCAACGGACACTCATCCGGGTGCAATAAAAAATCGCGCCTGCGAATGAAGCACAGCACCGGCTTGCCCAGCGCCATGGCCTCGAGCGATAAATAGCCGTGAAATCCGGAGGTGCATTGATCAAAAATGAGGTCGGCGCGCCGGTACGCCTCAAAAGCCTCTCGTTGCGTCAGGCCTTCGACAATGTCAAGTTCGATGGCCAAGCCTTCATGCTGCAATTGCTCGACGGCTGCCATCAGATATCGAGTCCCTTTGAAGAACCGATGGTTCGCCGCATGCACGATCCGGATCGGTTCATCGCTGGTCGAAGGCGGAGACACGGGCCGATACCGGGCCCCTGCTTGCGCATCGAGGTCGATGCACCAGTAGAACAAATCGTTGCGGCTGCCCGGCGTATAGGCAGTCATGTCGCCGAGCGAAAAACATTGCGTGGCAAATGCTCGCACCCGGTGATAATTCTCGTTGCCACGACGGTCGTCGCACACGCAATGATGCCCCGGGGCGGGACACTCGCCGCACAAGTGCGGGGTCTCTAGCGATTCGGTTGCCGCGCGCGTGCGCACATCCGCTCCGTAGGCATAAACAAACACCTGCTTGCCGAGCGCTCGCAACAACCTGAGTTCGTCGGGGTTGAATTGCCCGGGCTCAAGTTGCGGCAAAAATCCTCGATTGTAGAAGAAGTGGAATCGTTGATAACGCCCGATGGCCCAGGCCAACACGACGTAGGGCAACACCGCTCGCAACGGAGCATATCGTGTCCAGCGAGACAAATTGATGTCGAACTCATCGCTCGAACGGTAGGTAAACAGGGCCAGCGATTCGGCCTCGACCCCCAAGAGCTGCTCTGCCCGAGCGTTGATCGTTTGCGTGAATATCGGCATCCCGGTCCAGACGCTGCGCACGCTCGACGATCGGCGATTGTCGATTCGTTGCAGCAACCACGCGCTCAGCCGAAGGCAAGCGAACAGCACGCGGTGAATGATTCGTTTGGCTAGGCTGCGCATCGCTCGACCTCGGGCAACTCAGGCCAGTGGTATTGCGAGTCACGCGCGCGATAGGCGGCGACCATCGAGGCGGCAATGCGTGAGGGGTGATGCCAACGCTCGACGAACTGCCGCGCGCGGCGAGATTCTTCGCCCCATTGTTCGCGTCGCCGCAGCAGCGATTCCAGCCGAGTCTCAAGTTGCTCGGCCGACGCATTGACCATGGGCAACTCACGCCGCATCGGTTCGGGTACCCGGCGCAGGTCATCCTCGCACAGGTAGCACACCGCTGGTTTACCCAAGGCCAGGGCCTCGACCATTTGCCCACCGTACCAGCCGATGCGGACCTGATCGATAAACACGTCGGCTTGTTGAATTTGACCCAGGGCTTCGCGATGCGTGACGCCATGCACGAGCGTAAACTCGATGGGCCAATCACGCCGCAGCCGTTCCACAACCTGCTGAATATGCTCGCTTCCCTTGGCCACCGTGTTGCTCGCGGCATGCACGATGCGGATCGGCCCGGACAGTCTCGGCGGCGACCAAGGCAGGGCGTCGATGTCGACGCTGGCATAGGGAATCCAGATCGCCTCGGGCAAAACCCTCAGCAGGTCAGGATTCAGCACGAACACTCGGTCGCAGTGATCGACCATCACGCGGCGCAGTTGTTCGACCCGCTCGGGCGATGCCCCGCGTAGGTCTGAACCTTGAAACGTCATGAAGACCTTGCGTCCCAACCGTCGGGCAAGCTGTAGATCGAGCCGTAATCGTGGTTGTCGCGCACGATCGTCGAGCGCCAGATAGGAGCGCCCGAAGTAATAATGCAGCACGTCGTATCGCCAAGGCGCGGCCAGGCCAAAACACGCCCGGCGCAATAGCCCCCAGGCGGTTTTATGCGCGGCCGAGGACAAGCAGCGATCGGCGTTGAAGCCCAGCGGCGGCTTCTGAGCGACGACCACCTCGCTATCGACGCCGCAGCGTCGCTCGAAGCGTGACAATACCCACGGCTGGTTGGCCAGGTTGACCGGCCCATGCAACACACGCAACCTGGGAGTCGCCGCCGAGGTCATGCTGATAACCGCGCGAGTTGAGCCGCGAAATGGTTGCGCCCCGAGCGGGTCAAGCCGCCATGCCGATCTGATCGCGGCGGCGCCAATCGATCACGTTTTGCAATCCCTGCCGCAGGTCGATCGACCAGCGGAACCCCAGGTCGCGCTGGGCCGCCTCGGGGCAGCCAATGCGATTGGTGACAAACGTGAGCCCCGCCGGCTCGTACTGAATCGAGAGCGGCGAGCCGGTCAGTTCGAGCATCGTCTCGGTCAGTTCCTTGATCGAGGTGCCGACGCCGCGACCGACATTATAGCACTGGCCGGTCACGTCGGCCGCCATCGCCAGAACGTTGGCCCGGGCCACGTCCTCGACCGCGACAAAGTCGTAACACTGCGAGCCGTCGCCGTAAACCATCGGTCGCTTGTTCGCGTTGATGCGGTCGAGCACTTTGTGGATCACGGCTGTGTACGCGCCGTGGTAATCCTGTCGCGGGCCATAAACGTTCATGTAACGCAAGCCGACCCAGGGCAATTTGTAACGGTCGCCAAGCGACTTGAAGAAGTGCTCGCCAGCGATCTTCGACGCTCCGTAGAACGTGAAGTTATTGTACGGATGATCCTCGGTCATCGGCAGCTCGACGGCGTTGCCATAGACACTGGCGCTCGACGAGTAGACGACCCGCTGTACGTTGTTGCGAATGCAGGCTTCGATCACGTTGAACGTCCCTTGCACGTTCACGTCGAACGCGGTGCGGGGGTACTCATGGCATTGCAGCAGCCACACGGCTGCCAGGTGAAACACGCCGTCGATCCCCTCCATGGCCTTGCTGAGGATATCGGTGTGCAGAATGTCTCCGCCGTGCGGGAAGATCGAGCAGCGGGGGTCTTTCAGGGCACCGCGGAGATTGTCGCGCGAGCCGCGAAAAAAATTGTCGTAGACAATCACTTCGCCCGCCCCACGTTCCAGCAACTGATCGACCACGTGCGAGCCGATGAACCCCGCGCCGCCGATGACCAAAAAACGCTTATGAGCCAGATCCATACGTGCGAATTCCTTTTCGACGTGAACGAACCATGCCAGTCGATGCCAGCGCGAGTCTAGGGCATCGGGCCTGAGTTCGGCAAGAGCGCTTCAGAGGGGGGGCGAAAAACTCGCCGCTTGGGCGTTTTGCTTGCGGACAGAAATTGACCGCCAAGTTGGGAGTTGATCTTGCCCGAAAGGCAGTCGAGGAATTATTTTGCCGTTGTTGTCTGACTTGTTTTGCCTCCTCTTTGGGAGCCAATCGGCCCATGAACCCCGTAATTGAAGCACCGACAATGACGCTCACCGATCTGGAAGCCGCCATTCAAAACAAGACCGCCGTGGTCGGCATTATTGGGCTTGGCTACGTGGGGCTCCCCCTCGTGCAGGCCTTTATCAAGGCGGGGTTCTCGACGATTGGCTATGACGTCGACCCCGAAAAGGTCGCGATGCTTCTCTCCGGACGCAGCTACATCAATCACATCGAGCCGCAGTGGATTCGCGAGTGCCTCGACGCGGAGAAGTTCAAGCCCACGGCCGACATGAGGCGGCTGAGCGAGGCGGACGTGCTGCTGATCTGCGTGCCGACACCGCTCAACGAGAGTCGCGACCCCGATCTGCAGTTTATCGAAGCCACGGGTCGTCAAATTGCCGAGTCGCTGCGCCCTGGCCAACTTATCGTGCTCGAAAGCACCACGTACCCCGGCACGACACGCGACGTATTGCTTCCCATTTTGCAACGCACAGGCCTGACCGTCGGCGAAGACTTCTTCGTGGCCTATAGTCCCGAGCGAGAAGATCCGGGCAATCCGAACTTCTCAGCCTCGCGCATACCCAAGGTTGTCGGTGGCTTGGATGAGAACTCGCTGCGACTGGCTGACAGGCTCTACTCGAGCGCGATTTGTCAGACGGTACCGGTTTCGAGCATCGAGGTGGCCGAGGCCTGCAAGATTCTCGAGAACACGTACCGCGCGGTTAATATCGCGCTGGTGAATGAGTTGAAAGTGCTGTTCGCCCGGATGGGACTCGACGCATTGGCGCCGGCGCTGTTGGTCACGCTCGCCGACGCTGTCCACGCCGAGAGCGATTTTATCCGCCTCACCCTGGCGCTGGGGCATCTGCTCTATCTTTTTCGCTTCGATGAGGCGTTCGCGATCGCGGAGCGAGGGGCGCTGGCGGCGCTGCTGGCCGAGGCGTTCCGTCGGGGAACGTGGCTGCTGGAGGGGGTGGGGCGAGTGGCGGGGCAGGACGGCCCCGTCGCTGAGGGG
>CAZZBK010000107.1:0-21728 GCA_964652155.1 uncultured Planctomycetaceae bacterium | reverse complement strand
CAGCCCTGTGTAGGTGACTGAAAAACGCTGATAATCGCCCTGTTTCTGAAGCTTGCGCTCCAAGGTTTTTCGCAGTAGCACTGCTGTCGCAATGCGAGTTTCTCGGGTTTCGCGAGCTATCACCTACACAGGGCTGATCTAGCCATCCCGTCTTGCCGAATAAACCGATAGTTCCGTCGATTCCGGATCGACGTTCGGCAAGCTCTCAATAATCATAGAGATCGCCGCGAGATCGTCCCTTAAAACGATTTGTGAGAATCAGGCGATCATGCAAGGTGTACCACGACAATATGTATGCTCCTGGAGCTGCTTAGCCTTGGCAATCGCCCTCGTCGGTTGTCTGGGGTGCGAAGCGACTCGTCAGCGGTTGCGCGCCGGTTCGACGACGGATGGGCAGTCGCAAGTTGCCGCATTTCCGCCGCCAGCCCCCAGTCCGCCAGCGGCCGTCGTTTTGGCGTCTCACCAAGCACAAGGTGCCGCTGGTCAGCCCTTACCACCGCCGGTTGCAACCGCCCCGGAACTACTCGCCACGCCAGCGGTGCCGCTGCATGAATCCCTCTTGGAGTTGGAGAGGTGGACGCTCGCCAATAATCCCACGCTCCGCCGCATGCAACATGAAGCGGGCGCTGAGTGGGCGCGGGCCAGCTATGTCGCCAAACTCCCCGATCCGTCCGTCGGCGCTACAGTCTTTACTCCGCCGATGAATTTTGTACCCGACCGACAAGTCGCCGAGTTCCAAGTCATGCAAATGGTGCCGTGGCTCGCGCGATTGCGGGCGGAAGCCCGGCAAGCGTACCTGGAGGCCATGGCGGCCGAGAATATGTTCCGGACCGAATCGCTGCGGGTCGTCGGCGACCTGCGTGCGAGTTGGTTCAAGCTTTACGTTCTTGGCAAACAAATCGAGACCACGGTGGCCGAACAGGCACAATTGGAGTCGCTCATCAAAACCGCCAACGCGCGCATCGCCACGGGTGATGCCCAACCGGGGGACGTGCTCATGGCGACGCTCGAATTGAGCAGTCTGCAAGAGCAATTGCTTTCCTATCGCCAACAACTCGCCGCGACGACGGCGGAAATCAACCGCCTCGCAGGCCGTGACGTAATGACGCCCGTGTCGGCTCCCAAAACGGTTGACGTGGAAGTGCCACCATCGGACTTTGAAGTGCTTCGGCAGATTGCCAGGGAATCGCAACCTGAATTGAATGCCGCGCGCCTGCGGACTGCGGCCACGCGCTGGGGTATCGATGTGACCCGACTCAAGCGGCGACCCGATGTTACGCTGGGAGCAGGATGGATCCTGATGGACGCTCCCGGAGCCATGATGCCGGGTGCGGGCGCCGACTCTTTTACGGTGGGCATGTCGACGACGCTACCGATCTGGCACCGCAAGTACGATGCGATGACCACCGAAGCCTCACGCGAGCACTACGCGGCGCATGCTTCCGAGGAGGAAGTCGCACTTCGGATCGATGCCTTGCTGCGTGACCTATGGGAACAAGCGCATGCCAGCCGCCAAACCGTGGAACTCTATGAGAAATCGATTCTCCCCCAAGCCCGACAAACCTTTGCAACGGACCAGAAGTCCCTCATCAACAACAGCGTGACGTTTGACCGTGTGATCCGTGATTACCGAACGCTGCTGAACTTGGAACTGGGCTACCATCGCGCGTTGGGGCAATATGCCACGACGCTGGCTCGCATCCGCCAGACCGTCGGTGTCGAACTTACGGCAACGCCGGAACCGGCTCAGCCGTAAACCAGTCCGGCATGGACATTTGAAGGACTACGGCGGATACTGGGAGGAAAGCTCCGAGTGACGCCATGTCCACATATCGCCCATCTCTGAAAATCTTGACGACGCTGTGGTTGGCGGCGTCGATCGCCTTTGCAGGTGGGGTTCCCTCCCGTGCGTGCGCGGATCAGAGTCGGTCGCCTTCTCGCACAATCTGCCAAAAATCTCGATCTTGCTGTTGTGGGATAGCCGCTCCCCAACGGGCCTGCACTTGCCACCGCGATGAGGTGCCGTCCCAGCCCTCTTCCCCACCGGCCGACGCCGGCCGACGCTTGCCGGAGTGGATTGCCGCACCGGCTGCTCCATTGTCCGCAGCGGCTGACTTCACACCGGAACCGGCAGAGCTGATCGGAGTCGACGGCTTCTTCTCCCCGCGGTCGCGATCCTTCCAATCGCTATTCTGCATTTGGCGGATTTGACGACGTATTGCGCCACCATTGCGCGCTGACGGCTCGCCACTCCGGTGCGCCGTGGCATGCGACGCGCAGTCGTTGTTCCAGGAAGCCCGCTCCGGTCGTCTGCTAACTGATTTACGATCCGCGCTCCTTTCGGGCGCGGAAAACGTTGGGAAAGGATCGCTATGTCCACTCAGCCATCGGCGTCAAATGCATCTTCCGCTTTACTTCCAACTTCACCGCGCGCTCGGTTCAATTGGATTGTGAGACGACTCCTGCCGGTCGGCATGTTCCTGGCAGCGGGTATGATCCTGATCGTGATCGTCGGCCTAGCCCAGAGGCTGGGGTGGCTGAGCGCTCACGAAGCGGCGCAGCCGGGGGCCACCGTTGCCGCAACGGGAACGGTTTTCACCTGCCCAATGCATCCGCAGATTCGGCAACCGGCTCCCGGTCGCTGCCCGATTTGCGGAATGGCTTTAGTTCCGGCTTCGAGCGCGGGAAACGCCAACCTCGACGAGTTGGCTGTTAAGATCGAACCGGCGCAGCGGCGGTTGGCGAACATTCAGACGGCTCCCGTACAGAGCGGCCCGATTGAGGCGACGATTCAAACCGTCGGCGCCATCGCCGTGGATGAGAGCCGGCAAGCAACCATCGCCGCCTACATCGACGGTCGCCTGGAGCGACTGTTCGCCGACTACACGGGAGTCGACATTCAGAAAGGGGACCATCTGGCCGTCCTCTACAGCCCGCAGCTTTATGCCGCACAGGTCGAGTACGTCGAGGCCCGTCGCGCCTTGGCCGCTTCGAGTGGGCTGCCTGCCATGCGGCAGGCACAGGAATCACTAGCCGCCAACACCCGCCAGCGACTGCGCGAGTTTGGGATGACCGATCAGCAACTCACTGACTTGGAGAAATCGACGCAAGCTCAGTCACGCCTCACGATCTATGCCCCGCAAGGCGGCACGGTCATCGAAAAGTTGGCGGTAGAGGGCAACTACGTCAAAGCCGGCGATCCGATCTACCGCATCGCAGAACTCTCGACGGTGTGGCTGATGCTGAAACTGTTTCCAGACGATGCTGGCCGGATTCGCTTCGGACAGCGCGTCGATGCAACCGTCCAGTCGGTTCCCGGCGAATCGCTAGTCGGTCGGGTCGCATTCATCGATCCGACAGTCGACCCAAAGACGAGAACCGTGGGGGTCCGTGTGGAGTTGCTTAACGAGAAGCGGCGTTTGCGGCCTGGCGACTACGCGGAAGCTCGCATCAGACTTCCGATCGGTCCTCAAGGAAAAGTTTTTGACCAGGACTTGGCGGGAAAGTGGATCAGTCCCATGCACCCACAGATCATCCGCACAGAACCCGGCCAATGTCCGATATGCGGTATGGACCTCGTTCCCGCGGCGCGATACGGCTTCACCGACGCGCCGGTACCTCAGCCGTCGTCGTTGTTCGTGCCGCGTGCGGCCGTGCTGTTGGCCGGGGGCAACAGCATCATCTATGTCGAAACCCAACCTGGGCGGTTTGAGATTCGGCCCGTGAAGATCGGCCCGATCCTACGAGACATGATTGTCATCCTGGATGGGCTGAAAGCAGGCGAGCACGTCGCCACCGCCGGCAACTTTCTGATCGACTCGCAAATGCAACTGGCCGGCAAGCCAAGCCTGATCGATCCGACCCGCGCGATCGCCAAGAGCAAGGAACGGACGGGACCGCTGGTATTCCAGCAGCTTGCGCTGACACCCATCCCCGGTGAACCGGGCATCAAGCTGGAGCAACTCTACGCAGCTTACTTCGAGGTACAGAAGGCGCTTGCCGCCGACCAAAAGCCCACAGCCACCGCGGCTCAGACCTTGCACCAAGCGTCCGGCGAACTCGCGCGGGAGGCCTCGCTCCCGGAAGCGAGCAGGAAACTCTTACAGGAGATCGCCGCCAGGTCGGAGCATTTGCATCATTTGGACCTCGCCGGAGCGCGCAAGGAGTTCAAGCCGATCAGCCAGGCCGTGGTGACCCTCGCAACTCAGGTTCGCAGTGCTGCCGCGAAAAGCCCGTTCACGCACTTCTTCTGCCCGATGGTTGCAGGGGGCGGCGGTGATTGGCTTCAGCCGAACGGAGAGTTACTGAATCCGTACTTTGGGAGCGAGATGCTCCGCTGCGGTGGAAAGGTCCGTGAGTTTCCGCCGCAGAGCGACGCGGCTCCAACCGAGAAATCGCCCCACCGACACGACGCAACGGATCAGCCGAAGACGGGGACGCCCTAATGCTGCGGGCCTTGATCAGCTTCTGCGTGCGCCAGCCGGTTCTCACCGTCTTGGGAGCGGTCGTCGTGGCCGCTATCGGCGGCTACTGCGCCCTCACCGTTCCGATCGACGCAATCCCCAACGTCGGCGAGAACCAGGTGATCGTCTTTACCGAATGGCCGGGCCGCTCGCCTAAGGACGTCGAGGATCAGGTCACCTATCCGCTGTCGGTCGCCCTGCTGACGGTTCCCCATGCCGAAAGCGTGCGCGGCAAGAGTATGTTCGGCTACAGCTTCGTGCAGGTAACCTTCGCCGACGGGACCGATTTCTACTGGGCGCGGTCGCGCGTGCTGGAGCGATTGGGGACGGCCATCGCGTCGCTGCCCGAAGGCGTGACGCCCACTCTCGGTCCCGACGCCACGGCGCTGGGGCAAATCTTCTACTACGTCCTGGAAGGTCCGCCGGGGATGAACCTCGCGGAACTGCGCACGCTTCAGGATTACGTCATCAAGTACGAACTGCAATCGGTGCAAGGAGTCAGCGAGGTTGCCAGCGTCGGCGGTTATGTGCGGCAGTATCAGATCGAAGTCGCCCCCGACGCGCTCCGCTTTCACGATATCCCGCTGGATCGTCTGATCGCCGCCGTCAAGGATTCCAATATCGACGTCGGCGCCAAAACGGTCGAGTCGGGCGGCATGGAGTACGTCATTCGCGGTCGCGGGTTCATCGGTCAGAACAAGGATTCGCGGCAAGCCCTGGAAGACATCGAAAAAACTGTCGTGCTCTCGCGGGACGGCGTCCCGGTACGGATACGAGATCTGGCCCAGGTGCAACTCGGCCCCGACTTCCGCAGCGGCGCGATCGACCTTAACGGCCGGGAGTCGGTCGGTGGAATCGTCGTGATGCGGTTCGGCGAGAATCCCCGCGAGGTCATTGAGCGGGTCCGTGAGAAGCTCATACAAATCGAGCCTGGTCTTAAGGGGGTCAAAGTCGTTCCGGTCTATGACCGCACCGGACTGATCAATGAGACCGTGGCTACGCTGACGGAATCGCTGCAAGAGGAATTGGTCATCACGGCCGTGGTGATCGTGCTGTTCCTGCTTCACTTTCGAGCCAGCTTGATCGTGGCCGTTACGCTGCCGATGGCCGTGTTGATGTCGTTCATCGGTATGCGCTGGTTCCAGATTGACGCCAACATCATGTCGCTGGCCGGGATTGCGATTGCCATTGGGGAAGTCGCCGATTTGGGGATCATTATTTCCGAAAACATCTACCAGCACCTGGTCGAATGGGGACAGAGTCGAGCGACCGGCCACCTAGATTCCAATAGCGCCGAAACGTCGCCCGATCCGCGTAGCCGCACGGAAGTGATTATCGACGCCACGCATGAAGTGGCGCCGGCCGTGATGACCGGCGTCTCAACCACGATCGTCAGCTTCCTGCCCGTGTTCTTTCTCACCGGGCGCGATTTCAAGCTATTCTCGCCTCTAGCCTGGACCAAGACCTTCGCCATGATTGCGGCGCTGCTGGTCGCGGTGTTGCTCGTGCCGGCCCTCTGCCGCTTGCTCCTGCATAGTTCTCGCTGGCCGTTGTGGAGGGCGCTCGTCGTCGCGTTGACGGCAGGAATCGGCGGCGCAGCCGCCACGTTTTTGTTCTGGGGTCCACGGTTCGAGGAGTTGTCGCCGTTTCCGATCTTGGTGACCGTGGGCTTCGTCGGGCTTCTCATCGGCGCACTGGCCTTGTTGATGTCGCGCGAACGTCTGCGCCCCATCGAACAGAATCCAACTAGCCGTGCGATCCTATGGATTTACGAGCCGGTATTGCGGTTCCTGCTGGCCCATAAGTTCAGCTTCATGGCCATACCGTTCACGATCATTCTGCTCGGTGCCGGAGCTTGGTTCGGACTGCCGACGGTGCTCTATCCGCTGGAACAAGTAGCCCGCGGTCTAGGCGCTGAGCCGAACCACTTGCCCGGTTTCGTCGACCTCAAGCACCGTTTCCCAGGCCTACGGACCGACGACTGGATCGCGCTTGACGAGGGAACGTGGTTCTACATGCCGACGTTGTATCCCGCAGCCAGCTTCTCTCAGGGCCTCGAAGTCTTGCAGACGCAGGACACGCTGATCCGCGAGATACCGGAAGTTGAGAACGTGCTGGGAAAAATCGGGCGCGCCGAGTCCGCGCTCGATCCGGCCCCCGGCGTGATGATCGAAACCTATGTGATGCTCAAGCCCGAGGCCCAATGGCGAGAGGGCATTACCATCGACGCCATCTGGAGCCAGATCAACGCCGTCGCCACGTTGCCGGGCGTCACCCCGGCATCGCCGCTGCAGCCGATCGAAGGTCGCGTCGTCATGCTGCAAAGCGGCATCAAGGCGCCGATGGCGATCCGCGTCTATGGCGATCACCTCGATGGACTCGCCGAAGCCGCCCGCAAAGTTGCCGAACAACTCCGGCAGATACCGCAGGTCAATGCGGCTACGGTTAATCCGGACATAGTACTGGGCATGCCCTACGTGGAGTTTGACATCGATCGCGATACGGCGGCTCGCTACGGCATGACGACGATGGCGGTCAATCAGGTTATCGAAACGGCGGTGGGGGGCATGAACCTGACGCAGACTGTCGAAGGGCGTGAACGCTACCCGATTCGCATTCGTTACCAACGCGATTTACGGGAACGGATCGACGACCTAGCTCGACTCCCCGTCGTCACCGAGACTGGCGAAGTCGTTCCGCTGGAAACGTTGGCCAAGATGAACACCACCTGGGGACCGGGCATGATCAGCAGCGAGGACGCCCGACTGGTGGCTCACATCGCATTTGCTCCGTCCGGAATGGCCGGCGACCTTGAAACGGTGGAGGCCGTCGAGGGCGCACTGCGTCAGGCACAGACTGCGGGAACGCTCACGCTTCCCCCCGGCTACGCGTTGCTGCCGGTCGGATCGTTTCAGAATCAGATCGAAGCGAATCGCCGCCTACTCGTGATTATTCCGATCGTGATCCTTCTCGACCTGCTGATCATTTACCTCAATTTCCGCAACCTGCCGTTGACGTTGATTATTTTCTCCCAGATCCCGATTGCCGTTTTCGGTGGAATGATCGGTTTGGGTATCTACGGTATTGAGATGAATACCGCCATTTGGATCGGCCTAATCGCGCTGATCGGCATTGCCGAAGACGACGGCGTCGTCATTGCGACGTACATGGAGCAACTGTTCGCCAAGCGTCCCATGCGATCCGTCCAGGACATTCGCGAAGCCACCGTAGAAGCCGGTCGGCGGCGCATTCGCCCCTGTCTGATGACCGCGTTTACAACCTTTGCAGCGCTATTACCCGTCATGCTCGCAACCGGTCGGGGAGCCGATGTGGCGCGCGCGATGGCGTTGCCGGTGTTTTTCGGCATGTTCGTGGAACTCGTCTCACTCTTCGTCGTGCCGGTGCTGTACTGCGGTTTCATGGAACTGAAACTGAATCTGGCGCCGCTGAACAATCTCGCCGACGGCCGCTCACTCAATAGCTCGACGGGTGCAGAGAGTTCGTTAACGAGAGTTAACCCGCTGGATTGACGTGTCTCAACAAACCGGCTTGTTTGCCGAGTGTCCGAATCGTCACCAATGACGTCAAACAACTCTCTATCAAGCAAAGGAACCACCCCATGACGGGACGCGCGCCGTTCGTTGTAACCTATACTCTGTTCTTGCTAATCGTCAGCTTGAGTGGTTGCGACTCCAACGTTTAAGAAAGTGGCCCCGAATCGGCGACAGCGTCAGGCACGTCTGCGCCAATCGACGGTACCGATCGCTACGCGGCCGACATGCAGAAGATGAAGGAGGAATTGGCAAAGCTAACGCCCGAAGATGCTCGGTCCATCGAAAAATAGCATCTTAGAAAAACTTCGACGGCGTTTACTTTCGCGGCACCGGCAGCTGGCTTCTACCGCATTTATGACGGGTCCGCCTTGAAGGGTGGTCCGCAGTCGACCTGGATGCGTTCGCTGGAGAGTATCCAGAAGCCAACCGTTGGGAACTCCCAAAGTCGGGAATCTGGATAGCGCCCAGAACGACGCTCCACCGCAAGCAGTGCTTATGACGCGACGGGGCGGCGTTCGAATTGTCCTGCCGCAAAAGCGCGCGGCTAAACTCATCGGCTGAGAAATCGGACGGAAAACTCGACGTTGAAGAGCCAACTTCAACGTTTGATCTGACTCGCAAGTCACACAGTCGCTGATTCGCATCCCAACGGCAAGGCCGACTCCCGTCGCGCGCTAAATATTTCGATTTTTTGCGTCAAGATACATAGGGGCCGCATAGCTATCGGCTTCTCGCGGCTTCGGCCTTCCCGCGCAGCTTCTTGGGCCGCCAAAGTGTCCAGCGTTCTCAAATCCGAGCAAAATGCAGGTAATTGAATCGTTTCATCCGACCAAACCAGAGAATCGCGTACGTGGGTTGCCTGTCCCCAGCCTGCACTTCTACGATTTCAAACGGAAGAGTACGGTGCAGAATCAAATGACTCGCGGCATAGGACCATCGCGCTAAATATTTCGGTCTTTTGCGTCAAGATACATGGTGGTGGCCGGATAGCTATTGAAACTTCGAGACGTCGGATCATGAGTGAAATAAGCCCGTCCTCGACTCCATCGCCCGAAGTCAAGCGACAGATTCTGCCGTTACCACTGCAGGAACAACTGCTTCGTTGTCGTCTGATTCTAAAATCGCCAGTTTCTGCCCTCACAGTATGGGAGCAGCTACTGAGTGCAGAGGACCGAGCATTTCTGGGCGGCAACATGGAGGACTGCTATCGTTCGCTGGGGACCGTCGGCATGTGGATGAAGCTCAAGGGTGTATCAGAGCTTCGTGCTTCAGTCGATCTTGCGCTGGAACTCGATCATATTACGTCCGGCACTCACAAACGGCTGTTACGCGAAATCGGTGAGAGTGAGACGAACCATGTTCGCGTGCTTCCTGTATGGAACCAGGATACCGGAGAACTTCGCTTCGGCGATCAGGTCGTACGTCGGGTCAGGAGCAGAACGCGCGCCGATAACATCGTGAGAATCCTGGATGCGTTCCAAGAAGATGGTTGGCCTGACAGAATTGACGATCCGCTCCCAGGTGGCACCGACTCACAGCGATTGCGTGAAGCCGTGCGAACACTGAATCAAGACCTCGAAAAAATTCGTTTTCGAGCCGATGGAACCGGCACCGGCATAGTCTGGGAAACCGCCCAGACCCGCGCTACGCCCGCGCCAGGCACTTAGACGCCGCTTCAACTCTGATCGACACTCCAAGGTACGTGGCGCCCTCTTTGGTGCGCCTCATCGACCACGACCTTGGATTGTGCCATGGAAGGCGAGCAGAGTCTCAAGCTCACCGATAAGGAAATCTCCGCTTCGTTCGCCGACCCGAACTGGGCTGAGCGATTCCCGCCCGTCATGACCTTGGATCAAGCAGCCGAAATGCTGCAGATGTCCAAGGCAACTCTTTACGACTGGCGATCACGCGGACTGCTGGGTACCTGCTCCCGCAAGGTGGGCAAGCATGTCCGCTTCTTCCGTGATCGCCTGCTCCGATTGGTATTCAATCAAGGATTACTGAATGGACAATAGACCTGCACAACATGATTCCGCTTCGTTCGAGAAAGTCGGCGAAGTGGTCAGCATCTTCCAGCGAGGCAATCGCTGGTATGCCAATTTTCAGCTTGGCGGCAAACAACATCGGCCGTCGCTCAAAACCACCAGCAAAAAACAAGCACGCAGCAAGGCCATTCGACTCGAAGCCGAGATTCTCGAAGGTCGTTATGCGAAGCAAGTCAAAGCCCCATCGATCGAGCAGGTGACCTCGGCGTATCTGAGCCATCTGCGCACTGAAGGGAAAGCGAGAAAGACTCTGCAAAAAATTGAATTGGTTCAACGTAGAGTGCTCGATTTGGCCAATCGCCGTAAGGCCAAGTCGATCCTCGATATTGACCTCAGCTTTATCGATGCCTATCGGGCCGAGGCGGTTGCTCGCAAGATCAAACCGGCTCAGCCCAAGACCGTTCTTAACGAGACGGTTATCATCCGTCAGTTCGTCAACTTTGCCTTGTCACGCAATCTGATTAGCACCGATCCGTTGCGCAACCTCAAGCTTAAGAAGGTGAAATGCAAGCCTCAGCCATTTTGGACTCGGGCCGAGGTCGAACAAATCCTGGCCGTAGCGGAACCGCCGCACAAGTTGGCGATGGTGATACTGGCTGAAACGGGCATGCGAGTCGGTGAACTCAAGTGGCTTACCTGGGACGACGTCGACTTCGACCACGGTGTGCTGCACATCCGCCCCAAGGACGGCTGGAAGCCGAAAACCGGCGATCAACGTGTGGTGCCAATGCACCCTGTCGTACGCAAACTGCTCTCAGGTTTGCCCAGGCGATGCCCGTGGGTCCTCACGTCGGCGTCATCCAGTCGCTATCCGAAGGGTGACCACCAAATCTCCGAGCGACGTCTGCTTCAGTACCTGAAACGCATCTTGAAGCGGCTTGGTCTGCCGGGGCACGTGCATACATTTCGCCACAGCTTCATTTCCGACGCATTGACCAAAGGGATCCCCGAGGCGGTGCTGCGGAGTTGGGTGGGCCATGTCGATCCGGAGGTGATGCAGCTATACACACATATCGCCGATTCGGCTTCCCAGGCCGCGATGCAGCGGCTGGCTGCAGCGAATGATCGCGCACGAGTAAGACTGGCGAGCCCTGTCGGCTCGCTGGGAACGGATTCAGCACAATTTCAGCACAACGGAAAGGAAGACTGAAATGAGTTCGTCGCAAAAGAAAAGCCGTCAACGGGTTACGATGACGGCTTCCTCATTAAGCGGAGGGCAAGGGATTCGAACCCTCAACCCATTGCTGGGCATCTGATTTCGAGTCAGACCGCTAACCATTCGCTTACCCTCCGTAAGCTATGCTCACTATCGTATTTTCTCGATCGCACCTTGGCAAGATTCTATTTCGCCCCATCTGAACGATTAATTCGACTTCTTTTCTCGGCGATCCCTGGTTTGGACCGCTTACCCCCGCGACAGCGCCTCGCGCATGGCTTGCGCGATCGCGAGCGCGTTTTCATCCGGCCGATGCTCCAGGGCCGCAATCACCTTGGCTCGCCGTTCATGCGGTTGGTTCTGACTCAGCTTCCATTTGCCTTCGAGGCGCGTGACACGAAAGCGAAACGCAATCACCGCCTGAGCCAGTTTGTCCACATACGGGTCTCCCGCGGCCACCGACCAAGGCTGCGTCCGCGTGCGTTCGTAGGTGGTCACGTAATCGCGCACCACCTCAACCGTCGCCGCGTGATCGTCGAGCCACTCGATCGTGCCATAGGCATGAACTGCCTGGTAGTTCCAGGTGGGCACAACATGCTCGGCCTCGTACCACGCGGGGGTCACATACACGTGCGGGCCGCTGAACACACACAGGCTGACGCCATCGGTGACGCGACCGTGCGGATTAGCGCGGGCCAAGTGCCCAACGAGCGTGCCGAACTCTCCTTGAGTGCGATCGAGCAACAGCGGCAGGTGGGTCGCAAACGGCTCGCCGTCGAGTTGCGACACGAGCAACGCGAAACTGTGCCGCTCGATGAAGTCGAATAGTTGCCCGAGGTCGGTTTGCTGGAAGTGGGCCGGTATGTACATCAGATCACACTTGATAACAAACGATGGAGCATTCGCCGGATCACTTCACACTCGTCGCACGCATGAGTCGATATAGATGCTCGACCAGTTGCTGCTCGGGAATTCCGCCGCTGGTGCGTCGCAAGGCGGAGGCCAGGGGTTCGGCGTTGCCCGTGTCGCGCAGGGCACGCAGATATCCGCAGAGGATTTCACGCCTTGGCGGCTCGGTATCGAGCAGCCAGTGCGACCAGGCCCAGGCCTCGGCGTAGTCGTCCTGAGTCATCTCGGCTGGTGTGCGAAGCTGTTCGAGGCGCTCGAGATTGGGTCGCCACCCGTCGCGGAGCACTTTGTCCATGAGCAGTTGGACATGCGGCACGTTGACCCCGCGAGCGCCGCGTGGCACTTCAAAGTACTCGGCCAGCCCTTCATCGATCCAGAGCGGAATGGTACGCACGATCGAGTGCAGGTAGCCGTGGGCCACTTCGTGCCGCAGGTCTTCGGCGACGCGGTCGCCCCAATGCGCGTACACGGCCAGCCGCGTGTCGTTCTCGATGAAGAACGCGCGGCGGGTGGGAAAGTCTGGGTGCTGCCGCGACATGAACCGCCCGAAGTCTTGTTCGGTGTCGAACAAGTAAACGTGAATCGGCTCATCCGACGGCGGCAAATTGAGCTTGCCGAGCATATCGCCGCGCTGAATGCGAACGTCGTCAAGCAAGCGATGGTGCTGTGGCAAGCGAAAGTTGCTGTACACGACCAATTGATCGAAAACCAGCGCGTTGCGCATGGGTAGCAGCTCGCCCGGATCGACCACCGTGCGGCAGCCCACGAGCAACACGCTCCAGCAGACCAGTCGGCGCAACGGTCGCATTAGATGAACGACTCCTGCGCGCGGCTCGGGTTGATGGTCACGGCGCCGCGGCCGAGTTGATCGACCAGTTCGGCAAAGCGTGGCGCCCAGCGTTCGACGCTGAACCGCTCTTCTAGCAATTGTCGGCCCATCGCTCCCATCCACGCGCGGCGGTCGGGATCGTTGGCCAGCGTGGCGATGGCCTCGGCCCACTCGGCGGGCGTCGAGACCAAGAACCCGTTCTCGCCGTGGACGATCATTTCGCAGTTCATCCCCACGGGGTTGGCAATCACCGGCAGACCGGCGGCCATATACTGCAACACTTTCAGTCCGCACTTGCCGCGGCTCCACGGGTCGTCGGGCAACCACGAGATGCCCAGGTCGGCATCGGCCACCTCGGCGGTCTCGGTCGTCTCATTCCACACACGACGCACGACGCGCACGCCAGCCAATTGCGGAAAGCGATTGCAGATGACTCGCAACCGCAAACCGGGCAGACGATCCGCCGCAGCGGCCAAATGCGGTTCGGCTTGGTACAGGCCAGGCAGTGTGCTGTGCTGGCCAATCCAGACGAGTCGAGCGTGGCGACCCGCGCGGCGATGACGCGCCAGGGGATACCGCGCGCTCGATACACAGGTGGGCAACAGGAAGACCTTGGCAGGGTCGACGTACTGACTGGCTTGCTGTTGCAGAAAGCGATTGCCGGCGAAGACGGCGTCGGCGGCATAGATCGTGGCCCAGAAGTGGGCCAACCGCGCCCAGCTCAACGGCCCCTTGCGGCTGTAACTATCGCGGCAGAATAGCGCGTCGTCGAAGTCGTAGATCAGCACGCGCGACGCTTTGCGCAACAGGCGAACTTGCCACAGCGGCAATAGCTTGCGCTGCAAGATGACGACGTCGGCCTGCTCGGCCGCGCGAAGCTGTTCGCGCCGCGACCACGTATCGCCCGAGAGTGATTGCAAGCGCAGCGTCCAACCCCGTGCCGCCAACGCTGCCGCAAACGGGGCAATGCGATAACGGCAACACACATGATTCGGATGGTCGACGAGCGCCAGCACATTCATCGCGGTCCTCCTTGACCGGACGCATCAGGGGGCGAATCGTAACAAACTAAGCCTACCTGGGGGAATAGAGGTGTGCGTTGGCATCAGATCATCCCAAGCGATAGAATAGAGGCAGTTCGAAATGCCAGAACTGCTAGCAAACCCATCGCCCGCTTTGTTCCCCCTCGGAGGTGTCTCATGGCCACGGCAACGGCTCCCGCTCCTGTCAAGCAACCGCAAGTCCGTCATACCGACTGTTTTATTGGCGGCAAATGGATTCCCAGCGTCAGCGGCAAGACCTTCGCCACGCTCAACCCGGCGACGGAGGAAGTGATTGCCCAGGTCGCCGAGGGGGACGCGGCCGACGTCGATTTGGCCGTCAAGGCCGCCCGAGATGCGTTCGAGAACGGCCCCTGGTCGAAAATGGATGCTCGCGACCGAGGCCGCTTGCTCAACAAGCTCGCCGACCTGATCGAAGACGAGCTCGAAGAACTCGCGGCCCTCGAATCGCTCGATAATGGCAAGCCACTGCGCGACAGCCGGGCCGCCGATCTGCCGCTGACCATCGACTGCCTCCGCTACTATGCCGGCTTTGCCGACAAGATTCACGGGCAGACGATTCCCATCCGCGGCAATTATTTCTGTTACACGCGACGCGAGCCGGTGGGGGTCGTCGGGCAGATCATCCCCTGGAACTTCCCGATGCTCATGGTGGCCTGGAAATGGGGTCCCGCCCTGGCCGCCGGCTGCACGATCGTCATGAAGCCGGCCGAGCAGACGCCGCTCAGTTGCTTGAGAATGGCACGACTTGCGCAGAAGGCGGGCATTCCCGATGGCGTCATCAATATCGTCCCCGGCTACGGTCCCACCGCCGGAGCGGCCCTCGTCAAGCATCCCGACGTCGATAAGATCGCCTTCACCGGCTCGGGCGAGGTCGCGCGGATCATCATGCGCGACGCCGCACAAACCCTCAAACGGATCACCTTCGAGCTTGGCGGCAAAAGCCCCAACATCATCTTCGACGATGCCGACCTCGACGCCGCCGCAGCTGGCGCTCATTTCGGCCTGTACTTCAATCAGGGGCAGTGCTGCTGCGCAGGAAGCCGCGTGTTTGTGCAGGACAAGCTGCATGACAAATTGATCGATCGCATCGTCGCGATGAATAAGACCCGCAAGTTGGGCAACCCACTTGACATGGCGACCGAACAGGGGCCGCAGGTCGACCGCGAGCAGTTCGATAAGATCATGCGTTACATTGAGCTGGGCAAGCAGCAAGGGGCCGAGTGTGTCACGGGCGGCAAGCGGCACGGTAGCCAGGGCTTCTATGTCGAGCCGACGCTGTTCACGGCCGTCAAAGACGACATGGCGATTGCACAAGAAGAAATCTTCGGGCCGGTCATGTCGGTGCTCAAGTTCAAGGACCTTGACGAGGTGGCGGCCCGCGCGAACAAGACGACCTTCGGCCTGGCGGCCGCGGTCTGGACTCGCGACATCAGCAAGGCGCATTACCTGGCGCACAAAATTCGTGCCGGCACGGTATGGATCAACTGCTACGACGTGTTCGATGCCGCCGCGCCGTTCGGCGGCTTTAAGATGTCGGGCCTTGGTCGCGAGCTCGGCGAGCGCGGACTCGACGCCTACACCGAGAGCAAGACCGTCACGGTGAGCCTCGGCTAGTTTTTATCGGTTTTCGATCATTCCAATCCGGCGGCATGGCTGTCGGCACCTTAATTTTTACCACGATATTTACGGAGCACTCAACATGCGAACATGGACGTTACTGGGCCTTTTGGCAATGACGATGACCTCTTGCACTCAATCGAGCGGACCGCTCAAGGGCCCCGCCACGGTCGACAAGGGGGACCACAAGTACATCACGATCACGGTCGATAATTTTGACAAGGAAGTCCTGCAGAGCGACAAGCCCGTGCTGCTCGACTTTTGGGCTGAATGGTGCGGTCCGTGTAAGGCCATCGGGCCGACGGGCGAGCAACTTGCGGTCGAGTACGACGGCAAGATCAAGGTCGGCAAGGTCGACATCGATCAGAACGAAGCGATTGCCCTGAAATACAAGATCGAGGCGATCCCCGTGCTGCTGATGCTCAACAAGGGGGAAGAAGTGAATCGCATTTTAGGCGCAGTGCCCAAAGAGAAAATGGTCGAGTTGATTAACTCCGCAAAATAGTATTGGTAGCGGAAACCCCACATGGCCACCACACATGCATTACTGACGGCAGAAGAGTTCTTTCGGCTCGCCGATCTTGGCCAGCCCAGCGAACTGGTCATTGGAGCTTCTGTTCCGTGTGAAATACCAGGGTGCCGTCATGGTTACGTCTGTACTCAGCTTGCTTTTCAGCTAGGGGAATTTGTCGATCGTGATAAGCAGGGGTTAGTATTTTTACGATCGGGGGTGGTGACGTCGCGCAATCCCGACACGGTTCGGGGCGCCGACGTGGCGTATTACAGTTATCAGCGGCTACCTAAAGGGGCGCTGCCCGATGGGTATCCGAGCGTGGCACCCGAGTTGGTGTGCGAAGTCCGCTCGCCGACGGATCGTTGGCCCGACGTGCTTGCCAAGGTGGCCGAGTATTTGTCCGCCGGGGTCACTACGGTCGTGGTGGTCGATCCCGAGAGCGAACAAGTGGTGGTGCATGAGTCGGACCGCGCGAGCGCGACACTCGGCCGCGCGCAGACGTTGAGCTTGCCGCGCGTGCTGCCCGGACTGTCGATCGCGGTCGAACGGTTGTTCTCCTGATTCCTTTGAGTAATTGAATCTGCCATGAGTCTCGGCCAGCCCCCGTATATCGATCCCTCGACGCTTGACGTCCCCGCGATTTACCCCATCTCGGTCGAGAAGTACGACCAGATGATCGCGGCGGGGATATTGGCCGAGGATGATCGAGTCCAATTGCTATCTGGAGTAATTGTTCCCATGAATCCGATTGGGGCATCGCATAGTTTTGTGGTCGAGGTGTTGTCCGAAAAGCTGGCGCAGCTCGTGCCGCTGCGAACGGCTTTGCGCCATCAACAGCCGATCCGATTATCGGCCACGAGTGAACCTGAGCCCGATATCGTGGTGGCTCGTGGTGTGCATCGCGATTACGCTCAGCGCCATCCACAACCCACGGATATTATTCTTGTCGTAGAAGTCGCGGATACTTCGTTGGAGCTCGATCGAACGCTCAAGGCGCGGCTGTATGCCGAGGCCGGCATTCGCGAGTATTGGCTTGTGAATTTGATGGACCGTCAACTCGAAATCCATCGCGAGCCAACCGTGGACGCATCCCACGGACCTCATTATCGAACACACGAAATCATTGCCGATTCGGGTACGGTATCGCTCACGATCGACGACCAACCATGCGGTTCAATTGCGGTCAGTGCATTTCTGCCCTAATGACTCAAACTGATTCGGCCCGGTGAGTTTCTGGGAGTGTTCTGTTCATGCGTAAAGTCTCAGGCGGCGGCGGCTGGCCGGCGATCCTCTACACGTTTAGCAAGGCACGCGAGGCGGGCGGACTCTGGAAACTCTGGAAGGCCATGCGCAGCAAGAACGCATGCAAAACCTGTGCCTTGGGCATGGGGGGCCAGGCGGGCGGCATGGTCAACGAGTCCGGCCACTTTCCCGAGGTCTGCAAGAAGTCGCTACAAGCGATGGTCTCCGACATGCAAGGTGCCATTCGCGAGCAGTTCTGGCAGACGTATGCCCTTGCGCAGATGCAGGCCTTTTCGCCGCGCGAACTCGAAACATGCGGCCGGATCACCCAACCTGTCCGTGTGCGCCGCGGCGAGAACTATTATCAGCCGATCTCGTGGGACGAGGCTTTTGCGTCGATCATCGCCAAGCTCAAAGACCTGCCTCCCGACGACACCTTCTGGTACTTCAGCGGCCGCAGCTCGAACGAAGCGGCCTTTCTGCTCCAGTTGTTCGCGCGCGTCTACGGCACGAACAACGTCAACAATTGCAGTTACTACTGCCATCAGGCCAGCGGCGTCGGGTTGGGCAACGTGCTCGGCAGCGGCACCGGCACGATACAGCTCGGCGACCTCGAACAGGCCGACTTGGTGTTCGTCATTGGCGGCAACCCGGCCAGCAATCACCCTCGGCTCATGACGACGCTGAAAAATCTGCGCCGTCGCGGCGGCGAAGTGATCGTCATCAATCCCCTCGTCGAGACCGGGCTGGTCAACTTCCGCGTCCCCAGCGATCCGTGGAGTTTGCTGTTTGGCACCAAGATGGCGACCTATTACGTGCAGCCGCACATCGGCGGCGACTTGGCCCTGCTGACGGGCGTCGCCAAGCGGATCGTCGAACTCGGCGCGATCGACGAACCGTTTCTGAACAACGGCTGCGAAGGTTGGCCCGCGCTGCGTGACCAATTGCAACAACACGACTGGGCCGACATCGAGCGCAAGAGCGGGGTGCCGCGTGCCCAGATCGACGAGCTTGCCGTGCGTTATGCCCGCGCCAAGAACGTGGTCTTTTCCTGGACCATGGGGATCACGCATCACGTGCATGGGGTGGAAAACGTCGAGGCGATTGCCAACCTCGCGCTGTTGCGCGGCATGGTCGGACGACCGCACGCCGGGCTAATGCCCATCCGCGGCCACTCGAATGTGCAAGGCATTGGCTCGGTTGGCGTGACGCCGCAACTCAAGCAGGCGATCTTTGACCGACTGCAATCGCACTTCGGCATTCAACTGCCCACCCAGCCAGGTTACGACACGATGGCCTGCATGGAGGCCGCCGAACAGGGGCGCGTCCGCATGGGTGTCTGCCTCGGCGGCAATCTCTACGGCAGCAACCCCGACGCCAGCTACGCGGCCCACGCACTCGGCAAGCTCGATCTGCTCGTGTATATGAACACGACCCTCAACACCGGACACGCGCATGGCCTGGCGGCCGAGACGATCATCCTACCGGTGTTGGCCCGCGACGAGGAACCGCAGCCGACCACCCAGGAATCGATGTTCAGTTACGTCCGGTTGAGTGACGGTGGCCCACGGCGACACGACGGTCCGCGCAGCGAGATCGAAATCATCGCGCATCTCGCTCGGGGCGTCTTGGGCAACACCGGCCCAATCGACTGGCAGGAACTGGAAAGCACGCGGCGGATTCGCGAGACGATCGCCCGCATTGTCCCCGGCTGGGAAGCCATCGGCGACATCGACCGCACGAAACAGGAATTTCAGATCGCGGGCCGCACGTTCCACGAGCCGCGGTTCCCCACCCCCAGCGGCAAGGCACGCATCGCCAGCCACGATTTGCCCGAGTTAATCGGCGCCGGCGACCAACTCCGGCTCATGACGATTCGCAGCGAGGGGCAGTTCAACACGGTCGTGTACGAAGACTACGATCTGTATCGGGGCATTGATCGCCGCGACGTGGTGCTGATTCACCCTGACGATATTCGCCGCTTGGGCTTTGAGCCCGGTGAGCGTGTGCGAATTCTGAACGAGACCGGCGCGATGGACAACATTCAACTCACGTCGTTCGACAAGATCCGCGCGGGGAACGTGGCCATGTACTGTCCCGAGGCCAACGTGCTGGTGCCGCGACAACTCGATCCGCGCTCGAAAACTCCGGCGTTCAAAAACGTGCTCGTCCGGATCGTTGCGATGCCGACGATCATCGCCTTGTCCGCTCGTGGCTGAGATGCTGTGCAACCGTTTTAGAGCGGATCGCCCCAGTTGCTGCCGTCAAACGTGCCGATGAACGAGTCCGCATTGACGGGGACCGGGAACATCTCGCAAATCTCCTGCGCCACATAGGCCTTCTCATGCAGCAGCGTGGGATTTGCCTGAGGCAGCAAGGAATAGGCGGAATTCGACCGCGGCAGATTGGTCGGGTTCTTGCGGACCAACACCGAAATCTGTCCGCTGTAAACCCGCACCGAGGCATAGCGGCAATCGAAGCCGGCGCAGATCAGGTTGTAGATCAGGCTCAGGTCGTTGTACTTATTGCAATGACCGATGACGAAGTTGCTGGGGTGAAAGCTGAAGTCCATATAGGGCACCGTTAGCGCCAGCACGCCGCCGAGCGCCAGGTCGTCATACATTTTGTCCAGGAACGCGCCCGGGTTGCGAATGTGCTCAAGCACATGGCTGCACCAGATCGCGTCGAACTTTTTGGGAAACGAGATCTCCATGTAATCGCGCTGATACTCGGCCTCGTAATAAATGGGCGAGTCTTGCGGGTTGGGCGGATGTGGCTCGATCGCCGTCACCTGTTTGCCGAGGCGATGCAGTACATTGGCCACGTTGCCATGATTCGTGCCGATGTCCAGCACGGTGTTAAACGTGCACTGTTTGCAAAGCTTCAGCAACGCGAGATGACTGTACAGAATGTCCTGCTCCACAACCTGGTCGTCGATGTGAACCTTGAAGTGCGTGGGGAATGCCGCGCAGGGGATCGGCTCCATCGGCTGCAACACGAACCGCGGATTGACCCCCTCGGGATCGCTGTAGCTGCGGCCGATATCCTTGTAAAAATCAAACGTTGGCTCAGACATGGTTGGCAATGATTCGCGAGAGAAGAGGACGAGCAACACGAGCCGTTCGGTGACGGGCCGAATAGGTCAAATATACCCTCTGAATTGCCAGGCGGCTGACGGTCGGGTCGGCAAAATCGCGATTTACGGGAAGATCGTTCCCCCATGCCTGCGGCCGAACGAGAGCTTGTTTGCGGTTGCTGACCCTGACGCGGCTCTCTAAAATCAGCGGCTCACTTGGCCCGCCGCACCTTATACCCCCACCCGCTTCGTGTTGCCCTATTTCTGGATGGTCGCCAGCGCCTTCTTTTTTGCGCTGATGACAAGCTGCGGCCATGGGGCCCGAGAGCATTTCGACTGGCAAGTCGTCGCGCTGGCCCGCGCTCTGTTGGCGCTGGGGTTCTCGATGTTGCTCGTCTGGTGGCGTGGGGCGACGTTCGTCTTCCTGCGCCCCAAGACCCTTTGGTGGCGCTCGCTGGCCGGCAGCGTCAGCATGTTGTGCAGCTTCTATGCAATGACCCATATGCCGGTCACCGACTTTCTGACCCTGACGCACATGTATCCGGTTTGGGTCGCGCTGCTGAGCTGGCCGTTGTTGCGCGTGCGGCCTGGTAGCGAGGTCTGGGTCGCCATCGCCAGCGGGGTCGCCGGCGTGTATCTCATTCAACAACCGCATCTCGAGCGGCCGAGCTTCGCCTATCAGGTCGCGCTCTTCAGCTCGTTCACCAGCGCGCTGTCCGTGATCGGTTTGCATCGGATCAAGAACGTCGATCCCCGGGCGATCGTCGTGCATTTTTCAGGCGTGTCGCTGCTGTTCGTGCTGGCGACGTTGGCCGTCGATCCGCGTCCAGAAGGGTTCGACTTCGGGGCCGATTACCCGGGCTGGCTGTTGCTGCTCGGCGTAGGCGCCTTTGCGACGATCGGCCAAGTGCTGATGACCAAAGCGTTCGCCGCCGGCAGTCCCGCCAAGGTCTCGGTCGCCGGGCTCACGCAAGTGGCGTTTGGCATGCTCATGGATATCGTCTTCTGGGGACGCACTTTTGACCTGCTCACGCTCGGCGGCATCGTGCTCGTGATGGTACCGACCGCTTGGTTGGCCGTGCGCCGCGGCGAGGCGGCCTGAGTGGGCTCTTGAACCCTGCGCGGCTGCATGCCATTGAAGTAATCGCAGCGATTGGGCCTATTGGGATGGCGGATGCCGTGAAAGCGGATATGGCGTTCGATCCATTGGACGTAGGACTTTTCGGTACTGTAAGCCAGATGTCGCACCCGCGCGACCT